>NZ_MDEJ01000041.1 GCF_002940065.1 Xanthomonas populi
TCGCTGATTTTTTGAAGGTATGGTCATCATCCAGTGCGTGTCACCACGGCTACGACTTGGTTGTTCGAGGTGCCCTAAAGGCAACGAACAGCACGGTTGCGCAACGCCTAAGCGAACCCGGCCACTGTGCGGAATCCGCAGGGTTTCCAGCTACGTCGCAGTTCTGCGCGCTCTCATCTAAATAACGAACGCTTGCCGCGCCTGTCGGCGGGTACGGAAGCCGTCGCTACCGCCACGGTTCCCACTAGAATCGTGGATCGAAGCTTCACAGGCGGGTCGCTGGATGGATATCGCCGTGTCGCCGTTTACCGGCCTACTGCCGGAGACGGGCGAAACTGCCGTGTTGTTGCGCGCATCCGCATGCGCCACCGACATGTTGTTGCGCAGCAGCTCGGCGTTCCGCACCACTTTGTCGGTGTGTCTGCATGCGCAGGTTCCGATGCTGCTGGTCTGGGGCAATGCGTCGCACTGCATCTACAACGATGCCTGCATCGCGCTGCTGGGTGAGCGGCATCCGGCGGCGTTCGGACAATCACTTGCAACACTGACGAACACGCGCGCCTCCAACGGCGTGCATGTCGATGCAAATCCTGCACTGAATCTATCGAAATGGGCGTGCAGCCCTGCGTTGGATGCCACCAGCGAACGCTTGGGCACATTGTATGTGCCGGCCTGCATGCCGCCAACGTGCGTGCTGTCTGCAGAGACCCCGAGCCGCCAGCTGTATCAACGGCGCTCGATCAATCGCCCGTCTTCATGGCGGTGCTGCGCGGACCCGACTACATCATCGAAAGCGTCAATCAACCCTTTCTGCAGCGCACGCCCGGCAGTGCGCTTTATGAGACCTTTGTGGATTTTCTCTACCAGCCGATGCGCGATAGCGAAGGCCGCATCGATGCGATTTTAGTGCAAGGATTCGACGTCACACAGCAATGCCGCAGCGAGAGTCGCGACAGCTTCTTGTTGATGCTCGAGGACGCGCGACAGCACGTGTCCGAACCGCGTCAAGATCATCAACACCAGCGTGCGCCTACTCGGCGAGCATCTGCAGGCCAATCGCTGTGCGTTCGGCTTGGCGGGTGCGGGCGGCAAGACCATGCACGGAATCAACGACCACGTGCAGGGCATGCCTAGCCTGCAAGGCGATTTCCCGCTGGAAGTGGCGCAAGGACTGCGCGAGGCCTTGCTGGAAAATCGCCCGTGGTTCACGACCGATGCCACCGCGCCCGGTGCACCGGACTATGTGGTGGAGCAGTACCGCCGCTCCGGCCTACGTGCGTCGCTAGCCATTCCCCTGCACAAGCACGGCAGGCTGGTCGCAGCGATCGGCGTGCACCGAAGTGCACCGCGACGTTGGTTGTCGACTGAGATCGAACTGGTGCCATTGGTCGCGGCGCGCTGCTGGGAATCCATGCAACGGGCCAAAGCGCGGCAGCAGCTCGCCGCCGGAGAAGCGCGTTTGCGTCGTCTGGCCGACACGCTGCCGCAGATCATCTTCATCGCCGCATCGGATAGGCAACCGCACGACTTCAACCAACGATGGTACGAGTACACCGGGCAGGCCGAAGACCAGGCGATGGATCAAGGCTGGTGGGATGTCATGCATCCCGACGATGCCGCGCGCGTGCGGGAGACATTCGAACAATCGCTGCAGCAGCGCGGTGAATTTATTGCCGAATACCGCGTGCGTCGCCACGACGGACAATAGCGCTGGTGCATCGATACCGCCTCGCCGCATTTCGCCAGCGACGGGCGTTTCCTGGGCCATATCGGCTCGCTCACCGACATCTGCGAACGCAAACACATCGAAGATGCCACCGACTCGGACCGTGCCATCTTGGGTCTGATCACCACCGGTGCACCGTTGCCGCTGGTGCTGGATGCCATCGCACTGAGCGTGGAAGCGCGTGGCGAGATTCCGTTGTATTGCGCAGTGATGGTGCTGGACGAAGTCCGAAAAATGCTGAATTTCGCTTCGGCGCCGCACTTTCCGATCGAGTACTGCGGGCATTTCGAAGCATCGCCGATCGGGCCGAACGGGCCGCCCTGCGCGCGCTCGGCCTACCTTGGGCGGCAGGTGATCTGCAACGACATTCAGGCAGACCCCAGCTTGAGCGACCATCACGCCGTTTCATCGGCACTGGGCATCGTGGCCTGCTGCGTGACGCCCATTCTGGACAGCAATGGTCAGGTGCTGGGCACGCTCAGTATCTACTACGACCGTGCTCACCTGCCCTCGCTGCGCGAGCAGGCGATGGCGCGCTCTGCATCGCATCTGGCCGGCATCGTCATCGAACGCACGCGCGCAGATGCCAAGCTCAAGCTGTCGCTGCAGGCCGAAACCGCCGCGCGCGGCCAAGCCGAGCATGCCAGCCGGGTCAAGGACGAGTTTCTGGCCACGCTCAGCCACGAATGGCGCACGCTGCTCAATGCCATCCTGGGCTGGTCGCGGCTGATGCAGTCGGAAATTTTTGAATCGGCCAATCTTGGCAAGGGCATGGCCATCATCGTGATGCGCGATCCTGTCCGGCAAAACCAGTCTGCAACCGGAGCATTTCGACATCGCCGGGTTGGAACGCAGCACGGTGGAACTGATGCAACCGGCCGCGCTCGCACGCCAGATCACTTTGGAAATGGATGCGCCCAAGCAAGGCCAATTATGGTTCTTCGGCGATGCCGGGCGCTTGCAGCACGTGCTGACCAACCTGCTCAGCAACGCGCTCAAATTCACCTCCCAAGGCGGAACGGTGCGGGTGGCGTTGGACATCGAAGACGAGCGACTGCGGCTATGCGTGCAGGACAGCGGCATGGGCAGTGCGGCCGACTTTCTGCCACACGTGTTCGATCGTTTTCGGCAGGCCGATGCAGGTACGACAGGTCGTGTGGGTGGGTTGGGATTGGGTGTGTCGATCTCGCACCAGCTGATCGATCTGCATGGCGGCAGTCTGGGTGCGTCCAGCGATGGCGAAGGCAAGGGATCGATCTTCACCATCGTGCTGCCGTTCCAGCACGGCGTCAGCGATCTACGTCCGGCCTCGGCGGAAACGATGCAGGTCGGTCCGTTGCCGGCCGACTGCCATGGGCGATTGGAGGGCGTGCGCTTGCTGCTGATCGACGACGATCAGGATTCGCGCGAGGCGGTGATGCAGTTCCTGATGCACGCGGGCGCGCAGGTGCAGGCGGCCGGCTCGGTGAATGCCGCCGAGCAGTGTCTGGCAGAAGCACAATTCGATGTACTGGTCAGCGACATCGCGATGCCGGTGCGCCATGGCTACGATTTGATTCGCACGGTACGCTCTGGCCGCGCCGACCTGCCGCAGCATATTCCGGCGATCGCACTGACTGCTTATGTACGCGAAAAAGACCGCGACCGCGCCGTCATTGACGGGTTCGATGCGCAGGTGGAGCCGCCCGGTCTGGTCGATCTGATCGAACGTTTGATGTTGCCGAAGAGCGCGCTACTGGACGAGGTTTGATATCGCCGAGCGCTGCTAACAAGGCGAAATGGTTCACCATCCGACTGGCACTGACCATGCACCACCGCTTCGTGCGCCACTCGTCGTGCGCCGCTCGACGAGTGCGTGGCTAAGATGGTTCAAAAGACTGGTAGATCAAACGCTTGGTTAGCCTAGGGCGCGGTGCCCTCGCCGCTCGCAGGACACGCCGTGAATCCGTCCGTGGAGGCTCGGTGGCGGCATACATGCCGCCACACGGTCCCGCAAGCGGCAAGGACACCGCACAAGGGAGTTTGGAGGCGGTTTCTTTGAAAGCCTGCCTGTTGCTCGGCTTGCGTTAGGAAGCTGATCGGACCCGGCGTCATCCAAACAACGCACGTCATGTCCTGCTTGCAACCATGCACACCGACCATCTCGACTGGTCCTTGCCCGCTCACCGTCGCGGGACCTTACGCGGCATGGATGCCGCGTAAGAGCCTACAAGGACGTACTTGCGGCGTGTCCCGCGATGGTGGGCGGGCAAGGGCCCTGCAGCCAAACCGCAGATCAGTAGCTCTACAACCGATCTATTCGCAAGGTCCAACTACTCCAAGACAGCGACCGCGCATCATCGCTCAGATGCGCTTGGCGAGCGGCAAGCGCCACACGGCCAAGCCGCAGATCCCCGCCTTACAACTGATCTATCCGCAACTACCCAATCACTTCAAAACAAGCAGCCGGGCAACATCACTCAAGTGCGCTTGGCGCGCGCAAATGCGGCGGCAAGTGCGTTGTCGGCCGGCGGTGCCGTGGTACGCAGCTTGCTGTTGCCATGCGCCGGACCACGTCCGGCGCCACTGTCGCGCCGGCCCTGCCCCGGGCCACCATTGCCGCGGTGATCGCGCGATTGGGCTGCCGCATCGGCCGGCGGTGGCGTGTCGGACAGACGACACGTCAGTGCGATGCGCTTGCGTGCCACGTCCACTTCCAACACCTTGACCTTGACGATGTCGCCGGCCTTGACCACATCGCGCGGATCCTTGACGAAGGTGTCCGACAGCGCCGAGATATGCACCAGACCATCCTGGTGCACGCCGATATCGACGAAGGCGCCGAACGCAGCAACATTGCTGACTACGCCTTCGAGCACCATGCCGGGCTTGAGGTGCTTGATGTCCTCAATGCCTTCGGCAAACTGGGCTGCCTTGAACTCCGGGCGCGGATCGCGGCCGGGTTTTTCCAGCTCTTTGAGGATGTCGCGCACCGTCGGCACACCGAACTGCTCGTCGGTGAACAGCTCCGGCTTGAGTCCGCGCAGAAAGCTGCCGTCGCCCAGCAACGCCTTGATCGGCTTACCAGTGCTGCCGACGATGCGCTCGACCACCGGATAAGCCTCCGGATGCACCGCCGACACGTCCAGCGGCTCGTCGCCATCGGCGATGCGCAGGAAACCGGCGCATTGTTCGAAGGTTTTGTCGCCCAACCGCGGTACCTTCAGCAAATCCTTGCGGCGCTTGAACGGGCCGTTGTCGTCGCGATGGCGCACGATATTTTCCGCCACCGTGCTCGACAGCCCGGACACGCGCGATAGCAGCGCCGCCGAAGCAGTATTGACGAACACGCCGACCGCATTGACGCAATCTTCCACGCGCGCTTCCAACGCCTTGGCCAACCGATATTGATCCACATCGTGCTGATACTGGCCCACGCCGATCGCCTTGGGTTCGATCTTGACCAGCTCGGCCAACGGATCCTGCAGACGTCGCGCGATCGACACCGCACCGCGTATCGACACGTCCAGATTCGGAAATTCCTTGGCCGCGAACTCGGACGCCGAATACACCGACGCGCCGGCTTCGCTGACCACGACCTTCTGCAGTTTGGTTGCGCCGCACAGCGCGATTGCTTCACCGGCCAGCTTGTCGGTCTCGCGGCTGGCAGTGCCGTTGCCGATCGCGATCAGCTCAACGTTGTGCTGCAGGCACAGCTTCTTGATCGTCTGCAGCGAGTGGTCCCATTGCCGCTTGGGCTCATGCGGATAGATCGTCTCGGTGGCCACCAGCTTGCCGGTGGCATCGACCACGGCGATCTTGCAGCCGGTGCGGATGCCAGGGTCGAGCCCGAGCACCACGCGTGCGCCGGCCGGCGCGGCCAGCATCAGGTCCTTGAGGTTGTCGCCAAACACCGCAATTGCCTCGGCCTCGGCCTTCTCGCGCGCCTGGTTGAACAGGTCCAGCAGCAGATGCATGTGTAGCTTGGCGCGCCAGGTCAGCCGGCAGGCGTCCAGCAGCCACCGGTCGGCCAGACGACCCTGGTTGGAAATGCCTGCACTCAGTGCAACGCGCCCCTCGGCGTACTGGTGGCCGGCCTCGGCGTCGCTGCCCGGGTCCAGATCCAGATACAAAAATTCTTCGCGGCGCGCGCGGAACAGCGCCAGCAAGCGGTGCGACGGAATCCTGGCCAACGATTCAACGTGATCGAAGTAATCGCGGTACTTGGCAGCGGCCTCTTCCTTGCCTTCGGCTACGCGCGCACGAATGACACCGGTCTCGTTCAACCAACCGCGCAACTCGCCAACCAAGGCGGCGTCTTCGCCCCAGCGTTCCATCAGGATCGCGCGTGCGCCTTCCAGCGCCGCCTTGACGTCGGCAACGCCCTTGTGAGCATTGATGAACGGCGCAGCGGCCACTTCCGGCGCCTGGCTTGGATCGGCCAGCAAACCATCGGCCAACGGCTCCAGGCCGGCTTCGCGCGCGATCTGTGCGCGGGTGCGGCGCTTGGGCTTGTAGGGCAGGTACAGGTCTTCCAGGCGCGATTTGGTATCTGCCGCGCCGATCTCTTTGCGCAATGCGTCGCTGAGCTTGCCCTGTTCGCCGATGCTGGACAGGATCGCCGCACGGCGCTCTTCCAGCTCGCGCAGGTAGGTCAGGCGTGTTTCTAGATTACGTAGCTGGGTGTCGTCCAGGCCGCCGGTGACTTCCTTGCGGTAGCGGGCGATGAACGGAACGCTGGCGCCTTCGTCGAGAAGGCCGATGGCGGCGCGCGCCTGGGCGGGTTGGGCACCGATCTCGTCGGCGATGGTGCGAGCGATCTGCTGGGCAAGCTGACTATCGATCATGACGGCGCGGCCTGAACCGCTTCACTGAAAAAAGCATTTTCGCAGTGCTGGCCCGCTGCGGGAACCCGTTGACAGGGCCGCAGTAAACCTATGCCGACGCGCTCAGCTGACGCGGCGCGCGGAATGGGTGACTGCGCGCTCAACCAGAATGCTTTCGTGCAGCGATTCGAACGCCATCACGCGGATCTTGTCGACGTCCTTCAACGGCACCATGCGCGCAACATATTTCTCAGAGCCAATGGCGGTCATGGTGCCGGACTTGCTGAAGCCATACGGCACAACGCCCTTCGTGGGTCACTGGTGGCGGCAGAGAATGAGGCAGCGCGCTCGCCCACTACGAGTGCATAACGGCCTTCTTCGAGGCCGAGCAGAGCCATGACCTCAAGGCCATCATGGCGCCGGTGCTCGTCATGGCGGGCGACGATGACTAGGTCGTGCCCTACCAGCACGTGCCCTCGAACAGGCCGAGCTGCTTCTCAACGCAACGCTGAAGATCTACCCGGGGTACCCGAACGAGCTGCTGCAGGCGCACGCCGACGTCCTGAACGCCGACGTGCTCGCCTTCATCCGGCAGCAGCTCGCGCCCCAGCCCTCAGCCGCCTGCCGGCGCCAGTTCCCAGCCAGCGTTCGCGCTGCCCGCGGAGAGCGGGTTGTCTTCGCCGACGGCGGTAGGCAGATCGGCCGGCGCGAGGATGTAGCTGTAAAGCTAGTGCAGCACCTGTTGCATCGGCGTGTAGTAGAGGATGGAACGGCCGTTGTGCTCGCCGGAAGCGATAATCCCGATCAGGTGCCGGTCGTAGGTGACGACCGGTCCGCCCGAGTCGCCATTGCCGAGGCTGTCAAACTCGGACGAGGCGGCGGCAGCGATGTGCTCATAACTCGGCCTGATCATTCCCGGCACGAGAGTGATCCCCTGCCACACGCAGCGGACGCCGCTGACCCAGCCGCTCGTGCAGAACCGCTCGTTCGGCGCGTTCGACCACCCGGTGACGGCGAGTCGCGCCTCCCGCCCGGCACGAGGCATGAAGACCTGGTTGTTCGCAAGGGGCGTGTAGCTCTGGATAGGATTGCAGAAGGCCGCACTGCGGTGAGAGGCGCAGTACAGCACCGCTGTCGCATCCGGCTCGGGCGATACCCGCACAAGCTCGAAGTCCGACGCGCCCGACTGCCACACGACTGTGCCGATAGCGGTGCCCATGTGAATGGTATCGTGCAGGGCTGCGCAGTGCTTGGCCAGCAGGATCCATCGTGTGGCGCGCTGGTATTGCGTCAGCCTGCTGAAGATGCTCGTGGGCACCACCACCGCTCCTACGGTGCATAATCCGAAGGGAGGGTTAACCTTCGTGCCGGAGATGATGGGCAGGACGGCGCGGTCGGGATTGCGAGGCTGTACGAAGACCGCAGGTTGCGCGGCGGCGATCGAGCATGCGAACGTGGTGAGAACGGAGATCGCGAGGGTTGTGCCTGGCGGCGCGGCGCGGTTGGAACCGCTTCACTGAAAAAAGCATTTTCGCAGTGCTGCCCCGCCGCAGGAACCGTTGACAGCGCTGTCCTAAACCTATGCCGATGCGCTCAACTGACGCGGCGCGCGTAATGGGTGGCTGCGCGCTCGACCAGAATGCTCTCCTGCAACGATTCGAGCGCCATTACACGGATCTTGCCAACGTTTTTCAGCGGTACCATGCGCTCGACATAGACCTCCGGGCCGGCATCGGTCATCGCACGCGACTTGCTGAACCCGTAAGGGACAACACCTTTGTCGCCATCTTTGCTGCCACCGACGTACAGAACGATCGACATACCCACACCCTCGTTAACAACTGTGACTACGTTAGTGGCGCGAGCATAACGACCGTGCCGTGAGGAGCTTTCCACGCACGTTAACGCCGGCTGTTTGCGGTTTGGTGACGGTGGCGCGTCCGCTCGATCTGCACGACCGTTTCACTTCACTTGGCCATCAAATTGCAGCCCGCCCACTCTCTTACGACACCGCATGGACCAAAAGCGAGATGGGAGCGCTCAAGCACACCATGATGTGGGAAACCGCGCGCCCGTCTGTGTACCTGCGCAGCACGCCGGATAGACGCGTATTGGCCGGCGGCGAAGACGACACTATCGATATCCCCGCACGTAGCGATGCGCGTGTCATGGGCAAACTGAAGACGCTGCTGAAGAATATCCACCAGACGATGCCGGATGTGAGCCTGCGCCCGGTGTTCGCCTGGGGCGGCACCTTCGCCGAAACTGCGGAGCGGCTGCCGATCTTCGGCGCCCACGCGCAATACGTGCCGCGCGTGTCGTTCGCAACGGCTTACGGCGGCAACGGCATCACCTAGAGCGCGATCGGCGCAGGGCTACTGCGCGCGCAACTGGAAAGCGAACCTCATCCCTTGTCCGAGCTGTTCGGTTTCTCGCGATTGGGCTGAAACCACCACGGCCACCAGCCATGGCCATGCATTGCATAGGTATCGGCAGCACGTTCCAGCGGGTTGCGCACATGGATGCCGCCACACAGAAAGTAGACCGGCAAGAACAGCGGTCCGAGCAACATATATTGGTAAACGTGCGCGCGTTCGTGATCGCCCAAACGCACTGGTGGATGCTGACAACGTCCGGCGGCATGCGCATAAGTGCTGCACTGTAAATCGAGCGAGGCACCTTTCAACAGCATGACATTGCCCAGCGTCATCGCCCCACCCGGCCCCCACGGCCCCCACGGCCAAGCGTGGAAGACCAACGCAAGCTCATGGCTGGACCAGCGCGGGCGCGCGCCAAAGCAGCTGCCAACTGCACCGATCACGATGCCAAGCACGGTATTGGGCAGCGTCCACAGCGCGCCCAACACGTGCACTGCGGACCACCCGCGCCAGATGGGCGTCAATCGGCCTGATTGGGGATCAACAGCCACAGGATCAGATAGACCAGGATGCCGGGGAATGCGGCAGAGGCGATCGAAACGATCACGAACAACACGCGCAGCAGGGTGGAACTCCAACCGAGCCGGCGCGCGATGCCGCCGACGACACCGGCGATAATGCGATCGTTGAGAGAACGGGACAGCGAGGTACTTGTGGACATGGGAAGCCTCCTTCAAACGTTACGCGTAGTCTAAAAAGCACAACGACAGCAGTTCGTGATGGCTACGGCGGCGTACTTGGCGTCATGGCGGATGCTCGAATCGCACCGCCGCATCGCATCATGCGTTGCCGCCACGCTCCTGCAACCAGCGATGGATCGCCACCGGCACTTCGCGCTGCGCACGTCCGGAGACGTAGATACCGATATGCCCGCCGCGAAAACTCAGTTCGGTGTAATCCTCGCTGCCGACCAGGCCACGCAATGCACGCGAGGCATCCGGCGGCACCAGGTGATCGTGTTCGGCGTAGATGTTCAGCACCGGCATGTCGACGGCCTGCAGATCGACCGCCTGCCCGCCGATGGTGACCTGCCCTGTCACCAGCCCATTACGCTGATAGAACAGCGTGACGAATTCGCGGAAGGCTTCGCCAGCAAGATCCGGCGAATCGAAGATCCACTTTTCCATGCGCAGGAAATCTTCCAGCGCCTGCTTGTCGTCGAGGATGTCGAGCAAGCCGACGTACTTCTGCAGATTCAGCCGGAACGGCTTGAGCATGAGGTAACTGGCGTTCATCAGATCCGCCGGCACGTTGCCCATCGTATCGACAAACAGATCCACATCGACCATGCGCACCCAGCTGGAGAGCATGTTGTCGGGGGTGTGGAAATCCACCGGCGTGACCATGGTGATCAGGTTGCGCACCTTGGGCCGCTGCAACGCGGCGTAGCACAGCGAGAACGTGCCACCCTGGCAGATGCCGAGCACATCGACCGCTTCCAAACCTGATTGCGCGCGCAGATGGTCCACCGCACCATCGATATAGCGCAGCAGATAATCCTCGAGCGTGAGGTAACGCTCGGAGCGGTCCGGGTAGCCCCAATCCAGCACATAGACATCCTGCCCATGACTCAGCAAGCCCTTGACCAGCGAGCGGTCGGCCTGCAGATCGACCATGTACGGGCGATTGACCAACGCATAGACGATCAGCAGCGGCGTCTTGGCCACCGGCGCCTGTTCGCCAACGAAGCGATACAGCACCACCTTGCCGTCGCGCCAGATTTCTTCGCGCTCGGTGACGCCGTAATCCACGTCTTCCACACCGGGCAGCAGCTTGAGCCCTTCGCGCAGCTTGCGCTGCATCGACAGGGTTTCCTGCATCAGGTCTTCGGCGCTGAATCCCAACGGGCCTTTCATGCCTGCGCTCCACGTGGCTTACGTGCGGCTGGCTTGCTGGCGGGCTTGCCAGTAACTGGCCTGGAGACCGATTTCGAAGCGGTCGCTTGTTTGGCCGGAGACTTTTTAGCTTCAGTCTTTTTAGCTGCAGTCTTTTTGACGGCGCTCGCTAAAGGTGCTGCTTCGAACACTGCGCTCGCCGTGGACGACGAAGCACGCTTGGCAGTGGACGGCGCAACCGGATCTGCGGTCGGCGCTGCCGCAGATTTGCTCGCCGGGCTCTCTGCAGTGCGCAGCATCCGTCGCACCGCGCGCTCCAGCTCGGCAATGCGGCGATGCGCGGCATCCATCTCCGAACGTGTCGGCATGCCGAAGCGTTCGCTCAGCTGCTCCACTTCTTCTTGCAATACGGCACGCAAGCGCATGTGCGCGTTGGCGAAGCCGCCGTACACCTTGCGGAACCGGTCGGACAACGCGATGTCGGCGTAAGACTCTTCGGCAGCCTCGATCCACAGATCGAACAAGGCACGCGCGCTGGTCAGCTGGCTGCCGCTGCTTTCATGCTCGCCCAGCTTGGACGTAAAACGCCCGAACGCCTGCTCAATGGCCGACTTGAGTTGCTCGCCATAGGCCTGCGATTGCGCCTGATAGTCCTGCTGCGCGCGTGCCAGCGTCTGCAAGCGCGCCTGATAATTGCGGTTCAAGCCGAATGCCGGCATCTGCAGCCAGGGCGCGTTTTCCTGCTGCCACTTTTCCAGGGTCTGCGCTGCTTGCTGCAGCCACGGGTCGAATCCGCCTGGGCTGCCGCCACGCAACGAGCCCAGCGTCCACTGCATCAATTGCTCGCCCTGCCCTTGCACGGCTTTGTGCCAGGCATCGGAGACTTCGTTGGCCGAGGTATCGCACCCGGCAAACTGCGCGGCCACCTGTTGCATGGTGCCGAACCAGTCGCCGGCCTGAGCACGGAAGCGGTCGATCGCCTCCTGCGCCTGCGGTGCGGCTTGGGTGGGCAGCAACTGCGACCACCAATCCATCGCCTTGCGCCAGTCCTGCGGTGCATCCGTGCCCGGCCCCATGCCTGGAACCGCACCTGGCGGCGCAGCGGAGCCGGACTGGCCGTGGCGCATGGCATCTCCCCAGGCGTTCCAGTACTGGCGCGCCTTGTCTTCGTTGCCATTGTCCGAACCGCTGCTTGCCATCATCCCTTCCTGTGACTGTTCACCGAGCCATCCTACCGCGTGTGTCCCTGCGTGCCGGTCAAGGTTTGGGAATGCGCAGCGTCTTGCTGATCATCAGCGAGCCGGAGACCGCAAACAGCAGCACCAAGGGATGGAACTGCCACGGACCGAGCTGCCACTGACCCCACCACAGGCCTTCGCCGATATGGCCACTGCTAGTGACCACCGCAAGCAGGATCACCAGCAGCAGGCTGCTGGGAATCGGCGTGCCTTCGAAATACGGCACCTTGTCGGCTTCACCTGCGATCTCTTCGGCGGTCACGTTGTAGCGCGCCAACCGGCTCACGCCACAGCAGACGAAATAGCTCAGCACCAACCAGTCCCAGCCGCCGCGCATGCCGCAGGCATAGCCTAGCGCCGCCGGCGCCACGCCGAAGGAGATCACGTCGGCCAGCGAATCCAGCTCGCGCCCCAGCGTTGAGGACGCATTGCGCCAGCGCGCCACGTGCCCGTCCAGCGCATCGAACACGAACGCCAGCGGGATCAGCGCCATGCCCAATAGCAGGTCGCCGCGATAGCCTTCCTGCATAAAGCGCATCGAGGCAAACACCGCGCCAGTGCCGCAGAAGGCGTTGGCCAACGTGAACCAGTCAGCGAGTTGGAAATCGCGCAGCATCGAGAAATGGCGTTTCATGCGCAGCCTGGGGTGATCGAGGCGCAAAGGGTAACGCGCGCGCTCCATGCAGGCGACCGTTTCGCAGGACTCGGCTAGTCTGGTGGCCAGCGTTGCCGCCCCTGGCCGCGCACGATTCCAGATAAGGACACCCGATGCGCAGCATCCTGATCACCGGCGCAGGCAGCGGCATTGGTGGCGGCATCGCCACCCAGCTGGCCGCCGATGGCCACCATCTCATCGTCAGCGATTTGGACCTGGCGGCCGCCGCGCTTACTGCGCATAGCTTGCGCGACGCCGGCGGTTCGGCCGAAGCGCTGGCGCTGGACGTGACCGATGACCACAGCATCGTGCGTGCACTGGCCAGTGCATCGCACGCGCCGCAGGTGCTGATCAACAACGCCGGGCTGCAGCATGTGTCCGCGCTGGAAGACTTCCCGATGCAGCGCTGGGCGTTGCTGGTGGAGGTGATGTTGACCGGTGCCGCACGGCTCAGCCGTGCAGTGTTGCCCGGTATGCGTGAAGCCGGCTACGGGCGCATCGTCAATATCGGCAGCATCCACTCGTTGGTGGCCAGCCCCTACAAAAGTGCCTATGTCGCGGCCAAGCATGGCCTGGTCGGGCTGGCCAAGGTCATCGCGCTGGAAACCGCAGACTGCGACATCACCGTCAACACGCTGTGCCCCAGCTATGTGCGCACGCCGTTGGTGGAGCGCCAGATTGCCGACCAGGCACGCACGCGCGGCATTGCCGAGGATGCGGTGATCCGCGATGTGATGCTCAAGCCGATGCCCAAAGGCGCCTTCATCGCGTACGACGAACTGGCCGGCACGGTCGCGTTCCTGATGTCGCATGCCGCGCGCAACATCACCGGCCAGTCGATCGCCATCGATGGCGGCTGGACGGCGCAGTAATCGTTACTGGCGAAAATTTCACCAGTCGACTTGACAGCCTTGCGCCGCAAGGCGCGTGCAGAGTTGCCCACAGACTTGCGCAGGTTTCATCCACAGCGGATGTGGAGAAGTGCTCGGTGCGACAGCTGGGTTCAACGCAGCCTCGATATGCGGGAAAGACCACCCTCGCGCTCGCTAGCGGACCCATGTGCTCAGATGCGCGAGTACGTCCACGATTGCATGCGCCCGTTGCGATACGGCATCACGCCATGGAACGGACGCGGGTCGCCATCGAACACCAGCGGCAGGAAATTGCGGTCGCCTTCCCACATCGGCAGCTGCTCCATGCGCTCGAGTGCCACCCACTCCAGCGTGCCTTCAGGGTTCGAGGCCTTCGGCTCGCCTTCAAAGCTGTGGATCAGGAAGACAAAGCCCAGCCAGTCTTCGCCGTGCTTGCCGAAGCCGGGCCAACTGATGGTGCCGCGCAGTTGCATCTCGCCGCATTCCACGCCCGCTTCTTCGCGAATTTCGCGGCGCATGCCGGCCAGCACGTCTTCATGTGGTTCCACCTTGCCGCCGAGCCCGTTGTACTTGCCCAGGTGCTGATCGCCGGGGCGGGCATTGCGGTGGATCATCAGGACCTGGCTGCCGTCCGGCGACAACAGGTAGCCAAGTGTGGCGACGATAGGGGTATAGGGCATGGCACGCGATCTGACACGAAGCACATCAGTATGGCCGATGCGCCATCAACAGCGGACGCGTCGTCAACAACGAGTGGGGACGGCAGCGACGCGCCCGCTCAGCCGATCTGCGAATTGGCGCGCGGCGGTGCAACGTAATCGTGATCCCGGCGCAGCGTAGCAACGCCATGGCCGCGCTCGGCCAGATAGTCCAGCCACTTGCCGAGGAATGTATTCATGCGCATGCGATGGCTGATCAGCTCGGCCGGCGGCGGGAACATACCCATCACGTCCTGCCAGCGGCGGCCGACATAGCAATGCGTGGTCTCGGCCTGGCGCGCGTCGCGGTACAGGCGCACGTACGCGGAAGGGTCGGGTTCCCCGGTCACCGGGTCGCACAGGTCGTAGGTCAGCCGCAGCTCCACCGTGTAGCGGTGGCACTCGAGCACATCCAGACGCAGGTTCAGCCCGTCGCCAATCGACGACACATAGGAGCCGGGAGCGAGGTCGGCTGGTGCGAACAGTCGGGTCAGGTGCTGGAAGTTTTCTGCGTACAAGCCCATCAGCCAGCCAAATCGGCTCAACTTGGGGATGCGTTCGAGTTTGCTCAGTGCTTGCGCCATAGACCGATCCTACACGCTGCGCTGCCGCACGGGCAGCATTGACGACCGGCCACCGGCAGGTCTATCTTTGCAGAGCACTGCCCCGCCGTCCTCAAAACATCTCGCGCTGCAGCCCCAGCGTGGACAACACCTTGCTGGAGATTTCCTCGATCGAGGTATTGGTGGTGCTCAAGGTGGGAATGCGCTCCATCTGGAACATGCGTTCGGCAGTGGCCACTTCACGCCGGCAGGTCTCCGCCGCGCTGTAGCGAGAATTGGCACGCCGCTCCTGGCGAATCTGCTGCAGCCGCTCCGGGTCGATGGTCAGACCGAACAGCTTGCTGCGGTAAGTGCGCAGCCGCGGCGGCAAACTCTCGTTTTCCAGATCTTCTTCGGTCAATGGGTAGTTGGCGGCGCGGATGCCGTAATGCAATGCCAGATAGATGCAGGTCGGCGTCTTGCCCGCGCGCGACACCGCCACCAGAATCACATCGGCCTCGTCGTAATTGAGCGCAATGCCGTCATCGTGGCTCAGCGAGAAGTTCATCGCATTGATACGGCGGTGATAGGTTTCGAAGTCCACCATGCCGTGCGCGCGACCCACCAGCGAGTGCCGCGGCGCGTTGAGCTCACGCTCCAGCGGCTCGATGAAGGGCGCGAACACATCCAGCATCAACGCGCCGCTTTCGGCCAGGATCATGCTCAATTGTGGATCGACGCACGAATTGACCACCACCGGACGCACTTGGTACCGCTCGCCAGCGGCGCGCACACGCAGCGCGGCATCGCGCGCTTTTTCTGCATCGTCAATGAACGACATGCGGTCGGTGACGAAGTTGAATCCACTGAACTGCGTAAGCAGGCTGTGCCCAATCGTTTCAGCGGTGATACCGGTTCCATCGGAGACGTAGAACACCGGTCGAATTGTTGACATCAAGACCACCTCTTTGAAGCTGGTGTTCAAAACTTACGGGTTCATGCTTGTGCAGATTCCGCTGTGCACTGCATCATAGCGACTTCTTCCTACGGTCGCGGCCATCCAGCCCGCTAGGGCGATGGCCTTACGGAGCATCGCGCTTGAACGAGAATATCCTGTGGTTGCATGAGCTACGCCTGGTCGATCTGGCCCGCGTAGGCGGTAAAAACTCTTCGCTTGGCGAGATGATTGGCAACCTGGCCGGTCTTGGCGTTTCGGTTCCCGGTGGATATGCGACCACTGCGGAAGCTTTCAAGGACTTCATCGCACACAACGATTTGTCCAAGCGCATCTTCGACAAGCTGGCCACGCTGGACGTGGAAGATGTCACTGCGCTCACCATCGCCGGCAAGGAAATCCGCGGCTGGGTGATCGATGCGCCGCTGCAGCCCGAACTGGACCGCGACATCCGCACCGCCTACGAAGAGCTGTGCGCCGAAAACGGCGGCGGCGAAGTCGCCGTGGCAGTGCGCTCGTCGGCAACCGCCGAAGATCTGCCCGATGCCTCGTTCGCCGGTCAGCAGGAAACCTTCCTCAACGTGACCGGCGCCGACGATGTCGTGCATAAGGTCAAGGAAGTGTTCGCCAGCCTCTACAACGATCGCGCGATTGCCTATCGCGTACATCATGGCTTCAAGCACGAAGACGTGTTCCTCTCAGCCGGCGTGCAGTTGATGGTGCGCTCGGGCGTCGGTTCGGCCGGTGTGCTGTTCACCTTGGACACCGAATCGGGCTTTCGCGATGTGGTGTTCGTCACCTCCAGCTTCGGCCTGGGCGAGATGGTCGTGCAAGGTGCGGTCAATCCGGACGAGTTCTATGTCTACAAGCCCACGCTCAGCGCAGGCAAGCCGGCGATCCTGCGCCGCTCGCTCGGCAGCAAGGCGATCCGCATGGTGTATTCGGAGGTGCCCGGCGAGCGTGTGCGCACCGAAGACACGCCGGTGGAACTGCGCAATACCTTCTCGATCAGCGACGAAGACGTGCAGGAGCTCTCCAAGCAGGCGCTGGTGATCGAAAAGCATTACGGCCGCCCGATGGATATCGAGTGGGCCAAGGACGGCGTCAGCGGCAAGCTGTTCATCGTGCAGGCACGCCCTGAGACGGTGAAGTCGCGCAGTCACGCCAGCCAGATCGAGCGTTTCTCGGTGGATGCCAAGGATGCCAAGATCCTGGTCGAAGGCCGCGCGGTCGGTGCCAAAATCGGGAGCGGCGTTGCACGCGTGGTGCGCACGCTGGAGGACATGAACCGTGTGCAGGCCGGCGACGTGCTGGTGGCAGACATGACCGACCCCGATTGGGAGCCGGTGATGAAGCGTGCTTCGGCAATCGTCACCAACCGTGGCGGCCGCACCTGCCACGCGGCGATCATTGCGCGCGAGCTCGGCGTGCCAGCCGTGGTCGGCTCGGGCAACGCCACCGACATGATCAGCGATGGTCAGGAAGTGACGGTGAGCTGCGCCGAAGGCGATACCGGCTTCATCTACGACGGCCTGCTGCCGTTCGAGCGCACCACCACCGATCTTGGCAACATGCCGCCTGCCCCGCTCAAGATCATGATGAACGTGGCCAACCCGGAGCGCGCGTTCGACTTCGGCCAGCTGCCTAACGCCGGTATCGGGTTGGCGCGCCTGGAAATGATCATTGCCGCGCATATCGGCATCCACCCGAACGCGCTGCTCGAGTACGACAAGCAGGACGCCGACGTCCGCAAGAAGATCGACGCCAAGATCGCCGGTTACGGCGATCCGGTGAGCTTCTACATCAATCGTCTGGCCGAAGGCATCGCCACGCTGACCGCATCGGTGGCGCCGCACACGGTGATCGTGCGCTTGTCGGACTTCAAGTCCAACGAGTACGCCAACCTGATCGGCGGTTCGCGTTACGAGCCGCACGAAGAGAACCCGATGATCGGCTTCCGCGGCGCCAGCCGTTACGTCGATCCGTCCTTCGCCAAGGCGTTCGCGCTGGAGTGCAAGGCGGTGTTGAAGGTGCGCAACGAGATGGGCCTGGACAACCTCTGGGTGATGATCCCGTTCGTGCGCACTCTAGAAGAAGGCCGCAAGGTGATCGAGGTCCTGGAGCAGAACGGCCTGAAGAAGGGCGAGAACGGCCTGAAGATCATCATGATGTGCGAGCTGCCGTCCAATGCGCTGCTTGCCGATGAGTTCCTGGAGATCTTCGATGGCTTCTCGATCGGCTCCAACGATCTGACACAGCTGACATTGGGCCTGGATCGCGATTCGTCGATCGTGGCGCATCTGTTCGACGAGCGGAACCCGGCGGTCAAGAAGCTGCTGTCGATGGCGATCAAGTCGGCGCGCGCCAAGGGCAAGTACGTCGGCATCTGCGGCCAAGGGCCGTCGGATCACCCGGAGCTGGCCGAATGGCTGATGCAGGAAGGCATCGAGTCGGTGTCGTTGAATCCTGACACCGTGGTCGAAACCTGGTTGCGCTTGGGCAAGTTGAAGAGCGAGAGCTGATGGGACTGTTGGCTGCGGTATTGGCGGCGGCTGCGGGAGCAGTCGCCGCAAAGCCGGCAGCGGCAGCCGCCAAGGCCGCGGAGCAGGCGTTCAATTGGGCCAACATCCCGTGGGCGCACTATGCGCTCAATTGGGGGCTGGCTCTGCTGATCGTGGTGGTCGGCATGTGGCTGGCCAAACAGCTCAGCCAATGGCTGCACCGTGCGCTGACCCGCGCGCGTATCGAGATCACGCTGACCAACTTCCTGCGCAACGTGTTGTATGCGTTATTGCTAGTGCTGGTGTTCGTGAGCGCGTTGAGCGAGATCGGCGTACCGCCGACCTCGCTGATCGCGGTACTTGGTGCAGCAGGGCTGGCGGTCGGCTTGGCGTTGAAGGATTCGCTGTCCAACATCGCCGCCGGCGTAATGCTGATCGTGTTGCGGCCGATGCGCGATAGCGACCATGTGGTGATCGCCGGCCAGGAAGGCATCGTGGACGAGATCCGTATCTTCCAGACCCGGCTGCGCTCGTTCGACGAACGCATGATCACCCTGCCCAATAGCACCATTACCACTTCGCCGATCATCAACTACAGCACCCTGCCTAACCGTCGTCTTGAAGTGAACGTTGGCGTTGGTTATGAAGATGATCTGAAAAAAGCCCAGCAGTTGTTGCTGCAGATCGCCAAAGAGAATCCCAACATTCTGGATTCGCCGGCACCGTTCGTGCAGGTCACCAACCTTGGCGAAACTACGGTAGATCTGATGTTGTTTGCGTATGCTACTAACGGCAACTTCGGCGCGGCCAAGAGCACCACGTTGGAGCAGATTCGCAATCAATTGCTGGAAAACGGGCTCAATATCCCGTATCCGCAGCGCGACCTGCATGTGTATCACCACGATGCCGACGGCAAGCCGATCTCCGATCTGTTGCTGAAAGGCATCACCGACGATGGCGACTTGAGCAAGGGGCCGTCGTTGGCACGTTGAGTGCGCTTTGGTTTGTAAAGCAATCTGTAACGCAAAAGGCCGCATCAAGTGATGCGGCCTTTTTTGTTGCTTGCCTGGTCTGTCGCTTGCTGGTTCAGCCGGGTTGCTTGACTAAACCTGAGAGCTTCTGCAGCACATCGGCGACGTGCAGCCAACCACAAACGGCCCTCAACCCTGAGCGCCACCCTGGTTGGCACCGCCCAACGCGCCCATGAACTGACGATAGTGGCGCAGCTCGTCGATCGAATCGCGCACGTCGCTCAGTGCGGTGTGTGCCGAACTCTTGGCAAAACCATTGGCCACCGTCGGCGCCCAGCGGCGTGCCAGTTCCTTGATGGTGGATACGTCGAGGTTGCGGTAATGGAAGTAGCGCTCCAGACGCGACATCTGCCGGTGCAGAAAGCGGCGGTCCTGGCAGATCGAGTTGCCGCACATCGGCGAGGCGCCGGCACGGATCCATTCGCCCAGAAACGCCACGGTCTGCGCTTCGGCCTGCGCATGGGTGACCTGGCTGTCGAGCACGCGCTGCCACAACCCCGAACGGCGGTGCTGATTGCGGTTCCATTCGTCCATCGCTTCGAGCGTTTCCAGCGGATGGGCAATGGCCAGTTCCGGCCCCTCGGCAAGCACGTTCAACTGCGCATCGGTCACGATGGTGGCGATCTCGATGATGGAATCGCGATCGGTATTCAGCCCGGTCATTTCCAGATCGATCCAGATCAGTCGGTCGTTGCCCGCAAGGTTGTCTGCCATATCGCCGTCCTGTGGAGGGCCGTCGCCGGCCAGATGCTGAAGGGCGCGCATCATACCGCGGCCGCGCCGCTCAGGGCGCGAGGGGCGGCTTGCCACGCTTGGCCCTGAAGTAATTGGTCAGCCGCAAGCTCGCTTCTGCTGCAAGCACACCGCCTCTGACCTGCACGCGATGATTGTGACGCGGGTCGGCCAACAGGTCGAACACGCTGCCGCAGGCGCCGGTCTTGGGGTCGCTGGCGGCGAATACCACCCGCGTGATACGCGCGTGGATCATTGCCATTGCGCACATCGCGCACGGCTCCAGAGTGACGTACAAGGTGCAGCCGATCAGGCGGTGATTGACGAGCAGGCGGCCAGCGTCGCGCATGGCCATGATTTCGGCGTGCGCGCTGGGGTCGTGGCTGGCGATGTTGAAATTCCAGCCTTCGCTCAACACGTTGCCATCGGCATCGACCAGCAACGCGCCGACCGGAATCTCGTCATAGTCGCGCTCGGCACGCTCGGCCAGCTGCAGGGCGCGTTGCATCCATTGCTGGTCGATCAGTGACTGCGCAGCGTCGAGGGGCGTGTCCAACGATGTGCTCACGCGGCGCTGCTGCCCTGGCGATCCAGGAACGCCGCAAACGCGGCGACAGTGGCTTCGCTGACATGGTGCTCGATGCCCTCGGCGTCGCGGCGCGCGGTGGCTTCGTCGATGCCCAGCGCCAACAGAAAGCGCTCGACGATCTGGTGGCGCTCCCGGCTGGACGCCGCCAGCGCCTCGCCGGCCGGGGTCAGGAACACGCCGCGGTAGGGGCGCTGCACCACCCAGCCATCGCGCACCAACCGCTTGAGCATCTTGGCCACGGTCGGCTGGGCCACGCCCAGGCGCGCGGCGATATCGACCTGACGCGCTTCGCCACCGTCGACCAGCAGATCGGAAATGAGTTCCACATAGTCCTCGACCAGCTCGGCGCGGCGCGCTTCGCGCACCTGACGGAAGCTCTCCATATGCACCTGCGCATCAATCAGCACCGGCGCGGCTGCTTCCTGCTTTTCGCTCTTGCCCACCCGCATCCTCGTCATCACGTCCGGCGCGATTGCCTGGAAGCGTAGTGTGAAGTACGCGGCCGATCATTACGATTTAGATTGCCAATGCTCAACAGCATAGCAGTTGCTATATAATTGACCCGATCTCTCGCTGACGCCGTCTCGCATGTCCGCCAACGCCCTCTCGCCCGTTCATCCGCCCAGCTCTGCGCCGCATTCCGCCAATGGCGGTCTGGGCGATCACCATGCCAGCGTCGCCGTGCCCAAGGGCGGCCACTGGTGGTTCCGGTTGCTGGCGTTTCTGGGGCCGGGCTACATGGTGTCGGTGGGCTACATGGACCCGGGAAACTGGGCCACCGATCTGGCCGGCGGCTCGCAATTCGGCTATCTGCTGCTGTCGGTGATCCTGCTGTCCAACGTGATGGCGATCGTGTTGCAGAGTTTGTCGGCACGCTTGGGCATCGCGACAGGTCTGGATCTGGCGCAGGCCTGCCGGGCGCGTTACCCGCGCGGGGTGAATCTGGCGCTGTGGGGATTGTGCGAGCTGGCGATCATCGCCTGCGACCTGGCCGAGGTGATCGGCACCGCCATCGCGCTGAAATTGCTGTTCGGCATTCCGCTGACCTTGGGCGCGATCATCACTGCGGTCGATGTGGTGCTGGTGTTGCTGTTGATGAACCGTGGTTTCCGCGCGCTGGAAGCGTTTGTGATCGCGTTGCTGTTGATCATTTTCGTGTGCTTCGGCATCCAAATCGCGCTGGCCGCCCCGCCAATCGCCGCCGTGTTGGGCGGCTTCATTCCGCGCGCGCAAGTGGTCACCGACCCGCAGGCTTTGTATCTGGCGATCGGCATTATCGGTGCGACGGTGATGCCACATAACCTGTATCTGCATTCGTCGATCGTGCAGACGCGTGCGTATCCGCGCACCGATGGGGGTCGCAAGTCGGCACTGCGCTGGGCGGTCACAGACAGTACAGTGGCGTTGATGTTTGCGTTGTTCATCAATGCCTCTATCCTGATTCTGGCAGCGGCGGTGTTTCATGCACAGGGCCGCACCGATGTGCAGGAGATCGAACAGGCACATGCGTTGCTGGCACCCATGCTGGGCGTGGGGCTGGCTTCGACCTTGTTTGCGGTCGCGCTGCTGGCCTCTGGCGTGAACTCCGCCGTGACTGCGACATTGGCTGGGCAGATCGTGATGGAAGGCTTTTTGCAGTTGCGGCTGCCGCCGTGGATGCGCCGCTTGTTGACCCGTGGCATCGCCATTGTGCCGGTGGTGATTGTGACCTGGTTATACGGCGAAGCCGGCACTGCGCGGCTGCTGGTGCTCAGCCAGGTGGTGTTGTCGATGCAGCTGCCGTTTGCGGTGATTCCGCTGGTGCGCTTCGTGTCGGACCGTCAATTGATGGGTGCGCTGGTGGCACCGGCGTGGTTGGTGCGCATTGCCTGGGTGATCGCGGCGGTGATCGTGGGTTTGAACTGCAAGCTGCTGTGGGGTACCGCGCTGCAGTGACGCGGCAATTCTGGTAAGCAACATCAGGCCAACGCACCGCGCAGCAGATTTCTCATCTCCGGAACAGTCGCCGTGGCAGCGTTGTGGCTTGCGACCTTGGTGAGCGCTGTGTCGCTACAGGCGTAGTCCTCCACACCGCCCCACCCGACCAACAACGGAGTCAAGCCGATGTCCCATTTCGTCACCAGCCCCGACGGCGCCAATATTTTTTACAAGGATTGGGGTAAGGGCCAGCCGGTCGTGTTCTCGCACGGTTGGCCGCTCAGCGCCGATGCCTGGGATGCGCAGATGCTGTTCATGGGCCAACACGGCTTCCGCGTGGTCGCACACGACCGTCGCAGCCACGGTCGTTCGACACAGACCTGGGACGGCAACGACATAGACACCTACGCCGACGACCTGGCCGCCGTCATCGACGCGCTGGACCTGAAGGACGCGATTTTGGTCGGCCATTCCACCGGCGGTGGCGAAGTAGCGCATTACGTTAGCCGCCATGGCAGCCAGCGGGTGTCCAAGGTGGTGCTGGTCGGCGCGGTGCCGCCGCAGATGGTCAAGAGCCAGACCAATCCGGGCGGCCTGCCGATGAGCGTCTTCGACGGCATTCGCGATGGTGTGGCCAAGGACCGTTCGCAGTTCTATCGGGACCTGACCACGCCGTTCTTCGGCGCCAACCGCGACGGCCACAGCGTCACCCAGGGCATGCGCGATTCATTCTGGTTGCAGGGCATGCTGGGCGGCCACAAAGGCCAGTACGACTGCATCAAGGAATTCTCCGAGGTCGACTACACCGCAGACCTGGAGAAGATCGATGTACCGGCGCTGGTGTTGCATGGCGAGGACGACCAAATCGTGCCGATCGATGCATCCGGCAAGCTCTCGGCCAAGATCATCAAGAACGCCGAACTGAAGATCTATGCCGGCGCACCGCATGGTTTGCCGGTGACCCATGCCGACCAGTTCAACCAGGATCTGCTGGCGTTTGCAAAAGCCTGATCTGATTTGTTTGATGGAGGGGAGAAGGCCGGCTTATGAGAGTCGGCCTTTTGTTTGTGTCGATACACCGCGTGCGTCCGCTCATGCCAGTTGCCGGCGATCGATCAACACCCACAGCGCTCTCCTCTACCCATACCCGCCCCGTCCTCCCGGTCTTGCCTCGACTTTGCAACGAGGTCGACCATTCTTGAACGCAAAGCGACGCAGCGCATCCGCCGCCCTGTCGAATCGATCGGCTTGAGCTATCGTATGCACCGCCGAGCGGCAAGGGGCCGCTTGAGCATCGTGTGTCACAGGCGATAACGGCGACGTCCGATCGCCCCAAAGCTTGCGGCGGCACTCGATCCAAGCGCTAAACGCGTTCAGGGTAATTGCGATGCTTCGCCACTCTTTGCGGGTGCCCCTGCTGCTACCGGTGCTGGTCATGGTTGTGGCACTGACGGTCATTCTGGCTATTACCGAAGCGAACCGGGTCAAGTTCGAGGCCGGCGACTCCATCGAGCGCCAGTCGGTGTCCTTGCAGACCCTGTTCTCGGTCACCCGCGCGATGATGCTCGACCGCGTCAATTTGAATCGCCCCGGCTTTCCTAGACACCGTACAGCCATAATTCACGGCAGCACCAGGGGTGTCTATGAGCAGCAAGCGCTACACGCAAGAGGTCAAGGTCGAGGCGGTCAAGCAGGTCACTGACCGTGGGCACTCGGTCGCCGATGTGGCAAGTCGGCTCGGCATATCGATCCATCGTCTATATGCCTGGCGGAAGCACGACGCGAATCGGTCATCCACGCATCCGGCGGCAATCGATCAGGCGTCCGAACTGCGACGGGTCAAGTGCGTCCTGGGCCTGATCAAGCAGTCCTGGGCCTGATCAAGCAGTCCTGGCTGGATCACGTAGTTCTGGCTGGAAAGTGGCGGGGTGTACGGTTACCGGAAGATCACCCGTGATCTGCGCGAGGTGGGTGAATCGTGCGGCAAGCATCGGACGGCGCGATTGATGCGGCAGGAAGGCCTGCGGGCACAGGTGGGCTATCGCCGCCGGCCGGGCATGGGCGTTGGGAAGCCGGCTGCCGTGGCCAACAATCAGCTGGCGCGTCAGTTCGATCCGGGCATCGCCAATCAGGCATGGGTGACCGACGTCACCTAGATCCGAACGCACCAAGGCTGGCTGTACCTGGCCGTGGTGCTGGATCTTTTCTCAAGCAGGATCGTGGGCTGGGCGATGCAATCGACGCTGCACACCGACCGGGTGCTGCACGCCTTGCTGATGGCCGTATGGCGACGCAAGCCGCCTGCGGGCTGCTAGTGCACTCGGATCAAGGCACGCAATTGAATGGGCACGACTGGCAAGATTTCCTGAAAGCACATGGACTCGTCAGCAGCATGAGCCGGCGCGGCAACTGTCACGACAACGCGGTCGCCGAGGGCTTCTTCCAACTGCTCAAACGCGAGCGCATCAAGCGCAGGATTTACGTGACTCGCGAGGAAGCGAAGTCCGACGTCTTCAACTACATCCAGATGTTCTACAACATCAGACGACAGCACGGGCACAACCACGGGCTGTCTCCGGTAGAGTTCGAAAAGCAGCAATCACAATGAGGCTGCGGGGTGTCTACAGAAGCCGGGGCGATTCAATCCAGCCGTGCCCACAGCTTGCCGCCTTCGGGCAACCCACGGTCGTGTTGGCAGCGGATCACCTGATCGGCCGCATGCTCCAGGTCGCGGGCCTTGACCAGTAACGCCAGGATGTCGCCCCCCCTGTCGGCCACCTACCCTTGCCGTACGTGCGGCAACGCCTGGGCACGCTCAGCCATGCGCGCGTCGCCTTCGATCCAGCGGGTGCTTTCCATCAGGCCGCCGCGCGAACCATCGGCACCTTTGGGCTCGCGCCCACATCCACTCAGCTGCTGCTCCGCAATCCTCACGGGATCAAGATGTTACGGCGCGTATCGACTTGTGTGTCATGGGATGCCTTCTCCGGGTTCAACGCCACGGCGCCGATGTGCTCCCAGTTGCGGGTGTTGCCGCTCCAGCGCGCAGGATTGGCGTGGCGCGCTTGCTGATACAGCGCATGGCGGGCCTGCAGAATAGCCAGCGCCTTGTCCTGAGCGTCGCAACGCTCGCTCAAGCTCCCGGATACGACGCCGATCCTGTGTGTCCTGCAGGGTGCTGGCCCCGATCTCACCGGGCTGCGCCAGTTGTTGCGCAGACACGCCGTTGCTGCGGCACCACGCACTCCGCGAGGCCTGCTCCATGCTGGCCGTCGTCAGCACCGCATCGAACCGTGCCACCGAGGTCCACAGCCGCTCCCGCTGCGGCTCGGCCAGCGACTGGCTGAGCCAGAGCTCCAACGTCGCTTCGGATACGCCGATCTCCCGTGACACCGCACTCACCGCTACATTTTCCGGCGGCAGCAAGCGCGCCACCACCCTGTTCTTGAGCTGTTGTCCGTATCGCGCCATTTCAACCTCTCGTCATCGCCCCCGGTACCATTCCTCTCCGGGCGACACCTATTCTGACGTAGGGGGAGCGCGTCGGCGCGGCCAGGATCACGCATTGCTGCCTGCTCAGTCGCACCAGTTTGCCGTTGAACTTGCCGACCACGATGCCGTTGCCGATAGGCTTGAATAACCCGTGCTTGGACAGATCGGCCGCTCCAGCAAAGCGCGCGTCACCGTGCAGCGCGCGTGGCTTTGGCTTGAGCAGAAGCACGACCGTGATGGCCCAGATAATTCCAGGCAGACCAAAGCCGAGAACGCCGGACATCTTGATCTTGGTCGTGTAAGGCGCCAACTCCGGCAAGCAAAGTGCGCTGACGTAGCGGTAGTAGGTGTCCCAGGAGTACAACACGATGTCGAGTCGCAACAGCAGCAATGTCAGATACCCGGACAGAAAATACCCAACCAGCAACGTCACCGCAGTGACGATTGCAATTATCTTGGCTTTGGACACGCGACCTTACTCCTTGGCTTACATCTGGACGGCAGTCTAGCGACGGACGACAGGCTCGTGATCGATCAGATCGGACTTGCGTCCACCGCTCTCGACCAGCGAGTCGATCCAGACCTTGGCTTGATCCAGGGAGAGATCTGGGGTTATCCTGGTTTTGGCATATGTCACAATGACATATGCCACGTGGCATAAAGCATGACGACTACGCAGTGCAGATGGGTAAGAACAAGGTCAGCGATAAGGGTTAGATTCCATCATCAAAGACAGAACAAAGCTGCAAAAGCTGCTGAATGGAGTCAATTTTTGCTCAGTGGCAGCAGTCGCTGCCATATTGAAACCACTTCAAGTCGCCATGCATACTGACTTGGAGTGGTGGGCGGTACAGGGTTCGAACCTGTGACCCCTACCATGTCAAGGTAGTGCTCTACCGCTGAGCTAACCGCCCGTTTCCTGCGTTAGCATTGCGCTACGCAGGGCGCGCATTCTAGCGCAGGGTTTCGTGGGCCGCAAGCCCTCTCTGCACTTCTGCACCCTTCCCTGCACTACGCCAGGATCGCTGCCTTCAGCTTCTGGATCTGGTCGCGAATCTGCGCGGCTGCCTCGAACTCCAGATCCTTGGCATGCTGATACATCTTCTGCTCAAGGCTCTTGAGCTTGCCGGCGATCTGCGCCGGCCCCATCGCGCGATAGTCGACAGACTCTTCGGCGATCTGACGCGACTTCGAACGGCCCTTGCCGGCCTTCTTCTCGGCAGCATCCTCGCGCGCGCCTTCCATGATGTCGGAGATCGGGCGCTGTACGGACTTGGGCGTGATGCCGTGTTCGAGGTTGTACTCGACCTGCTTCTCGCGGCGACGGTCGGTCTCGTCGATCGCCGCCTTCATCGAACGCGTTATCTTGTCGGCATAGAGAATGGCCTTGCCGCGCAGGTTACGTGCGGCGCGCCCGATCGTCTGGATCAGCGAGCCAGTCGAGCGCAGGAATCCCTCCTTGTCGGCATCCAAGATCGCCACCAGCGACACTTCCGGCATGTCCAGGCCTTCGCGCAGCAGATTGATACCGACCAGTACGTCGAACTTGCCCAGACGCAGGTCGCGGATGATCTCCACCCGCTCCACGGTGTCGATATCCGAATGCAGATAGCGCACCCGAATGCCGTGCTCGCCCAGGTATTCGGTGAGGTTCTCGGACATGCGCTTGGTCAGCGTGGTCACCAACACACGGTCGCCGAGCTTGATGCGCTCATGGATCTCGGAGATCAGGTCATCGACCTGCGTACCGACTGGACGGATCTCCACCACCGGATCGATCAAGCCCGTCGGGCGCACCACCAACTCGGTGATCTCGCCAGCGGACTCGCGCAATTCGTAGGGACCAGGCGTGGCAGAAACATAGATGCTACGGGGCGAACGCGCCTCCCACTCTTCGAAGCGCAGCGGCCGGTTATCCAGCGCAGAAGGAAGGCGGAAGCCAAACTCCACCAGCGTTTCCTTGCGCGAGCGGTCGCCTTTGTACATCGCGCCGATCTGCGGAATGGTCACATGCGACTCGTCGATGACCAGCAACGCATCCGGCGGCAAGTAATCGAACAACGTCGGCGGCGGCTCGCCATGCGCCTTACCGGTGAGATGCCGCGAATAGTTTTCGATGCCGTTGCAGAAGCCCACCTCGGCCATCATTTCCAGATCAAATTGCGTGCGCTGCGCCAAGCGCTGCGCTTCGACCAGCTTGTTCTGCAAATACAACTGCTCCAGCCGTTCCTTGAGCTCTTCCTTGATCGTATCCACCGCACTGAGCGTACGCTCGCGCGTGGTAGCGTAATGCGTCTTGGGATACACGGTGTAGCGCTGCAATTTACGCAGCGTCTCGCCGGTGAGCGGATCGAACAAGGTCAGCTGCTCGATATCGCCGTCGAACAACTCGATACGCAATGCCTCCGTGTCCGACTCGGCAGGAAACACATCCAGCACTTCGCCACGCACACGAAACGCCCCGCGCGTCAGCTCGAATTCGTTGCGCGTGTACTGCAGATCGCTGAGATGACGGATCAACTTGCGCTGATCAATATGCTCGCCCACCGACAGGATCAAGCGCAGCGACAAATAGTCTTCCGGCGCGCCTAAGCCATAGATCGCCGAGACCGTGGCCACCACCAACGCATCGCGACGCGACAGCAAAGTCTTGGTCGCCGACAGTCGCATCTGCTCGATATGCTCGTTGATCGAACTGTCCTTCTCGATGAAGGTGTCCGACGACGGCACGTAGGCCTCGGGCTGGTAGTAGTCGTAGTAGCTAACGAAGTACTCCACCGCGTTGTTCGGAAAGAACGACTTGAACTCACCGTACAACTGCGCCGCCAAGGTCTTGTTCGGCGCCATCACTAGGGTCGGCTTCTGCACCTGCTCGATCACGTTGGCGATGGTGTAAGTCTTGCCCGAGCCGGTCACGCCCAACAAGGTCTGCTTAGCCAGGCCGGCCTCGAAATTGGCCACCAGCTTGTCGATGGCTGCCGGCTGATCGCCGGCTGGGGAGTATGGAGATACGAGCTTGAAACGGTCGGTCATGGAGCGGGTCTCGGGGGAGGACTGCACGAAATGCCGGAGGTCACTGTCGGTAAAAGTCTGACGCCTCATCAAGTAATGCAGACGTTACATGAGATGTGATCGCCGTAGAGACTGCTTGCTCCGAGTCAAGGAGAGGCGCGATGCGAGCAGGAGCTCATTCGTGCGCAAAAGGGTACACGGCGGTCGAACTGCTGATCGTGATGGCGATTGTCGGAATCGTGGCTGCCGTTGGCCTGCCTAGCTTTAGAGCACTAATCGAGTGGCAGCGAACACAGACACGGGTTCACCTGCTTACGGCCCATCTGGCGATGGCCAGGAGTCTTGCGGTCACTCACCGCCTGCCAGTCAGCATCTGCCCATCCGTTGATGGGGCGAGTTGTCGACCTGACAGAGACTGGAGCCGGGGATGGATACTCTTCAGAGATCCAATGCGTAGCGGGCAGCCTGTAGAAGCAGCCTCGATCCTGCGGGTTGAACACTACCCGGCAAGCGACAACATCAGCATGACTGGAACGATTGGCAGATCGCTTGTCCGATTTCTTCCGAACGGCCGCAATAGCGGAACCAACATCACGATCAGCCTATGTACGCGCGCGCAGCGCCTGGCGGACGTCGTTGTAAACAACTCGGGAAGAGCGCGGTCTGTCCGCTATACGCAGCCAACTAGTTGCCCTGCACGGTGAGCTGCAGCCAAAAATAAAGAGGCCGCGACTAGTCGCGGCCTCTTCAACATCTTGGCGCCCGAAGTTGGACTCGAACCAACGACCCCCTGATTAACAGTCAAGTGCTCTAACCGGCTGAGCTATTCGGGCGGGGAGGCGAATTTTAGACGCTAGATCATGTTAATGCAATACCCATCATCACCATCACCATCAGCCGGCTCACCAGCAGTCAGCAATGGTGCCCGTACTAGCGGTCTTGGCGCCCGCCTGATTGAGCGAAAGCGTCCCGCACTTGTCCTTCACCTGATCGCCCTGGGGTGTTGCCACCACCGTGAACGTGGAGCCCGTAGGCGCAGCTTGCAAGGAGAGTAAGTAACGCGCAGCGCCACCCTCTCGGGGAGACTGGGTGAACGCGCCTCCCCCACTGAGTTTGAAGTTTGAAAACGTTCCGTTTGCGGTGTGGAAGCGTTCCGCAAGCTGCGCCAGCTCCAACAGATCGGCTTTGGCTTGGGCGCGACGAGACTTCCGTATGTATTCCGCATAGGACGGATATGCCACTGCAGCGAGTATTGCCACGACAGCGACAGTAATCATCAACTCGATCAGCGTGAAGCCTCGCACAGAAGGTGGCGGGCCAGCGTTGTGATCTGTCTTGTTCACTTGATCTGCCTCCAGGATTGGCGTCCACACGCGCGCGGAATAAATAGCGGCTGCGCGCCGGAGGTCTGAATAGCCATCGAACACTGTTTGGTGAGCGCGTTAGTCAGATCGCTCCCGGAGGCGTCGGGTGGGAGTGGATCAAGCCGGGATGCAGTCATTACTGCAACGTTCGTTACAGGCCCGGTTCCATTGGAATTAAGCACCACAGCCCCAGTGCCGGTGGTATAAGCCTTACCAGCTACAGATCCTACTCTGACGCCAGACAATTGTGCAGCTCCAGACAATGAGGGCACCTCGAACAACCAAGTCGTAGCCGTGGTGACACGCACTGGATGATGACCATACCTTCAAAAAATCAGCGATCTGAGGCTGAGGTTTCCCCACGTTTTCCCGAGATAGATCAGCTGGTTGCACCCGGATCGTGTAGAAACAAGTGCGCGCATGGCG
>NZ_MDEJ01000042.1 GCF_002940065.1 Xanthomonas populi
TCGCTGATTTTTTGAAGGTATGGTCATCATCCAGTGCGTGTCACCACGGCTACGACTTGGTTGTTCGAGGTGCCCTTGTAGCCGGTATTGATCTGCTCTGCCATCGGCAGGCTGCGCACGAGCCAATCGTCGATGTCGCGCCCTACGCTGCCCGGTGGTGCAGAAGACGCTCCAGCTAGCGCAACCGGTTGCATCGACGAATGCAGAGGTGACCGTAAAGGGCGCCGTCCCTCCTGACTTCTGGGCGGCAAGGTGTCGGCCACCGGCGTGTTTCCGCGCCGCCGCGGCCGCGCGAGTAGCGGGCCGAGCAAGCCATTCACCGCACCGGACGGTTCGCGTGGTGTCGTCTCTTGGGCTGGTGTGCGCTCGGTGGTGTCGGTTCGCGGGCGAGAGCGAAACGGGCGAGAGCGAAATAAGCGGTTCACATTGAACATGGAGAGATACCCTGCGGAATCAGCGGTACTGAATGGTCACCTATAAATCCAGGCTACTTCCCCGTGATGACCATCGCTGCGCGGAAGCGAAGACGTTGCGCCACTACGCGAACCAGGCCCTGTCTGCAAAGACGCCCCGGTTCTGGCCCCCTTACGCGTCCAATCAGCAAGTGTCCGACCTGGTCGGCTTTCAGCGCGATAAAACACTGCGGCATCTAGCTATCAATCAAGTGGCACTCGGAAGCGAGGGTCAGGTTCTGAGGTATCTCCACGTTTTTCAACCCACGACCCTCTGGTTGTAGACGTGCTTGGGCAGTGTGCGTCATCGCGCCAGCCATTGGCTGGTGGGTTCCATCGGCCAGCACCTGAGCAGGGCTTCGCGTCCGATGCGCAGCGTTGCATCGAGTTTTCGTTTGTCGATCACGATCAAAGCACGCGGGCCGCGCACTCACCAGCGCGCCATCGCCGCATGCAGTGATAAGCACTCCGCGTGCAGGTGATGGTTGCTCAACAAACCATCCAGCGCTCTGCGCGGTGCGCGCACGCGCTCAGCACCGGGCCAGCGGCGAGCCAGCTCCATCAGGGTCAACCGGCAGCCTGCCGTCAACGCTTCCACTGCCTTCAACACCACCGGCGCGCGCAGGGCATGCATGGGCTCACCTGCATCGGCAAGACACCTCTGCTCTACTTCACCGGCGCGCATGGTCGTCAGTCCTTACGCGCGTCGGAGAACAAAATCTGGCTGAAGCCGCTTACCGCTTCAATCGAGGATTCCAACTGCGCGAGCTGCTGCCACGATTTGCCACGGCCATGATGCAATGCAAGCCTTGTCCGGAGCCGGTTCTGCGTGCGTTAAGCGATTTCCACAACGTGAGAGTCAGGGCGAATCAGGTCTCGCTAAGATAGCCGCATCGACTTGAAGTTCATCACGCGCTCTAGTCCATGACAAGAACGGCAGCTGCTTATGAACCCCCGCATCCCTAAGCTGATGTGGTTAAGGATGTCGCCGGCGCTCCATTTTTTGCGTTTTTTTCGCCAAAATAGTTCATCGGTGCATGCATCCCGTACCGGGAGTGGCAACATTTGTGCCTGCCGCATGAGACATGCCCGTATGACTTTATGAGCATGCATTCATATGCAGCTGTTCTGTCCTGCTCTGTCCTGCTTTGCCACTGAGAGGCCGCATACATGTCGCTCAATACGCTTTCGACCGGGAGCACCTCCGGTCTGTTTCTACCTCAAACGGATGACGCGTCGTCCCCGGACTTGCTCGGATCCGATTCGGCCATGAATGACTCCGATCTGTTGCTGGCGATGGACAATCTGTTTTTGCAGCAGATTTACAACTTGATTGCCGCCACCTACGGCAATACGCCAGTCAGTAGGCCAGGCAGCGCCATGCCGGGGTTCGCCACGCCTTCAGCGGACGACATTCAGGCCAGCCAGCCGATCGAGAAACGCACGTCCTGGCCGACGCTGCCGACCCCGTTCGATGCCAAGGACATCAAGGGTTCCAACGCGCCACCAGCCATGCAGGGGTCATCGGTGACCTGGGACGGCGGCACGCTGACTCCGTCTCAGCTTCAGATCGTCTCCACGCTCAATCAGCATCGAGACAAGATGCCGATTGAGTTCGCCAAGCTCGACGAAAAGATTAGCGATCCAGCCACTCCGCCCGACCTGAAAAAAGCGCTGCAAGGCCTGCAGCAAGATCCTGGCCTGTTCTTCGCCATGGCATCCCAGGGCCACGGCAAGCACCACCATGAGGACCAGGGCAAGTGCAACGGTAGCCTCATCGCCGACAATCTTTACGACTTTACCGACCGTCACCCACAGGTGACGGCGCTGGGCGGGAAGAACGCCACCTACAATCCCGAAAAAATCAAGGGATCGACTCCGCCGCCAGCGGCAGAGGGCTCAACGGTGACCTGGGACGGCGGCAAGCTCACGCAGTCCCAGCTTGAAATCGTCTCCACGCTCAATCAGCATCGCGACATGACGCCGATCGAGTTCGCCAAGCTCGATGAAAAGATCAAAGATCCAGCCACTCCGCCCGACCTGAAAAAAGCGCTGCAAGGCCTACAGCAAGATCCTGGCCTGTTCTTCGCGATGGCATCCCAGGGCCACGGCAAGCACCACCACGAGGACCAGGGCAAGTGCAACGGTACGCTCATTGCGGCCAACCTCTACGACTTTGCTGATCGCCATTCCCAGGTGACTGCACTGGGCGGTAAGAACGCGACCTACAACCCGGAAAAAATCAAAGGGCGCGGCCTGCCGCCACCAGTGGACGGCTCTTCGGTGACTTGGGATGGCGGGACGCTCACGCAGAATGAACTGGAGATTGTTGCAACACTGAATCGCCACAAGGACAAGTGCCCAGTCAAGTGGGAGGATCTCGATGCCCGGTCGAAGGATCCCGCCACCCCGCCGGATCTGCAGAAAGCGTTCGCAGATTTACAGCAAGATCCAGCTCTTTTCCATGCAATCGGCTCGCAGGGCAGCAAAGGGAGCTGCGATGGCAAATTTACTGACAAGGATATCACACGCTTTTCAGTACCTGAAAAACACGCGCAGGTCGCCCAGTATGCCGAGAAGCAAGCCAAGGGCTACACGCAAAACTATATGGCGTCGGACAGCCCGGACAAGACCAAGCCGACGGTCATGACCGAAAGCGACGCGATGCGCGAGCTCTATCGCTACTCGGACTATCTGCCGAAGGATCTAAACCAGGACGCGTTAAAGCAATTGGTCGAAGGCGAAAGCGGAACCAAGAAATGCCCGCCGCAGGTCATCGCCGCCGCGCAATATTTTCGTGAGCACCCCGATCAGTGGAAGGCGCTGGCGGGAGACTCGGGCCAGATGAGCACCGTGGATCTCCTGCAGAAATCCTCATCGCAGATGCACCTGACCGCGCCTGAACTGAAAACGCTAGACACCATCAACAGCCACCAGGACGCATTCTTCGGCGACGGCAAAGAGGTGACCCGCAACAAGCTCGACACGATCATCAAAGACGACAAAGCCGACCCCGCAGTGCGCGACGCCGCCAAACAGCTGTTGGGCGACCCGCTGCTGTTTGGCCTGTTGAACAACGCGATCACCGGCTACAGGAAGCCCAAAAGCTTCTTGGGCGGTGGCCATGTCGTCGACTCAGGCAAGATCAGCAAGAAGGACTTTCATCAGTTCTACGATCATATGACGTTGGCCAACAAGACCGTGGATAAATCGCCCACGCACGCGGCCACAGCGCCCGACCAGGAGAAGGCTGTCGCGGACATGTTGATGGGCAAAGCCGATCAACCCGAGATCAAGAAGAAAAAAAAGGACATCGGTACCTTGGGCAAAGGCGCGCATCAGTTCCTCAAGTGGGACAGCAAGATCATGGACGGGATCTCTATAGGACTCAGTGCACTGAACTTCATCCCCGTGGTCGGCGAGATTGCCGATGTACTAGCGGTGGGATGTGAGAGCGAAGCGCAGGCAGCACAGGTGATCGACACCGCAATGCAAGGTGGCAACATGTCACTCGCGTGGGAACTCGCCGGCATCAACATGGCCGCTGCGGCGGTGGGTGCCATCGGTGGGGCCTCGGTCAGAGTCGGAGCCAAGGCAACAAGTAAGGAAGCCGTCAAGGCGGCAGGCAAGGCGGCAGGCAAGGCGGCATTGGAAAACGGGGCGGACAAGGCTGCAGCCAGGGCGGCGGCCAAGGCGGCGGCCAAAGCGGAAGCAACGAGGCAAGCAGCAAAGCCGAAACCCAGGGTGCTACAGCGCGTCAAGTCAAACATGAAAAAATATACAGGAGGGGAAGCCATTGGCCATTCGACTCAAATTCTCAAAATGCCCGTTTTGGCAGGCTTGCATTATGAAGAGACACGATTGGATAAGAAGAAAAAAGAAGGAGAAATACGCCATCGGCTGGAAGAATCAGGCGGGCTGCCGGTAATGGGGCAACAGAGGATCCCGCAGGGCGTTTACGACAATTTCGCTGCAGATACGAAAAAAAACCTCGACAGTTTAAAAATTTTAAGGGGACGCCGTAAGTAACGATCGTTCTCGAGCGATCACCTGGTGCAACGGAATGCAATCAACGGAATCGCTCGATTGGTCAGGCAAATGCGGAACGAAAACGTGTAACATTAAGGCAATGCTGACCAGTTAGCTGCGCCCTGGTGAATGATGGGCTGTGACAGTTCCGCTGTGTTGTTCGCATGATCAAGATCGTATATGTGCCCGTTCGGCGCGCTTGGGGTCGCCTTTTCGGCCTCATAGCGCCCAGCAGGCGTGTCTAAGCCGGCAATCGACCGCGCGCCAGAGACAGGTTCGCCAACCCCAGCGGCACGAAGCTGCGGTTGGCATTGTTCTCCAGGCATCGATAACGCACTTTGGCAAAGCACCATAACAGCTTCACCGCAGCAAACATGTACTCCAATCGCGCCCGGATCCTGGACTTGTTGCGGTTGCGGTTTCGTTCGACTGTCGACTCCCCGCAATTCAGTGCCAGATAAAAATTGAGGTCTGCGGTTGAGTCTCGAGACCACCCTGTGTCCTTTCAAACTGGTGCAATGACAGCGCATCGCATTTTCTCCACCGGAGAGTTCAGATGACGTTGGAATCAGGAAATCACCGCCCAGCCAACACCGCGTTTTTCATCGGTCTGGGCGCCTGCCTCGGGTTGCCTGGCGAGCTTGCGCAGCGACTCTGCGAAGGCGAAACCATCCTTGGGCCTGCGGGCATGCTGTGCCGTGTCCACCCGCAGATACAGCAGGGCGAAATGACGGCATTTCCGGAAGTGATCCTGCCACTGGCCGCACGCGAGCTCGGCGGCAATGACGTGGTGACGCTGCTGGCGCTGCAGGAACAATTGCTGACGCAATACGGCTGGCGGCTCACGCTCTCGGATCTTGGCCTGCTATGCGTCTGCCCGCTGTTGCTTGAGCGCACGCCCGATGCCGTGGCCACCGCGCTGGAGCGCGGGCAAGTGGTTGCCCGTGTGGTGCTGGACGCGCTGGTGGCGCAGGCCGGCAGCGCGGCCGAGGTGGCCTCATGAAGCTCTCACGCGACATCGCCGGCCCTTCCGACATCCGCCCGGCGTTTGCCGCCCACGCACATCAACCGCAGGCGGAGGAGCCCACCGTATCGCAAGAGACGCGGTTACCACCCGGGCCGCTGGAAGGCCTGCACTCTCCTGGCCCGGGGCTACGCGGCCTTCGCGCGGCGCTTTCGCGTCGCGGGGTGACCGACACCGGCCGTGCAGAGTACTCCCGTGACGCATTACAGCGCTTGGATTCCTCGGAGAGCTTGGACACCTCTGATGCCACGTTCCATAGCAGGCGCATGAGTTTGTCCGCATTCGACGGCGTGTCATCACACGCGTCTGCTGCGACCTACGCCGAACGCAGCGCACTGGCGGTCGATCGTGAGAAGGGGCAGATACGTCTACGCCTGGGCGTACTGCCATTTGCAGGGCCCTCGCAGGAGCAGGAGACGCGGCAGGCCGCGTATCTGGAATGGGCAGACGCACGCCTGCAGGAACGCATCGCGGCGTTCGGGCCGGATGCCGGATACCAGGTCGTCGGCGATATGAAGGCGGAGGGCGCAAAGGCAACGTTGCCGATCGCTTACGAGTGCATCAGGTCCTTCATCATCGGCACGATGCGAACCCCGTTCGGTCTTGCGGCGGGCACAGCCTACGACCGCACGCGTCCGCAAGGATCGGAGACGCTGAGTACTGCGACGCTTTCCAGCGCGGTGGCGGGCCTGGCGTCCTATACCGGCGATACGTTGCTGATCCCGGCAATGGATCGGCGCGCGCGCGTTGCCAACCTGCCGCGCTTCCAGGCCATCGACCCCAAGATCCTGGTGCACGATCCGCCGCCGGTCCTGCTGGAAATCACCGCCGAAGGCAAGCGTTTCAAGCGCCCCGGCGAGGGCAGCACCGCAACGCTTGCCGAGCTCAAGGCGCAGACCTACGACCTGCGTGCGGGCCTCACTCACTGGCAATCGACCCTGGACGACAAGTCCTTGGACATCTTGTTGCTCAAGCCGACGATCAATGCAGGATTCAACGCGGCGCGGCGGACCTCCGACACCCCGGGCACGGGCACACCGGCTGGCCAACTGGGGTTGAGCGCGCTCGCCACTGGCGGGGTAGGGGTCGTGCAGAAGGCGGTGCTCGAAACCGGCAAGGCCGTTGCGCGTACCGGCCAGATGAGCGTCCCCGACCTGCTTGGCGGACAGCAGCGGTTGAATCTGTTTTCGCTTGCATTGCCGGACAAGGTGCGGCGGCCTGCGCAATGGTCCGACGCTGTGCGTTTCGCCCCCAACTATCTGCTGGAGACCGGGATAGAAGCCCTGGCGTTGGCCAGGCAGGCCTTGAGCACCACCAACGCGATCACGACTGCGGTACGCGATGTGCTGGGCCGTCACGTGCTCAGCAACATGCTGGCCAATTTCGCCGCGCTCGGGGCCGGCCGCCTGATCGCTGCGCCCTTGCGTGGCGGAAACGAAAACGGCAGCGTTGCGGGCGAAGCCGCCAACTCCACCGCGACGGTCGTGCAACAGGCGGCGCAGACCCTGTTCGGCGATACGCTCTGGAAAGCGCTCAAGGCCAAGAACGGCGCCAACACCACCCAGGCGACGCGACTGGATCAGGAACGTGCCGTCGCCGCAACCAATCATCAACGCACCATCGCACGCACCCTTCAGGCGCTGACCGAACCGATCGACGAGGCGATCGCGATGTTTTCGGCGCCGACACCGGCGAATATTGCGCGCGCCCTGGAGGAGGGGGAGCCGCTTGCGCCTGCACCGGGGCTGCTGGCGGGGATGTTGCGTGAAGCCCTGGAGCAATTGCGCATGGAAATCGGCACGCAGTCCATCTCGATCGCGACCATCGACACTGTGCTCGATCAGCTTGACGACGCGTGGGCGGCGATGTTAAGCGGAGTGACACGCAACGACCTGACCAATATGCTGAATACCGAATTAAGGACGCTCAGGCGTGCAATGCACGAGAGCGAGGAACTTCGCCAGTGGGAAAATGGCGGGCCGTGAGCGCTCGACCCCGCAGTTGATCCACTTGCGTATTGCACGCCGCAACGACAGGCAAAGCCGCCGCTGCGTCCGTCGCATGTTGTCGCGGTCGCGGTCGCGGTCGCGGTGCCAGCCTAGTGCGCTGCTCATGTGCGATCAGTGGGGATGGAACGGGGCGGTGCGGCGCGCGGCACCGCTTCGTACGCCGGCCACTGACCGACCGTGCGCATAGCCTCGGCAATGCGGTTGCGCTGGCGCTTGACGATGAAGTCCACGCCACGTTCTTCGGTCAGTTTCGCCTTCTCGCGGACCAGCAGCAACGTCGGCTCCCACACGGCGGGCTGCTGTAGCAACGCGTCGAAGGCGGTACGCTCGGCGAGTGCACGCGCGTCGTCACCAGCATCCTGCGCCACCAGTGCAAGTGCCTGGTGCACGTCCAGCAGCGGCGCAGCCTCGCTGCGTAACGCCTCGTCGGCGAACAGCGCGGCCAGCGCGTTGCCATCGGCGAAGCGCTTGGCTTGCTGCATGAAATGCTCCAGTTGCAGCTCTGCCAGCACCGGCTGCAGGGTCTGGTCGACGTCGTTGCCCAGCTTGACCAGGCCGTAGTCGGCCCAGCGCTCCCACCGGCTGCGTACCAAGCGTTCGAATGGCGCGAACTGCGCAAAGTCGGTCGCGCGGTCGCTGCGAACCGGATCGATTTCGCCACCGAACTGGAACAGCGTGCAGAACGCGGTGGCCACGTCCGCGCTCGCTTCGGCGGCATAGCCAGCATCGATCGCCGAGACCGTGGTGCTGGCCGCAGGCGTCGCCGATGCGCCATCTCGATGCTGGGCAAGAGCCAGTTGCACGCCGGCCGTCAGGCGCGCGGCCGCTTCCACCCGGTGTGCGGCAGTGGCGTCGCAATACTGCGTGGTCATGTAGCCGGCCACGGTCGTCGATGTCCAGCCGAGGTCCTGGCGCGATTTGACGCCGAGCCCGAGCGAGCCACCCGCACGGCGGCCATGCGTATCGCCTGCGCGCAGGCCGGCGCTGACGCTGGCGCTGCATTCGGTTCCCTGACTGACGCGTGCGGCTTGGTCGATCAGCCCGACGCTGGCCTCTGGATGCTCGGTCAGCAACGCATGCATCCAGTCCGTGCCATGTCGCTGTTCTGGATGATCGGGTGTTGCGCGGCGCACCAGATGCTCCAGCATGCTCAAAAACGCCTGCAGCAGCTCCGGCTCGCGGCCCTTGCCCAGCCGGGGGATACGGATCTGCAGGCCGTCTTCCACGCCGACGTCGCGCCGATAGCGCCAGTCCGCGGCGGCCGACACGCCGGCTGCCGCGTAGGCACTGTCCACAGCAATGCCATAGCCGACAGTCAGGCCCGCACCGAGCTGGCGCTGTGTCGTGGATTGGCGACTGATCTGCAGGTACAGACCGGTACGTCCCATGTAGAACTCCAGCGAGGCATCGCGATTGCATTGCACGCTGGCGATCAGTCGCGCGCCCATGCCGAACGCGGACCCCGCAATGGCGGCTGCCGCCGAAAGCGGTGCGAGATTGGTGCCCCAGGTCCGTTGGCAGGTGATCCGCCAACGATCGCGCCATTCCAGGTGCGAGAGCATGTCGCGCAGCAGGGCCAGCAAGGCCTCGGGCTGGGTCAGGGCGCCAGCACCGGTCTGCTTCACCAACTGCAAGGTTTTGTCGATGGCGGTGTCGAAATACGCCAGGCAGTCATCCGCATGCGCGAGCCACAACGCGGCCTGTGGTGAGGCATCGCTCGGTTGCAACGGTGCTGCCTGTTCTGCGTCTTCCGCCGGCGCGGCAGGCAGGCAGGTACGCAACAGATCGAACGCGGCTGGCGCGGTGCAGCGGCCGCTCTGCACCTGCTCCCAGGCACGCTGCAATCCTTCCGGTGGCGCTGCCTGCACCCCTGCACCGCCCGGGGTGCGGGAGGCCTGTGCCTGATGGTGGCCGTGCAGCGCCGCAGCACGTTCGGCGATGCGTGCCAGGGTGGCGGCATCGAAGACCACGCAGCTGCGGTCCACGTCCTCATCGACCCACTGCAGCAGTTCGGCAGCCGTCTGCCAGTTCAACTCGGCCTGCGATGGAACACAGCCCTGCGGTCGGGCTGCATGCAATGCGCCCAGGTAGCCGATCAAGGCAGCCGAGGCGTGCTCCAGGGTCAGGTTGGCGCGTCGACGCGGTGTCGGCAGTGCGGTGGCCGATGCGACCTGCAGCCCCTCCGACAAGGCATGCAGCGGATTGGGAGCGCTCGCGTGTGCGCTTGCAGGATGGGGCGAGGTGGCAGTGCGCACCGCCTCGCCGAACGCCTGCAGGTGGGCGTTTGCGCGCGCATACGCCGAATCGGGAGCACGCGACTCGTAGCCGTTGCGCAGCGCATGGTAGGCCGCGCGTTCGTCGCTACTGCAGTTGTGCAGCGCGTGTGCCGGGTCGGCCGCGTGCAGGGCGACACCGGCTGCGCGCCGCGCACCGCTCAGCCAGCACCGCGTGGCGGTATCGTCCACAGGTGCGGCGCGCAGCAGCGCATCGGCCCGCAACGCAATGCGCGCGATGTCCTGGCGGCCCGGGTCGGCGGCACGCTCGTGCCGTGCCTGGATCAGCTGGCCGAGCACCTGGCGGCCGCGCGGCACGCGCGCCATGGTCTCCAGCCAGTGCGTTGTCGCCGCCTCGATCGCTGCGCGGGGAATAGCGGAGTCATCGCCCATCGTCGCGCCCGGCGGGGCCTCGGGCTGTTCCGGGTTGGCGGGGATCAGCGCGCTCCAGGTACTGTTGTGGACATGATCGAAGGTGGCAAGCAGCAACGCCGCGGCGTCAGCGCGGTTGTCGCCGAGCACATCGGCTACTGCCGAGCGCAGCGCGCCAAGCGCGATGGCCACGATTCCCGCCGCAGGCACCGCTTGGTTTCCGAAACGCGTGGTGGAGAGCCCGCTCGCCCATGTCGACATGCGATGACGCAATGCATCGGCAACAGCGGCATCGGTTGTGCTGGATGCGGTCTGCTCGATCTGCGCGGCAATCAGGGCATCCGACGCGGCCCGTAGCGCCTGGCTGGCGCGCAGATCGTCGGCAGCTGCGGTGTCAAGCTCGTGCTTGAGCGATTGGGTGAGGCCCGATAGCGCCGGAAGCAGTGCACGCAGTGCGTCGGCGTGCGCAGCGGTCTCAAACAGGTCGCTAGCCACGATATGTGCAGACTGCAGCGCTTGCGCCAGTGTGGTGTCGAGGCTGGCGGCGCGCACGTCCAGGCGTTGCAGCGAGGCTTGTTGTTTCTCGCGCAGGGCGGACAGATGGCGAGCGTGCTCGTGCAGCTTGCGGATGCGATCCAGCTCGGCTTCGCGCTTGAGCATGTCACGCAGGCGCGGTCGACCATCGCTTGCAGCAGGCGCGGGCATGGCCGTCAGCTGGTCCAGTTGCTGCTGCAGCTGTTGCTCGGTGCGCGCCAGGCGCTCGCTGCAACTGGCGATGTGTTTGCGTAGCAGCGCGTTCCAGGTGGCCAGCACCTGTTGGCGTTTGCGGGTTTCGTTGGCCCGGTCGGCCAAGCGCGGTGCGCGTCTGACATGCAAGCCGGTGTCCTGCTCCAGGCGATCGAGATGCAGCAGCACCAGGCGCTCCAGCGCCTCGGCCTTGCGCACGGCGATCCGGGCGTCGCTTAGCCGTTGCGAGGCGGAGAATGTCGCTGTCTGCAGGGGGGCGAGTGCGTGCCAATCGCCGGGCTCTGCCTGAGCCGGAGGCGCAGGCTGCGCACAGGTGCCTTCGTAGCGCAGCATGCGCGTATGGTCTGGAGTGGCCTGCCGGGCGATGCCGACCGCCGTGCCAGCGAACTTGGCGAGCCTCTGCAACGACTTTCGCACGCCGCGCAGCCTGCCTGCCTTGCGTGGCGGAGAAGTGTCCTGGACTGTATCGGCTGCGGCTGCGGTGTAGCGACGTACCCGTGCGGCCACATCCACTTCTGCAGCGCGTGCTTCGGACTCGGCCGCAGGCCCATCTAGCTGATGCAGTCGGTGATGGGCCTGCTTGTGCGGCGACGGCGTGCCAGCATGCGCTGTGCTGTGGCTGTTGCCAGGCAGCCCGAATGTCACGGTGGAAGGGCGGATGCGGGTCACGCTCGACGCCTCGCAGGTGGACTTGCTGTTGTACCCACCCTGGCCATTGGCCAGGCAGCGTGCGTCCCCGGGATCCCCACACCATCCTGCTCGTGTGCGCAAACCGGCGCCCAAGGCGCCGGGCGCCAACACCCGATGTATTGGCGTGCGGCGATCTCGAGACCACCCAGCGCCGGTGCCCGGCAGATGCGGCGAAGCAGTGCATCTGCCGGGCGCAATCGACGCATAGCGCCAGTGCAGGGTGCGATCAGCCGCTGTAGCCCTTATGGCTGATACTTGTCGCCCCGCTGGCCTGGGAATTGCTGGGGGCAATCACCTCGTTGGGCGCATCGGTTTTCAGGTTTGTCAGACTCACCGTCGCGCTGGCCGCGTCGGTACGGAACACCGCTTCCTGGATCTGATTGAAATCGCAATTTGCGACCTGAAGGTGCGTGTCGATCTCGTTATGTCCACCGTTGGTACGGAAGACCTTGCCGGCGCCGTTGACGGTGTCACCAGACATCACCACATCGGCAGCGCCGTTGTCCTGCACGACCTTGTCTGAGGCGTTGTTGAACGTGGAATTGATGATCTCGACCTGCGGCCGGCCGCTGACCTCCGAGCTACCACCGGCAATCCCCGCATCATGCTCACGGTTGCCCTGCCCATCGATGGTGACCGCATCCTCGCTGACATCTTCGTTGACGCAGTTGACCATCTTGCCGCTTCCTATGAAATGCACGCCGTCGCCGCCGCCGTTCATGTGGACGTTGCAGATGCTGCCGCCGTCCTCGACGACGAACAGCGGCTGCTGGTGCTCGCTCTGGGAGCCATCGCCCAGGCCGGGGCCACCCGTGTAGGTCTGACCCTTGCCGTCGAACACCTCGCCCTTATGCACCACGATGGTCTTGTTCTGGACGCCGGGTGGCGCGGTGACGACCTTGCCGGGAGGAACTGGCGCTTGCGTGCCAGTAGAGCTGGGCGTCACCGGCTGACTCGGGCTGGTGGGCGAAGCGCCGCTACCGGCTCCCGTTCCGCCGTTGCTGTTGCTGTTGTTGCTGTTGCTGCCACCGCCAGTACCGCTGCCGCTTTGTCCGCTGGGGTTGGTGGAATAGGGCGGGCTCGAGGGCTGCATCGACGGTGTCGGATTGGAGTTGGCCGGTGGCTGACCATCATAGGATGGCTGGTCCTGTGGCTGCATCATGTCCTGGAGCATGCGTTGCATGCAGTACGCCAGCATGCTCATGATCACCGAGGTCAAGGCTTGCTGCTGCGAAAGAGAGGATGAGGCTGGCTGTAAGCTTGCAGTGGTAGTTGAGGGTATGGCGAGATTCATTGGCGATTGCCCCTATGTAAGATGGTGCGAATGAAGTCATGCGGGTGGGAATCACGGCCCCAGCAGCGCGCCGGGCTGCTGGGGCCGATGCGCAGGGTTGCGACGGCATGTTGCCCAGCCGTGCATGTTGTCGCTGAAGACATCGGCATGCCTGCAAGGCTGAGCACCTTCACGCGCGCAGCCACAGATAATTTCCCGTCGCGATTCCTTCGAACATTTCGTCGTGTGCAATGAAGATATTGTTGTTCCAGTAACGTCCATGCTCGGCGTAGTGGGCGAGCAGATCGCAGATCCATACGCCGTCGACGTCGTCGTCCAGGGGAACACGCACGATCAGAACGATCACGCCGGCATCGTTCAATCCGAGTTGCGCCTGGTCCTGTGCGTACACCGACAAATTGGCTTCCAGCAACAGCCGGAAGACCGTCAAGGTCCGTCCCGCAGGAGCAAGGCCGTAGGAGATGCGTAGGTACAGCGCTTCTTCTTCCGGCGCTTGCTCTGCTTCATCGTCGGTCTGGGCTGCGGGCATATGCAGATAGACTTCAAACCCTTCCACCCACAGCACGCGTTTGCTGAGCACCGCCTGCACATCCTGCAGGTCCAGTGCTTCGCACATCTGTTGAACGATCTCTTCGAACCGGGCGTTGCTCATGTGCCGTGCAACACGCGCAGGGCTGGGGACTAGCCCTGCGTCATGTCAAACGCCGTTACTGACCGACCAGGTCTTTCGCATTGCTACCGGCCTTGCCGATGAACTTGTTGAGCGCCACATTGAAATCGAGGTCGTTCTTGAGCATGGTGATCTTGTTGTTCATGCGTTTTTGATCCTCGTCCGAGGCGGTCAGGTCGCCGAGCAGCGAATCGATTTGCTTGCTTGCCCCCGTCGTTGCAGCGGCACCGGACATGCCATTTGAAACGCCTGCGCTAAAGCCATCCATGCCCTGGGCGGCGCGCGAGTGCACTGAACTAATATCTGGAAGTAGTGACATATCAAGACTCCTTAACAGTTGAAATGTAATGAAGCGCCTGCGCCTGTCGGCGCGTTTTACCTGGTCTGGGCGACCAAGGAATCGATGGTCAAGGCATGCCGGCGATGTGCGCGACGATGTCGCGCGCGGCGTTGATGCCGTCGTGTAAGACTGTGAAATCGTTGCGGGCCGCCTGATCGCTCGCTGCAGACCAGTGCACACGGACCTGTTGCGCTGTCGTGTGCAGTGCTGCCTCAATGTCGCGCAGTCGCTCACCGGAGATATCCAGCGCCTTGGTCTGCAAGATTTTGTTCATATCCTGGGTGACCGTCTCGGTCATGGCATCGAACATGGTGCGGTTCTCATGGCGCCGCTTGCTGCGGCAGGGAAGTAAGGTGCTTGGTGCCGTCCGGTGTCTCTACGTAATGCAGGCCTTCGACCAACAGGGCGGCGTCGTAGTTGGAAGGTGGTTTTATGGACGGGTCCTGCTGGGTGATGTCCACGTGCAGCTTGCGGATTTCCGGGCCCAGATCGCTGCGAAGGTCGGCGATCCTCCGGATTGCACGGTCTGCGTTGTCGCTGCTGCCGGCGATGGAAAACACGCCCTGACCGTCGTAGCGAACGCTCAGATCGCGGTCCGCCAAGGTGTCGCGCAGGGTTGCCAGCACCTCATCCACTACCACCACATCGACCGTGACCGCCTGTTGATATCGACGTAGCTGTGCACGCAGGCGCGCTGCATCCGCGCTGCTGACCACCAGGCCCTCGACCCGCACGCGCGTGCCAACCTGCTCCACGCGCACTTCGCGCAAGCCTAACCGTCTCAGCAAGGATCGGACCTGGTTGAGCTGATTGTCCTGGCTGCGCGGGGGAGCGGCATCGGAGAGAAATGCCGGTAGCAGGGAGGGCAGCAGCGCTGCTGCGGCCACGGCTAGCATGGCGCACACCACTGCACGCATCGCATTGCGCCTGGATCTGGGTGGTGAGGGTGCTTCCAGCGTCGCGGCTGGGGACAGCAACCTCTCCAGCAGCGCCACATCGTCGGGCCAATCGGCCACAGGGTCTCCGATGCAGAGCACCAACGGACCAAAACGCACTGGATGCAGCGCAACAAACGACGTGGTTGGAAACGTGTCGCTGCGATAACGCACTTGACCATCTGCATCTACCTCAATGATGAGCGAGCAACCAGGCCAGTCTTCGATCCAGATCTCTGCTTGGGCGTCGGAGCCTAACGTATAGCTCCTTGGCTGCAAATCTAATCGTGCGCCGGCGTGTGTTCCCGTCAGTATGCGAAGTTGCATGGTCATGCGCGAATCCCCTGAGCGGTCCCATCGTGGTGTTCAATCAGTAGCGTGTTCAAACGCGTGATGGCACGTGCACGATCAAGGCGTTTGCGCGGTTTTTCCGCGTTGAGCAGCATCAATGGTAGTAGCAGATGGAAACTGCGCAGCGCTGGCGACGCATCCGGTTGTGGCTTCATCAGGTCCACCAGGCGCTTGCACAAGTCCTGCAGGGTTTCTGCAGATGCGCCTGCGCTGCCCGCCTGCAGGTGCTCGCGCATCAACCTCCAGACCATGGCGGTCAGCGGGGCGGAGGCCGGATGGGCGATACCGATCGCACGCAACTCGACAAGCGCAACGGCAAGCGCGTTTCGTCTGGTCGTCTGGTCGGCTGCAGGCGTCGCCGCGTAGCGGTCGAGGACGCCGTGGACGCTCGCACCAACGCTGTCGTCTACGTGCGTTGGTGCGGCAATCGGCCACGTCCCCGCCTGCGGATTGCCGGCCTGCGCGTTGCCGCCCTCGCCGTGCTGATTGTCCTGGCTTTGTCCCTGTGGCTGAGCGGCCGCCACGCTGACACGGCCGCGCAACGCCGACACACGCGCCGCTTCTGCTTCTTCCAGTTCGGTGGCGTTGAGCTCGTCGTCCATGCCATCCAGCGACCGCATGCCGCGTCGCCGCCGCCGTGGCGGGGCCGTGCGCAGACGCGGTGCATGCGGTGCGGCATCGGCCAGCGGCTGCACGCCAGCGTGCGGCGCATCGGCGTGGTTGTGCGATACGCCCGGCGCGGTCGGCAGCGACGGCGGCATAGCGCCTGGCGAAAGACGGCGGATCATGGAAAGGCCGCCTGCATCAGCGCCTGGCCGAATTGCATGATCGCCGAGGCGCCCCACGGTGCGGTGACCGCAATGGCGGCCACCACCACCACCAGCTTGAGCGCGAACGAAATCGATGCGTCCTGTAGCGACATCACCGCCTGGATGAAGGCGATGAGCAGCCCGGCCACCGCGGCCACGCCGACCACCGGCAAAGACACCTTGAGGCACAGCAACAAGGCTTCGGATGTGAATCGCACCAGATCGTCATGGTCCATGGCGTCACCGATAACTCAAGACCAGGCCGTGGATCAGCATGGACCAGCCATCCAGCGCCACGAACAACAGCAGTTTGAATGGAATTGCCACGTTGGTTGGCGTCACCTGCGAAAGACCCATCGCCATCAACGCATTGGCAACCACCAGATCGATCACGATAAAGACCAGATACAGCAGAAATCCGATGCGGAACGCCTCGGTCAGCTCGCTGAGCGTGAATGCCGGTGCCAGCACGAGAAGATCGTCCGGCTTGAGCGTGTCGGCCTTGTCCTTGGGCCAGATCTGCTGCGCCGAGCGAATGAAAAAGGCTTTTTCGCGCTCGCGCGTGTGCTTGAGCAGGAACTGCCGAAACGGTTCGCGGCAGGCGTCGAGCAGCACCACCACACGGCTGTTGTCGGCACCGGGGCTGTAATTCTGTGCGGCCTTGAACGCCTCCATGCCTACCGGCGCCATCACAAAGCACGACACCAGCAACGCGACGCCGTTGAGGACCATGTTCGGCGGCACCTGCTGCACGCCGATGGCATTGCGCAGCAGGCCGAGCACGACCACGATCTTGGTGTAGGAGGTGACCACCATCGCTGCGAAAGGCAGCAACCCCATCATGATGACCACCAGCAGCAGCGAGCCGATGTCAGGCATCTGCATGCGTGGTCTCCGACATGCTGAGGATCTGCACGCCAAGATGTTCGCCCACTGCCAATAGCCTGCCAATGGCGATGGTCTGGCCGTAGACGACCAGGCGGATGTCGGCTTGATCCACCGGCACCGGCAATTCGAGGATCTGGCCGGGCTGCAAGCCCGACAGCACCGAGAGCGGTAGCGCAAGCTGGTCCACTTCCAGGTGTACAGGCAGTTCAAGTGCCGCCACATCGGTGGTGGACGGCGAGGCGTCGTCGGGCTCGGAGGTATTGTGATGCATGGTTGGGGCGGTCTCCAGAATCATCTGTTGCAGGTTGAGGCGCACCGGAGCGCGCAACACCGCGCCTTCCGGTATGCCCCAGAGCAGTTCGCCGCTGTGCACCGGAGCAGAGGCAATTCCGTGCAACAATACATCGCCCGGCCGCAGCGATTGCAGCAGCGCTGCCGATGCGGTGCGCTTGCCGATGCGCAGGCGCGTGGTCACCCGCAGTGCGCTCAGCCAGGCAGGCAGTGGCGATGGCGTCGCCAGCGCAGCGCTAGCCGTTTGCAGCGCAGCAAGCAGAAGCGGGCTGGCGGTCTCTGCGATCGCGTCGATGTCGCCCAGCGTGATGCCGATGTCGGGGCAATCGGCCGCGTCCGCATAGCGCTCGAAGGCGACGACCTCGGCAGCGCCCAGTCCCAGCGGTGCGAAGGCGTGCAGGTCATCGCCCAACAGCACACCGGCGATCGCCACGCGCAGGGCGTCATCGGCTTCGTTCAACAGTAGCGCCAGGCCGTCGCGTGCCGCGATCCGCAACTCCAGGCTGCCGCTATCGAACTGCAGCTGCAGGCGCGCGGCGTCCTCGGCCCGGACGCCGCGGCGTTGCGTGGTGAAGCCACAACGGCGTGCGGCACGCGGATCGGAGAGCAATCTGCCGAGCAGCGCACGGGCTGCAGGCACGTGGGTCAGCGCCTGCGACAAGTCGCGTGCCGGTGACGTCAGGCTCGGCTGTGTTGACAAGACGGCGTCCCTCGTTATGGCTGTTCTGCTGCATGTGCGGCGCTATACGACCTCGATGCAGATCTGAAGCGTGTCGCTGAGAGCGCCCTTCAATGCGGTATCCAAACGTTTTCTTCCATTACAAAGTACCTCGCGCGTCTCGGGCGAGCCGCTGTCGAAGCGAAGCGATAGCTGGTCTGGCGAAAGCCGCAAGAACAGCGTGGTCTGCGGCAGGATGTCGTGGTTGATATCCAGCCACGCCTCCCAGATACCTGCGCCGCGCACCGGCGTGGCGTTGCAAAACTCGGCTACCCGCAGCGCGATGTGGTTGATGACAATCTGTGCGCGTTGGGTGCGGATCCACTCGGTGGCGATCTGCCGACCCAACGCGTCGCTGTCGTCGCCTCGGGCGATCTGTCGGTGGTTACCCTGATCGAGACAGGATGACGGGTCGCTTCGCACCGGCGCAGGGTCATGCCCGTCACTGCCAGCATCCGCAGCATCCGCAGCATCGGGCAGCGGCGGATCGTCGTCGCACTCCTGCGCCAACAGCGCGTCTGGCAACGCGAGCTGCGCGGTGTTCAAGCGTCGGCGCAGCTGCATGAAGCTGGCGCGCTGCGCCAGCCGCATCGGCGTTGCCAGAGCAGCCGGCCGCAGCGGTGCACCGGCGAGCGGCAGGATGCGCACGTGGCGGACCGGTGGCTTGCGCATCATGCGACCACTCTGCCGATCGGCTGCAGTTGTACCTCTGCGCCCAGCTCCTGGAACGAATAGACCTCCAGCCAGTTCAGACGCGCCTCGATCATGCGGCGGACATAACGCCGCACGTCCATCGATGCGACCACTGCCAAGGGATGCCGCGCCTGATCGCCGACGATGCGCTCCACCTGCTCGACGAGCTGATTGGCCTGTTCCGGTGGCAAGGCCAGAAAATTGCCGGCCGGAGTCGCGCGAATCGACTGCCGGATCAACTGTTCTACCGCGTGGTCGAGCATCACCGCAGGCAGCTGCCCGGTTCCTGCGGTCGCAGTGTGCGCAAGATAGCGGCCGAGATCGCAGCGGACATACTCTGTCAGCATCAGCAGATCCTTTTCCTTCGGCCCCCACACCACCAAACTCTCCAGAATGCTCTTGATGTTGCGCACCGGGATGCGTTCTTCCAGCAGCCGTCTCAACACATCAGCGATACGCTGGGCCGGCATCGCCTTGTTGACCTCTGCGACCAGCCCGGGGTAGTCCGCGCCCACCTGCTCCAGCATCCACTGCGTCTCCTGGATGCCGACGAACAGGTGCGCGCGTGCATGCAGCGGCGCAATGGCTTGCTGGGCCAGTGCCTTATGCATGTCCGCCGTGTCGTTCAATTCGGCACGGGTCTCGGGGACGTCGTGAATCAACACTTCGTATTGCATGTCCTGCAGGGCTTCGCTCTGCCATATCGCGATCCCCGGAAACGGCAGCCCCAGCAGCTCGACCAATTGCCGGCGCTGGCTTTCGATCGCCTGATCCAGCAGTGCCGGGTCAAGCCGAGCAGACAGTTGCGGCGAAAGCCGCATCGACAAGGGCGAGGCGAAATCCGGCGCGCTCTTGCGGATATGCGGCGCATCGCCTTTGGCGCCTTTGCGGCTTGTCGATGGCAGCGTGGGCTGATCGGTTCCGCTGGTGTCGCGTTGCTTGCGCCAGATCGTATAGCCACCGGCACCGACCGCCGCTGCCAGTAGCAGGAATAGCACCGCCGGAAATCCCGGCACAAACGCAAAGCAGGCCAGCAGCACGCTGGCTGCCATCAAGGCACGCGCGTTGCTGGTGAGCTGGCGACCGATGTCGAGCCCGAGCGAGCTGATCTTGGTCTCGTTCTCGTTGGCGACGCGTGTGATCATGACGCCGGCCGCCACCGAGATCAGCAGCGAGGCGATCTGCGACACCATCGCATCGCCTACCGACAGGATCGCAAAGCGGTTGGCCGCTTCGCCTGCGCTCATGCCGTGGTAGGTCACGCCCACCACGATGCCGGCCAGGATGTTCACCATGGTGATCACCAGACCGGCGATGGCATCGCCCTTGACGAATTTCATAGCGCCATCCATGCCGCCGTGCAGTTGACTCTCGATGGCCAGCCGCGCACGTTTGCTGCGTGCTTCGTCTGCGGTCAGATTGCCGCCGCGCAGGTCGGCATCAATGCTCATCTGCTTGCCGGGCATCGCGTCCAGGGTGAAGCGCGCACCGACCTCCGCAACGCGCTCGGAGCCCTTGGCGATCACGATGAACTGGACCGTGGTGATGATCAGAAACACCACCAGGCCCACCACCAGGTTGCCGCCTACCACCAGCTCGCCGAAGCTCTCGATGATGTGGCCTGCCTCGGCATGCAGCAGGATCGATTTTGTCGATGCGATGTTCAACGACAGCCGCAGCAGCGTGGTGAACAGCAGCAACGAGGGAAACGACGACAGCGAGATCGAGTCGGGCACATACATCGTGACCATCAGCAACACCACACTCAGGGTGATGTTGATGCCCAGCAGCGTATCGATCAGCGGGGTGGGCAGCGGCAGGATCATCAAGCCGATGACCGCAACCACCAAGGCGGCGATCGCCACTTCACCGGTGTATGCGAAATACCGTGTCACGCGCATGCCATCTCCTAGCAGGGCAGCGGACCGCTGCCCTCATCGTTGTCGCGGCCCAGTTCATCGACCCAGCGCAGCACCACCGCCACCGTTTCGAACAGCGATTCGGGCACCGCGTCGCCCAGTTCGACCTGATGCAGCGCACGCGCCAACGGCGGGTTTGCAACGATCGGAATGCCCTGGTTGTGCGCATAGGCACGCAGTTCCAGCGCACCGTCGTCCACACCCTTGGCAACCACTTGCGGCAGACCGAAGCCGTCCGGTTCGTAGGCGAGCGCGACCGCGTAATGGGTCGGGTTGACCACCATTACCTTGGCCTTGGCGACGCGCTCGCGCGGGTCGCCGAAGACCAGTTCCTTGCCGAATTCCTTTCGCTTTCCCTTCAGTTCCTGGTCGCCTTCGCTTTCCTTGTGTTCGCGTTTTTGCTCGTCCTTGCTCATGCGCTTGTCGCGGATGAACATCCAGTGCTGTACGCTCCAGTCTGCGGCCCCGACCAGCACAAACACCAGCACCGCCAGGGCGCACAGCGTCCCCAGCGCACGCCAGCTGATCTGGGCGATGTCGGGCGTTGGTTCGTAGGCCAGCCCGATGATCATCGGCATGAGTGCGCGTATGCCGTACCAAAGTACCACGCCGATCAGAACCGCCTTGACGCCCAGTTTGAGCAGATCCACGAGGCTTCGTATCGAAAAGAGTTTTTTGAAGCCGTTCACGGGGTTGAGCGAATCGAACTTGGGCGTGACCGGTTTGAGCGAGGCATTGAGCCCGGTCTGTAGAAAGGTGCCGATCAATCCTGCGGCCAGGCAGGCCACCACGAAGGGCAGCGTCAGCAACAATCCCTGGATGCCGATGCGACCGAGCGCCCGGTTCAAGGCGGTGGCATCGCGTGTATTGGCGGTGAAATCGAAACCGATCGACATCAGTGCGCGCATGTGTTCGACGAAGTAGTTGCCTGCCAGTTTCATCACCAACAGCGCGGCCATCAGCACCGCGGCGGCAGTGACGTCCGGGCTGATCGGCATTTCCCCGTCTTTGCGCGCATCCTGCAGTTTCTTTTCTGTCGGCTTCTCGGTCTTCTCATCCGACATGGCGATCTCCGGCCGTTGTTACTGCACGCCTATTGTGGTTGAGCCGTCGCCAGACGATCCGCTCCCAAGGCGAACGTGTGCATGGGTGTGCGAAGCCGGGTGTGTTTGTTCGCGATGGTATTCGGATGTTCGCTTCTGAAAGGTCTTCAGTCGGCGCGGACGCGTACTTTTCAACACGCATGATGTCCACAGCCATTGAATGACGAGGTGCGGTATGGAAAAGATTGAATGTCCCGGTTCGGTCGTGAGCGGGCTGATAGAACTGATCACGGTCGGGCTGACCAACGAAAAACTCGAAGAGGCCGCAGCGGTGCTGGCCGCAGTGCGGGTGCTGCGGCCAGAGCTGAAGGCGCTGGATACCTTCGATGCATGGATTGCGATCAAGCGCGGCAGTTATCTTGACGGCGCCCGCCTGCTGCGTGAGCTTGAGGCCGATGCGGGCTCCAAGCCTTTGTGCAAGGCCTTGTACGCGTGTTGCCTGTTTGCGGTGGGCGACCCGTCGTGGCACGGCATTGCAGACGGTCTGATCGAAGAGGACGCCGACGCCGACGCCGTTAGCCTGGTCAAGGCGCTGTCAGGACGCTACACCCCGGCACCGGCGCAATTGGAATCGGTGGCCGAATCCGCCGCTCCGATGGAAGTTCCCAACGCCCAGTATCTGCGCGCCTGACCCGGCCCACACCTAGCCTGCGGAGCATGCTCATGACGCTCATTCCTCCTGTCCCACCAATCACTGCCAGTACCGGCCTGTCCATGCAAACGGTGTCGCCGACGGCAGCGCCGAACCAGGCGCTTGTCAACCGCTTCCAGGCGCTGATGCAGTCCTCCAGCCCGCTGCCGCCTGCCATGCAGCGTGTGGGAGAGCCGAGCATGCTAAGCCGGATGGTCGACGTGCAGAACGATGGCGTGCGGACCATGACCGAGCATATCGATGCCTTCAGCACACAGGCGCCGACCATGGGCATGCAGGAAATGGCCTCGCAACAAATGAAGTTGATGCACGAGCTGACGATGGTCGGTTTCAACCTCAATGTCAGCGTTGGCGTGGCGCAGTCGGGCAAGAACGCCGTGCAGACACTGTTCAAGAACCAATAGCATGCGAAAGCTCAGATATCTGGTGGTGTTGTTGATTGCACTGCTGCTGTCTGGCTGTGACCAGCAGCTGTATTCCGGGCTGACCGAGAACGACGCCAACGACATGCTGGCCGTGCTGCTGACTGCCGGTGTGGATGCAGAAAAGTTCACGCCCGATGACGGCAAGACCTGGGCAGTCAACGCGCCGCGCGAACAGGTGTCGTACTCTTTGGGGGTGCTGCGCGCGCATGGCATGCCGCGTGAGCGACACGCCAATCTCGGCGAGATGTTCAAAAAAGACGGCCTGATCTCCACACCCACCGAAGAACGCGTGCGCTTCATCTACGGCGTGTCGCAGCAGCTGTCGCAGACGTTGTCGAATATCGATGGCGTGATCGCGTCCGATGTGGAGATCGTGCTTCCCAATAACGACCCGCTTTCCGCCTCGGTCAAACCCTCCAGCGCTTCGGTGTTCATCAAGTTTCGCATCGGTAGCGATCTGACCAGCCTGGTGCCCAGCATCAAGACGCTGGTAATGCACAGTGTGGAAGGACTGACCTACGAAAACGTCAGCGTCACGCTGGTGCCAGGCGGGGCGGAGAGCGATGCGCAGTTATCTGCATCTGCGCCTCCGCGCCCCTGGGCGTGGCCATGGCTGGCCGGATGCGCGCTGGCGCTGTGCGTGGCGGTCGGTGCGGCAGCGCTGTATTGGTGGCCGAGCGCCGATGCGCGCCGTTGGGGCGGCTGGCATCGCCTGCGCGAGTTGACCAGAAAAAATGCTGGGTGAGGCCGCTGGATGGACAACGCACGCATCGACAACGCTGCACTGTGGCTTCAACGATTGACGGCGACCGTGTCCGCCCTGGCGCAATCGCTGGATGCAGACCGGGTGGCACACTGGCTGGGTCCGGTCGCTGCGTTGGGCTGGGAACGTGCGCCTGCGCAGCGTCGTTTGCGGGTGATCCAGGCCTGGTCGGGATGGTCGAGCATGCAGATCTCTGCGCTGGATCCGCTGGCCAACCGGCTGGTCGTGCTCGCGCCCGACCTGCTCGCCAAGGTGCTTATGAGCCGGGCGTTGTTTTCGCGCGCACCGGCGCTGCGCCGCTGCATCGAGCGCGAGCGCCTGACCTGGTTCGAGCAGCGGGTGGGGCCGGCGGTGTTTGAGCATGTGCGCCATCGCGCAGTCAACGGCATGACAGAGCCGCTGTTGCCGCGTGATGCCGACCAGGCGGCATGGATCGGCGATGGCTGGCGTCGATTGGTGGCCGATGGCGCCTGGCACGACCCCTGCATCGCCAAGGTGGTGGCGCTGTCCTTGCCGTTGGGCGCTGCCCACGTGGCGCCCATCGCTGCAGATGGCGCGAGCGATGCGTTCCTGCAGGCGCTTCCCACCTTGTTGCCGGAGTTGCCATGCGTCTGTGGCTGAGGTCCACATCGGAGGCAGTCGGCCTGGACTGCGACGTCATCCCACGCGAGGCATTGGCCTGTGTGCTGGAGCTGGACGCAGCGAGTGTGCAGGTCCATGCGCGTTGCGCGCAGATGCTGGCGGACGCCCAGACGCGTGCACAGGCGCTGGTCGACGACGCTCAGCAGCAGGCCGAGGCGATCCTCAAAACCGCCCGGGACAAAGGCGAGCGTAGTGCACGACTGGGCTACGCAGCCGGGCTGCGTCGCCGGCTCGACGAGTGGAACGAGCGCGGCGTTCGCCATGCCTTCGCGACCGAGGCCGCCGCGCAGCGCGCACGCGAGCGTCTGGCCGAGATCGTTGCGCGCGCCTGCGAACAGGTTCTCCGCGGGCACGATCCCGCTGCGCTGTACGCGCGCGCCGCGCAGGCGCTGGACGGCGCCCTGGACGAGGCGAACGCCTTGCGGGTGAGCGTGCATCCCGATGCAGTGGATGACGCGCGGCGCGCCTTCGATGCGGCCGCGGCGGACGCAGGCTGGACCATACCGGTGGAATTGTGCGGTGACGCGAGTCTGGCCTTGGGTGCCTGCGTGTGCGAATGGGATACCGGCGTGTTCGAGACCGATCTGCGCGAGCAGCTACGCAGCATCCAGCGGGTCATCCGCCGCGTCCTGGCCGGGCCGCAGGCGGTGCCGGATGTCTGCTGAGATGCCGGTGCTGGAGGCAACGCTCGAGCGCGAATTGGCTGCGCTCGCCTTCGGTCGTCGCTACGGCAAGGTGGTCGAGGTGATCGGCACCATGCTCAAGGTCGCCGGTGTGCAGGTCAGCTTGGGCGAGGTGTGCGAGTTGCGCCAGCGCGACGGCACGCTGTTGCAACGCGCCGAGGTGGTGGGCTTCAGCCGCAATCTCGCTTTGCTGGCGCCGTTTGGCGAACTGGTGGGGTTGTCGCGCGAGACGCGCGTGATCGGATTGGGGCATGCATTGGCGGTGCCGGTCGGGTCGGCGCTGCTGGGACGCGTGCTCGATGGCCTGGGCGAGCCGGCGGACGGCCTTGGGCCGGTCGCCGGCGACGGCTGGGTACAGATCCAGGGACAGGCGCCGGATCCGATGCGCCGACGCCTGATCGAACAGCCGATGCCGACCGGTGTGCGCATCGTCGATGGCCTGATGACGCTGGGCGAAGGCCAGCGCATGGGCATTTTCGCCGCAGCCGGCGTCGGCAAGAGCACCTTGATGGGCATGTTCGCGCGCGGCACCCAGTGCGACGTCAACGTGATCGTGCTGATCGGCGAGCGCGGACGCGAAGTGCGTGAATTCATCGAGATGATTCTTGGCGAAGACGGTCTGGCGCGCAGCGTGGTGGTGTGCGCGACCTCCGATCGCTCATCCATCGAGCGCGCCAAGGCCGCCTATGTCGGCACCGCCATCGCCGAATATTTCCGCGATCAGGGCATGCGTGTTCTGCTGATGATGGACTCGCTGACGCGCTTTGCCCGCGCACAACGTGAGATCGGTCTGGCCGCCGGCGAGCCCCCCACACGTCGCGGCTTCCCGCCGTCGGTGTTCGCAGAGTTGCCACGCCTGCTCGAACGTGCCGGCATGGGCGAGAGCGGCTCGATCACTGCGTTTTACACCGTGCTGGCAGAGGACGACACCGGCAGCGATCCGATCGCCGAAGAAGTGCGCGGCATCCTGGATGGGCATCTGATTCTTTCGCGCGAGATTGCCGCCAAAAATCAGTACCCGGCCATCGATGTGCTGGGAAGCCTGAGCCGGGTGATGAGCCAGATCGTGTCTGCCGAGCAACGCCAGTACGCCGGCCAGCTGCGGCGTCTGCTGGCCAAGCACAACGAGGTGGAGACCTTGCTGCAGGTCGGCGAATACAGCCATGGCAGCGATGCGGTCGCCGACGAGGCGATCGCCAGGATCGATGCGATTCGCGAGTTCCTCAGCCAGTCCACCGATGAGCTCAGCGACTATGACACCACCCTGGAGCAGCTTGCTGGCGTGATCGACGATGCGTGAGCGTGCCAGCACCTGGACGACGTTGCAGCAGCTGAAGACGCGCCGTTACGAGCGGATGCAGGACCGCCTGAGCGAATGCAAGCGTGGGATGGAGCAGTGCGACCGCGAGCGCGCCAGTTGCAGTGAGGAGGCCAACGCCTGCACCACGCGTCTGGACGCGTTCGATGCCGCGCTGGCCGACAAGGCCTGTTCGGGTGAGCCGATCGGCATCGAGGCGATCCTGCAGCACCAGAGCTTCCGCACAGTGCTGCAAGAGCGCTGCAGCGCCGCAGAGCAGGCGCTGGCCATGGCGACGCAGGGGTTGCAGCGCGCGCGCGATGAGGTGGCAACTGTGCAACAGACCTTGAGCAGGCTGCAGGCGCAAGCGGATGTGTATGCAGAAAAAGCCGCCAGCGCGCACCGTGCCTGGCAAGCACAACGCGAAGCGGCTGAGGAGGAAGACGCGATCGAAGCGTTGGTCGGGCTGCGTTTGCATCGTGCCGCGCGCGGAGTGGGGCAATGAACGACACCGCCAACGCGCTGTTGGCGCTTTCATCCCAGGGCGTGTCGCTGCTGACCCTGCTGGCGCTGTGCGGGGTGCGCGTGTTCGTGATGTTCTCGGTGCTGCCGGCAACGGCGCAGGACAGTCTTCCCGGAATGACGCGCAACGGCGTGATCTATGTGCTGAGTTCGTTCATCGCGTACGGACAACCGGCCGATGCGCTGGCCAGGATCGAAGCGACGGGCCTGGTGGGGCTGGTGTTCAAGGAAGCCTTCATCGGCCTGCTGATCGGGTTTGCCGCATCGACGGTGTTCTGGGTTGCCGAGAGTGTGGGCCTGCTCATCGACGATGTGTCCGGCTACAACAACGTCCAGATGATCAATCCGTTGAGCGGTGAGCAGAGCACGCCGGTCTCGACGGTGTTGATGCAGCTGGCGATCGTGTCCTTCTACGCGCTGGGCGGCATGCTGATGCTGCTCGGTGCGCTGTTCGAATCGTTTCGCTGGTGGCCGATGAGCCAGCTCACGCCGGACATGGGAGCTGTCGCCGAGTCCTTCGTCATCCAGCAGACCGACGGCATGATGGCCGCAATCGTCAAGCTGTCCGCACCCGTGATGTTGGTGCTGGTGCTGGTGGATCAGGCCATCGGCTTTGTGGCGCGCGCCGCCGAAAAGCTGGAACCCTCAAATCTGAGTCAACCGATCCGTGGGGTACTGGCGCTGCTGCTGCTCGCATTGCTGACCAGCGTGTTTATTACGCAATCCGGTGACGCACTCAGCTTCCTCCACTTCCAACAGCAGTTGCACGATGCCGCGAACGCCTGCGGCAAGGGGGCGCATCGAATTGATCATTTTTGAGACATCGACTACCGTGCGCTGCCTACACTGACCGCATAAGCTCCCGATGTGCTGCCCGACGCTGTGGTCCGCAGCCCGGCTGCATCCTGCACGCAATCCCCAGCCGGCGCCTGCATGTCAGGCGCCGCCCTATCGACTTCTTTCACTGCCTCGCAGAGGGAACGCCATGGCATACGCCTGTCCTCCAGTTCACCGCCATCGACGTGCGCCATTGGTCGCCACATTGCTGCTTAGCCTGTTGCCGCTGCTGCCGCCGCATGCCAATGCCGCGGAGGTGCCGTGGCATTCGCGCAGCTTCAAATATGTCGCCGACCACAAGGATCTCAAGGAAGTGCTGCGCGACCTGTCCGCGAGCCAATCCATCACCACCTGGATTTCACCGGAAGTGACCGGCACGCTCAGTGGCAAGTTCGAGGCTAGCCCGCAGAAATTCCTCGACGATTTGTCTGCGACGTTCGGCTTCGTCTGGTATTACGACGGTGCCGTACTCAGAATTTGGGGCGCCAACGAAACCAAGAATGCGACCTTGAATCTGGGCGCCGCATCGACGACTGCGCTGCGCGATGCGCTTGCGCGCATGCGGCTGGACGATCCGCGCTTTCCGGTCCGTTACGACGAGGCAGCGCACGTGGCGTTGGTGTCCGGCCCGCCGGGATACGTGGATACCGTCGCCGCGATCGCCAAGCAGGTCGAGCAGGGCGCGCGCCAACGCGACGCCACCGAAGTACAGGTGTTTCAGCTGCATTATGCGCAGGCGGCCGATCACGGCACCCGCATCGGTGGGCAGGACGTCCAGGTCCCGGGCATGGCCAGCCTGTTGCGTGGCATATACGGCGTGCGTGGCGCGCCAACTGCGTCGATGCCCGGGCCGGGCGCGAATTTCGGGCGGGTGCAACCGGTTGGCGGTGGCTCGTCCAATACCTTCGGCAACGGCGGTCAAGGCCAGAATGGCGGTGGCAACAACAATGGCATCCTCGGATTACCTGCGTCGTGGTTCGGCGGTGGGTCGCCATCCGATCGGGTGCCGGTCAGTCCGCCCTTGCCGGGCAGTGGCGCCAATGCGCCGGCCAGTGTCTGGCCGGAGATGAGCCAAGCCAGACGCGATGCGCCGCTGGCGATGGACGCCGGCAGCGGCGGCGAGCTGGCCTCTGACGCGCCGGTGATCGAAGCCGACCCGCGCACCAATGCCATCCTCATTCGCGACCGCCCGGAACGGATGGCCGCATACGGCAGCTTGATCCAGCAGCTCGACAACCGTCCCAAGCTGCTGCAGATCGATGCCACCATCATCGAGATCCGGGACGGTGCCATGCAGGATCTCGGTGTCGACTGGCGTTTCCATAGTCGGCGTGTGGATGTGCAGACCGGCGATGGGCGTGGCGGCCAGCTTGGCTACGATGGCACGTTGAGCGGTGCCGCGGCGGCAGGTGCAACCGCTCCATTGGGCGGCACGCTGACGGCGGTTCTGGGAGACGCGGGGCGTTACCTGATGACGCGCGTATCGGCGCTCGAGCAAACCAACAAGGCCAAGATCGTGTCCACCCCGCAGGTCGCAACGCTGGACAACGTGGAAGCGGTGATGGATCACAAGCAACAAGCATTCGTGCGTGTCAGCGGTTTCGCATCCGCAGACCTCTACAACCTGTCTGCAGGCGTGTCGCTACGCGTATTGCCGAGTGTGGTGCCGGGGTCGCCAAACGGACAGATGCGCCTGGATGTACGCATCGAAGACGGGGAATTGGGCGCCAATACCGTCGACGGCATTCCCGTAATCACGTCCAGCGAGATCACCACGCAGGCGTTCGTCAACGAGGGCCAGAGTCTGCTGATTGCAGGTTATGTCTCCGACACCGATCAGACCGATCTGAACAACGTTCCCGGGTTGTCCAAGATTCCACTGATCGGCAACCTGTTCAAGCATCGCCAGAAGAGCGGGTCGCGGCTGCAGCGGTTGTTCTTGCTGACCCCGCATATCGTCTCGCCCTGAGCAGCGCTTCGGGGTGCAGCCGATGCTGTTACAGCAGGCTGCCGCGTGACGCGGCAGCCTGCACGTATGCCAATCAGGCTTGGCCGGTGATGCTCGACAGGTTGGCATTGAAACCGCCACTGCCCATCAGGCTGCTGCCAACCGAACCGCCACCGCCCATGCTGGCGCCGCCTTGGCTTTGCATCAGTTGCATCACGATCTGCATCAGCATCTGCGTCAACGGACTCGTGCCGCCCTGCTGACCGTTCTGCTGTTGTTCGTCTCCGCACTCCTGACTAGCGTCGCTGCCCTGGTTCTGTTGGAGCATCATCATGATGAACATGGCGAGCAACTGATCCAGCTGCTTCTCGGTGTCAGCCGAAGACGAGCCCTGATTGGAGTTCTCTCCTTGCTGGGGCCCGATGCCCATCGGCTGCTGCAAGTTACCTATATTAAGGGTGTTTCCGATAGATGAGTCCATGGTGATTCCCGTCTCATGTTGTTGAACTGGATACATCGCGGATTGCCGGAAAGCTGCAACGGCAACATCGCACCGGGGACGCTGCGCTGCCCCGGACCTCAAAGTAGAAGAGGCAACGCCGATGCATCTGTCAGGATGCGAAAGCGCGCTTTTGCTTGCGAACCTGACGGCGAAAAAATACCGGGAACACGCTATGGCCTGTTAACACATAAGAAGCCCTTCAACGATCAGGACGAAGCTCAGGAATCCGAGGAACATGACGTCGAGCT
>NZ_MDEJ01000043.1 GCF_002940065.1 Xanthomonas populi
GCGATTACGCACACTGCCCGAACACGTCTACAACCAGATGGTCATGGGCTGAAAAACGTGGGGATACCTCAGGGTCGGGGTGATCTTCTACGTGCTGATGGCCTTGCGCAGTGTGCTGCGCGCGCGCGGCGCCTTTGCCGAACGTGCCGAACCGGATCTGTCGGTGTTGCTGGACCTGGTCGCCGTCGGCACGGTGGCCGATCTGGTGCCGCTGGATACCAACAACCGTGCGCTGGTGTCGGCTGGCTTGCGCCGCCTGCGCGAGGGCCGGGGCTGCATCGGCTTGCGTGCCTTGATCGATGCCAGCGGCCGCGATGTGGCGCGCCTGAGCGCCAGCGACATTGGATTTGCGCTCGCCCCACGCCTCAACGCCGCAGGTCGGCTCGAAGACATGGCCTTGGGCATCGAGCTGTTGCTCAGCGAAGACTGGCGCCGCGCACGCGAGATCGCCGGCACCCTGGAAGAGATCAATGCCGAGCGCCGCGCGGTGCAGCAGTTGATGACCGACGACGCCGAGCAAGCCGTTACCAACGTGGTGTTGGATGCCAATGGTGTGTTGCCGATTGCGGCCTGCCTGTTCGATGCCGAATGGCATCCCGGCGTCATTGGATTGGTCGCTTCCAAACTCAAGGACCGCTTGCATCGTCCGGTGATCGCGCTTGCCCCGGCCGAGCCGGGCAGCAGCCTGTTGCGCGGCTCGGCGCGGTCGATTCCCGGCCTGCATATTCGCGATGTGCTGGCCGCGGTGGATGCGCGTCATCCGGGCCTGATCCACAAGTTCGGTGGGCATGCGATGGCGGCCGGGTTGAGTATGGACCATGCCGCGTTGGTGACGTTCGAACAGGCATTCCAACGCCAGGTGCAGATGATGGTCGACGCCTCGCTGCTGCATGCCGAATTACATAGCGACGGCGAACTGGCCGCGCACGAACTCGATCACCTGCATGCCGAAGCGCTACGCGTGGCCGGGCCATGGGGGCAGGGCTTTCCCGAACCGTTGTTCGATGGTCAGTTCGAAGTATTGCAATGGCGCGTGTTCAAGGAGCGCCACCTCAAGTTGACGCTGCGTTGCGCCGGGCGCGCCGAACCGCTGAATGCAATCCACTTCAACGGCTGGCGCGGCAGCGAGCCGGCTCGCATGGTGCGGTTGGTCTATCGTCTGGTCAGCGACGATTATAGCGGTGGTACTGCGGTGCAATTGATCGTCGAGCACTGCGAGCCGGCAGTGACGACGGCGACGGCCTGATCGCTGCGCTAAGCGCGTTGATCTGGCTGGACCGCCCGACTGCAGCACGAGCGCACATCGTCACTGGCACTGTTCGCGCATCGATCGCCGTTACTTCTTGACCTCGCTCACCAGTGTCGGCAGTTTCCACGCCCCGCCAGCGGCCACTAGCCGGCACAGGCCGGAGGTGGATTTGGAGGTCGGCACGAAGCGACTCCCGTCCCAGGTCCAGCTGGCCTCGCTATAGCAATCGCCCAGACCGCGCCCCTTGTGGGATGCGATGATGGTCGCCCCATCCAGGTCGCTGGCCTGCGTAGTAATCAATATCGGCGCGAACGGCGCGCGTGCACTGATGACCAAATAGCCGGTGCCGACATTGTAGGCGCCCATCCAGCATTGGGTAGAGACCAGTAGCTTGTCGCTGCTGAGCCGGGTGATGGTCAGCGGTTCAGGCGCAGTGCTTGCGTCCAGTCCCTTGCATCCGTCGTTGGCCGGCAAGCTGGCACGCAGCGCTTGATAGAGCGCCGGCAGCTTGCCCAGGCGCACATCTGTCGCTTGCGGTGCTGCGAGTTTGGCTGCGCGCACCTGCGGCACCGGCAAGGCCGGTAGCACTTCGGCCTCGTCGCGATCGCCCTTGCGCACCAGCGCACCACGCGTGCCCAGCCGGCCCTGGAACTCGTCCATCTTCAGCAGCACCGCCGCAGCGCCGCGATCGGATAGCTGCCACCGGCGACTATCATTGCCGACCGCCACAATCTTGCTGCTGCGTGTCAGTGCGGCCAGCAGCGCGGTTACCTGCGCGCTGGTCAGCGGTGCGGTGCCGCTGTCGCGATTGAGTGCCAGTTTCCCGAGGTCGCGCTGGTCGATGCGCAAGGTGAGCGACGCCGGCATCTTGACCTCGTTGTGCTGGCTCAGCATCAACTCGGCCGTCACTGCTTGCCCGGCGCCGGCTTTGCGCGTCAGCAGCACCGACACCGGCGTGCTGTCGCCTTCATCCGGCTGATAGCCGGCAGCGCGGCATGTACGGGTGTTGTCGCAGGCGATGGTCCAGTCCTGGTAATCGAAGGCAATGCCGACCGGCGCATCGGCAAGGGCGAGCACGGGCGTGAGCAACAAGGTGGCGGCAAGCAGGGTAGGGCGCATGGTGTCTTCGAAAGAGCGTGTCCGACGCGTATCTTGCGTTGCTGCCGACGTGCCGTCCAGTGAGTGGCACGCTAAAGCGGGGACACGCCTGCGCAGCATCTTCACCACGCCATTGGCACGCCGTCAGTCTTGCTCGCTACACGCTGCGTGCGCCCACGCAATCCAAGCAAAGTCCGCAACCAGCGTACGCGACGGATCGCAAACTCATGCAACGCCAGGCAGCCGATCACGGTGGCGGCGATCACCAGCGTCGGCGCGAGCCAGGCAGTCAGATGCTCACGCCCTGGCAATAAGCCTGCACCGCGATCACCACGAAACTGCCGAACAGCAACGGCGGCAGCAACCGCCCGCAGCGTTGCAAGGCCAAGCGCCAGGGTGTGGCCTGCGGCCGCGACAGACCGATCGCGATGCCGGAAATCATCAACAGCGACGGCATCCGCCACCGATTGAGCACGATCATGGGCCACTGCAGCCACTGCGCGGGTGCACGCTCTTGAGGTGGAAACCCCGGTCGGCCACGTAGGCCATGCCCACGTGATAGAGGATCAGCAGTGTGAAGGCGAAGACGCGCACGGCGTCGATATCGTGGCGGCGCTCGGTCATGGTCGTGTCGGCTGAAGGCGTGCCCGCATCCTCGCCAACCGTGTGCCTCTCCATGCACGCCAAGGGTGACAACGCAGTCCCCCCGAGTGACCAATCGCTGCGCTGCAGGGACGAACCGGCGATGGCAAGCGGGCGGCTTGCCTAGAATGCGCGGATGCATTCACCTGCCTCCGTGGCCATTGCACACTATACCGGCAGCGACGCCAGCGCGGGCAAGCACTGGGTGGCGTTGATCTGGCTGATGGTTTTCTAGTGCGGTGTGCTGGGCAACACCTTAACCGCATGGCTGGCGGCACGTCGCGATGGTCAGACGTTGGTGCTCTGGCACGCGTTGACCTGGCAGCTGAGCAGCGCGACCGCCTCGTTGCTGCTGTTGCCGATGCTGATCTGGCTATGCCAGCACTGCCAGCGCTGGCCGCTGCATGCCGATGTCTGGCGACGGCCCATTCCGCTCTAGATGGCGGCTGGGCTGGCCTGATGGTTGCTGCACGTCAGTGGCATTGCGCTGCTGCGCAAGCTGGTCTACTTGGCGGTCGTTGCGCATTACGACGTCGGTGGCTGGCGCTTGCAGTGGGTGTACGAAGTCTCCAAGGATCTGTGCAGCTTTGCAGGCGATCGAACCGATGGAATCCGGCGACGCCCGCGTGCACCAGATCGATGCCAGCGTGCTGCCATGCAGCCGCCGTTATATAGCTGGGTTGCGGATGTTGGCTGGGCAGGTTCCAGCAGCACAGCGTCTGGAGGCTGCGCAGGGCTGACCGACTCTCCTTGAATGGAACAGCTCCGATCGCGCGGAGTGCCACTGTTGCCCCGCCTGCGACAGCTTGGGACCAGATGCTAGCGATCTGAGCATCCCGCCTACAGGCCACTGCTTTGGCCGGGCGTTGCCAACGCTCGCTGCGACATGCCGAAGCCAGCACAAAGCTGCGTCACCCATCGCCGCCACCGCGTTCCGCCGCCGCCGCCCGCTTGCTAAAATACCGGGCTTGTTTGCCGGAAGTCCGTCATGATCGAAACCAATCCGATCCGCCAGCGCATCACCGATCTCAACGATCGCGTGCTCTCGCTCAGGGGGTATCTTTGACTACGACGTCAAGAAAGAGCGTTTAGAAGAAGTCACCCGGGAGCTTGAAAACCCAGATGTGTGGAACGATTCCGAGCGCGCGCAGGCCCTGGGGCGCGAGCGTTCGCTGCTGGAAAAGACCGTGATCGGCATCGCCGACGTGCTGGCTGGCCTGGCCGACGCGGCCGACCTGCTGGAACTGGCGGAAAGCGAGCAGGACGAAGACACCGCGTTGGCGGTGCTCGCCGACCTGGACAAGTATCAGGTGCATGTCGAAAAGCTGGAATTCCAGCGCATGTTCTCCGGCCAGATGGACGGCGCCAACGCGTTCGTCGACATCCAGGCGGGCGCCGGTGGCACCGAGGCGCAGGACTGGGCCGAAATTCTGCTGCGCATGTATCTGCGCTGGACCGAGTCGCGCGGCTGGAAGACCGAGCTGATGGAAGTGTCCGGCGGCGAAGTCGCAGGCATCAAATCGGCGACGATCCGGGTCGAAGGCGAGTTCGCCTATGGCTGGTTGAAGACCGAGATCGGCGTGCACCGTCTGGTGCGCAAGTCGCCGTTCGATTCGGATAATCGCCGGCATACCAGTTTCACCTCGGTGTTCGTGTCGCCGGAAGTGGACGACAACATCGAGATCGACATCAATCCGGCCGATCTGCGCACCGACGTATATCGCTCATCCGGCGCCGGTGGTCAGCACGTCAACAAGACCGAGTCGGCGGTGCGTATCACGCATATTCCGACCAACACCGTAGTCGCCTGTCAGACCGGTCGCAGCCAGCACCAGAACCGCGACAACGCGATGAAGATGCTGGCCGCCAAGTTGTACGAGCTGGAAGTGCAGAAGCGCAACGTCGAGCGCGACGCACTGGAAGCCACCAAGTCCGACATCGGCTGGGGCAGCCAGATCCGCAACTACGTGCTCGACCAGAGCCGAATCAAGGATCTGCGCACCGGTATCGAGCGTAGCGATACGCAGAAGGTGCTCGACGGCGATCTGGACGAATTCGTCGCGGCCAGCCTCAAAGCCGGTCTGGCGGCAGGCTCCAAACGCCTGGATGCCTGATCGCTGCGCGACGCCGCCATGCTTCTTGTAGGGTAACGGCGATAAGGGCAGCGCACCATGTGACGCTGCTACACGCGTAGTGGTCGCAGTCCCACCGTAAAACAAAGCAGGCGCTGGCTACGTCGGTTCCTCACTCCCACCGGGCACGCGCCCGACCCACAGCAGATCGATTCCCGTCATGACCGAGCAGACCCCCGCGCCGCAGATCCCCGCCGACGAGAACAGCCTCATCGCCGAGCGTCGCGCGAAACTGGGCGCGTTGCGCAGCCAGGGCATCGCCTATCCCAACGATTTCGTGCGCGAGCAGTTCGCCGGCGATTTGCAGGCCGAATTCGCCGATGCGCAGACCTGGACCCCGGAGGCGCTGGAAGCGAGCGCTCGCACTGTCAAGATGGCCGGCCGCCTGATGGCCAAGCGGGTGATGGGCAAGGCGAGTTTTGCGCAGATCCAGGACGAATCCGGGCGGGTGCAGCTGTTTCTGCAGGGCAATGTGCTCGGCGATGTCTACACCGCGTTCAAGGGCTGGGACGTCGGTGACATCGTGGCGGTGGAGGGCGGGCTGACCCGCACCAAGACCGGCGAACTGTCGGTCAAGGCGAGCGCGCTGCGCCTGCTGACCAAGTCGCTGCGGCCGCTGCCGGACAAGTGGCATGGCTTGTCGGACGTGGAGCAGCGCTACCGCCAGCGCTATGTCGATCTGATCGTGACCCCGGAAGCGCGCGAGGTCTTCATCAAGCGCTCCAAGATCATCCGCGCCATGCGTGCCTGGCTGGACGCGCGCCGCTTCCTTGAAGTGGAAACGCCGATGATGCATTACATCCCCGGTGGCGCCACCGCCAAGCCGTTCACCACCCACCACAACGCACTGGATCTGGAGCTGTATCTGCGCGTGGCGCCGGAGCTGTATCTCAAGCGGCTGGTGGTCGGTGGGCTGGAACGCGTCTACGAAATCAATCGCAACTTCCGCAACGAGGGCGTGTCGACCCGGCACAACCCCGAGTTCACCATGCTCGAACTCTACGAGGCTTACGCCACGTATCACGAGATCATGGATCTGACCGAGCAGGTGATCCGCGACACCGCGCAGTCGGTGCTGGGCACCGCCCAGCTGAACTGGGATGGCGCCGACATCGATCTGGCACCGGCTTTCCGACGCTGGCGCATGGATGAGGCCGTTCGTCACCACAATCCGGAAATCAGCGTGGCCGATTGCACCGATCGCGCTGCGCTGCTGCGCCATTGCGAGCGTCTGAAGATCAAGGTCAAGCCGTCCTATGGCTGGGGCAAGCTGCTGCTGGAACTCTTCGAAGCCACCGTGGAGCACACGCTGGTCCAGCCGACCTTCATCACCGACCATCCGGTCGAAGTGTCGCCGTTGGCGCGGTCCAGCGACACCGAGCCGGGTTACACCGATCGCTTCGAGCTTTTCATCAACGGCAAGGAGCTGGCCAATGGCTTCTCCGAGCTCAATGACCCTGAAGATCAGGCTGCGCGCTTCCAGGCGCAGGTGCAGGCCAAGGACGGTGGCGACGACGAAGCGATGCATTACGACGCCGATTACATCCGCGCGTTGGAGTACGGCATGGCGCCGACCGGCGGTCTTGGCATCGGCATCGATCGCCTGGTGATGCTGTTGACCGGCAGCACCTCGATCCGCGATGTGCTGCTGTTCCCGTACATGCGTCCGGAAGCCTGATTCTCCGTGCTGTCGGCGTGCCGACGGCACAAATAATGCATATGCTTGAGCGGAGCCCAGAATGGCGTATCGTCGGGGGAGTCGGCAGTATTGTCGGCGTTATCGCTTTCCCGTTCTCGAGACAGAGGAGCAACGGCTATGCAGGATGTTTTAGGGAATCCGGTCGGTGCATCGTCGACGGATACATGGGGAAGCTGGTCGGAAAAGGCGGATCTGGGATTGAACATCGTTATTGTCGATGACCAGATGTCTGCGCGGACGATGCTGCGTCACGTAATCGAAGACATCGCGCCCGAATTGAAGGTCTACGACTTCGGAGACCCGCTCGACGCGCTTGCGTGGTGTGAAGCCGGGCGAGTGGATCTGTTGCTGCTCGACTATTGCATGCCCGGCATGGATGGCCTGGAGTTCGCACGCCGGCTGCGGCGACTGCCGAGCCATCGCGATATCCCGATCATTTTGATCACTATCGTTGGCGACGAACCGATCCGTCAGGCCGCATTGGAAGCCGGCGTGATCGACTTCCTGGTCAAACCGATTCGCCCGCGCGAACTGCGCGCGCGCTGCGCCAACTTGCTGCAGCTGCGTCAGCAGAGCGAGAGCGTCAAGCAACGCGCGTTATCGCTGGAGCAGCGCCTGCTGGCCAGCATGAACGAGGTCGAAGAGCGCGAACGCGAGACGCTGTCGCGGCTGGCGCGCGCGATCGAATACCGCGACTCGGGCACAAGCGCGTTCCTGGAGCGCATGTCGCATGTGGCCGGCCTGATCGCCGAGCAACTGGGGTTGTCGGAAGAGGAGGTGCGCATCATCGAGATGGCCGCACCGCTGCACGACATGGGCAAGATCGCCATTCCCGATTCGTTGCTGCTCAAGCCAGGCAAGCTCACCGACGACGAGATGAGCATCATGAAGCGCCATCCGCGTATCGGCTACGAGCTGCTCAGCGGCAGCCAGAACCGCTTCATCCAGGTCGGCGCCCTGATCGCGCTACGCCATCACGAACGCTACGACGGCACGGGCTACCCGGACGGACTGGTGGGCGAGGCGATTCCGCTGGAAGCGCGCATCGTGGCGGTGGCCGACGTGTTCGACGCGCTGCTGTCGCCGCGTCCCTACAAGGAAGCGTGGACCATGGATGCAGCGCTTGCCTACCTGTACGCCCAACGCGGCCGCCTGTTCGACCCGCGCTGCGTGGATGCGCTGCTGCGCGGCCGCGCGCAGCTGGATCAGATCTGCGGGGAGTTTTGGACCGCATCAGCACGACCCGGGGTGTGAAGTGAATGCGGCGCTTGAACAGCTACGTGATCGACTTGCTCGGCGCACCGACAGCGAGCATGTCCAAGCCTTGGTGCGTATCGCGATGGTCCTGTTGATCCTTACCTACGCCCTGGTGTTTGCCGCCCAGTGGCGGGTCTCCGGACACCAGCCGCATCAACTGTTCTGGCTGATCGCCATCGGGCAGGGAATGGCGTTGGTGATCTTTGGGTGGATCGTCGCCATGCCGCAGCCATACATTTGCGGCGCACCCTGGGGATGCTGTCGGACTGCGGCCTGGTTGCGCTGGCGATGACATGGCTGGGGGCGCCAATGGCGTGTTTGTATGTCGTGTTGCTGTGGGTGACGATCGGCAATGGCTTGCGCTTGGGCAGCCACGCCCAGCACACGGCAACGGCCATGGCGGCGCTCAGCTTCGGCATGACCTTTGCCAACAGTGACTATTGGCAACAACGATTCGGGCTGGGGATTGCGTTGGTGAGTGCGCTGATTGTTAACCCTATGTTGCGTCTTCTGCACGAATGTGCCAACGATCTATCGGCGCCCCAGCCTACTAGGGGCGCTGACACTGCATCACAGCACTCTCGGGTTCCAACTCCACCGACGCCACCGCGCGTCTGAGGCGTCTATGAAGGCTCCACTGCCATGGTTGAAGCAACGCCTGTCCGGACGGGCGGATACAGAACACGCGCAAAATCTGGTTCGTATCACCATCACCACGCTGTTCATTTCCTACCTGGGTTGGCGCTACCAGCACGCGCCCGGCGACACGCTGGTCGCTACGTGGTTGATCCTGGTGGTCGAGTTGGTGGTGTCGCTTGGCCTGATGGTTGCGATCCTGGTGCGGCCGCAGGTGTCCCACCCGCGGCGGGTGATCGGCATGCTGCTGGATTACAGCTGTACCGGCGCCATCATGGCGATCCAGGGAGAACCGGCGTCGCCGCTTTACGCAGTCTGCATGTGGGTGACTATCGGCAACGGCTTGCGTTACGGCAGCAATTACCTGCGTGCCGCAACTGCCATGGGTAGCCTGTGTTTTCTCGCCGCCATCCTGATATCACCATATTGGAAGGCCAATCCATATCTCAGCTGGGGCTTGTGGATCGGTCTGATCGCAGTGCCGCTGTATTTCGATTCGTTGCTGCGCGCGATGACGCGTGCGGTGCGTGAGGCGCGGCATGCAAATCAGGCCAAGAGCCGCTTCCTGGCCAATATGAGCCATGAGTTCCGCACTCCGCTCAACGGGCTGTCGGGCATGACCGAAGTGCTGGCGACCACGCGCCTGGACGCAGAACAGAAGGAATGCCTCAATACCATCCAGGCCTCGGCACGCACGTTGCTGTCGCTGGTCGAAGAGGTGCTGGATATCTCGGCGATCGAGGCTGGCAAGATCCGCATCGATCGTCGCGACTTCTCGCTGCGCGACCTGCTTGGCTCGGTCAACATGATTCTGCAGCCGCAGGCCAAGGCGCGTGGGCTGGACTACGGCACCCAGGTTGCCGCCGATGTGCCGGATCTGCTCAAGGGCGACACCGGCCACCTGCGCCAGGTGCTGCTTAATATCCTCGGTAACGCAGTCAAGTTCACAGAACAAGGGCATGTACTGCTACGGATAACGCGTATTTCCGGCAGCGGAGACGATAGCCTGCGACTGCGCTTCGATGTGGAAGACACCGGTATCGGCGTACCGATGGACATGCGTCCGCGACTGTTCAAAGCATTCGAGCAAGCTGATGCTGGGCTATCCCGACGTTACGAAGGCACCGGGCTTGGCACCACGATCGCCAAGGGGCTGGTCGAAGCGATGGGCGGCAACATCGGCTTTAAGGAAAACCAGTCAGGCGGTAGCGTGTTCTGGTTCGAGTTGCCGATGGCGATCGGCGTTCCAGCGAAAGTGCAGCCTGCACGCGTGCCGACTGGCGCGCTGCTGGATACCTCCGATGCGTTGCAAGCCTCAAACGTCATCGCGTTCTCCAACCCGTTCCTGCGTCATCGCGCACGCGTGCGCAGCATGCGCATGCTGGTAGCCGACGACCACGAAGCCAATCGCATGGTGTTGCAGCGGTTGCTCGAGAAGGCAGGGCACAAGGTACTGTGCGTCAACGGCGCCGAGCAGGTACTGGACGCAATGGCAGAAGAAGATTTCGATGGGGTAATCGTGGACTTGCATATGCCGGGCATGAACGGCCTGGACATGCTCAAGCAACTGCGTGTGATGCAGGCCAGCGGCATGCGCTATACCCCGGTAGTGGTGCTTAGCGCCGACGTCACTCCCGAAGCGATCCGTAGTTGCGAGCAGGCAGGGGCGCGTGCGTTTTTAGCCAAGCCGGTGGTGGCCACCAAACTGCTGGATACACTCGCGGATCTGGCTGTCAGTACGCAGGCGTTGGCCGCGCCGGTGACCAGCGTGCAGATTCCGGCAACGTTTGAAGGCGTGCTCGATTCCAGCGTGCTCGATGAACTGGCTTCTCTCGGTATGGGCGATGAATTCGAACGTCAGTTCGTGCGGCAATGTCTGGAAGATGCGCAGAACTGCGTGGATGCGATCGAGCGCGACTGCACGCGCTTGGACTGGGAGCAGTTGCGCGAAAGTGCGCATACGCTGCGTGGCGTCGCCAGCAACCTGGGTCTGGCCCAGGTTGCTTCCAATGGCGGTGAGCTGATGCGTATGGCCGATTGGCAATTGCAGGCAGAGTGGCGGAAACGGCTGTCTGGATTACGCGAGCAATTGAAGGCCGGAAGGGACGCACTCGACGCACGCATGCAGCGTGTCAAGGACGACCAGCGCTCCCCCCGTAGTAGCGAATAAGAGCGGCTAACAAAACTACTACGCAGCCGCCAGGCGGGCGCGGCCGATGCTCGGAATCCTCATGTACCACTCGTACACTCAGGTTCTGAGCACGCCGTCCGCACCCAACTGACGACTGCTCGCTACGTTTTGTTAGCCGCTCTAAGACCCCTGGCGCATCAGCCTGCTTCGAGTCCTGAGCGGTGCGACTGCGCGCGTATCAAGCGGTCCATGGTGCGCAGCGACTTTTCACCGAGCTGCATCGCCGTATCCACCCAAATCTCGGTGATGCGCATCATCTCTGCCAGCGGCACGGCCGTGGTCATTTCGCGCACCTGCTGCATGGCCGCCCACGCATGGGGAGTGCGCTTGCTCTCGCGGATGACCTGTTCCACTGCGGCCACACCTTCGCCACGTGGCACGACGCGATCGATCAGCCCCAGTCCCAGCAGTTCTTCGGCCGAATACAGATTGCCTTCGAGCATGATCTTTTGAGCCAGTTGCGCGCTGACGCGCTGGCACATGAAGGAATAGGCCCCCATACCCGGGAACAGGTCGAACAGCACCTCCGGCAATCCCATCATCACGCCTTCCTCGGCAATGATGGTGTGGCAGCTCAAAGCCGCTTCGAAACCGCCGCCGAGCGCATTGCCCTGGACCAACGCGATGCTGTGCGCACGCGCGCCCAGACCCACATGGAAGGCATGCACGCCACGCACGCAGCGTTGTGCGTAGTCCAGCAGACGTGCGCGGTCACGTACGCGAATCAGCTTACTGAACAATGCCAGGTCGCCGCCGAGGTTGAACACGTCGCTGTCCGATGCCAGCACCACGTGCGGTGACAGTACACCGGCTGTGTTCAGCCGCTCACCGAGGTTGGTCTGGTAGCCGGTGATGTCGTCGACCAGACGGGAGGAAAAGCAGGCGCGCCCCGGGTTAATGGCCAGGTCGGCATGCATGTGGATCCAGTACACGTCTCGCTGTGGTTCTTCAATGATGCGCAGAGTGGAACCGATATTGGTGCGAATGAAAGGTTGAACTGCAGACATGGTGGTTCTCCGTAGTGACCGTCCGGCCGGCCGCCCTTTCGGACGGAGATAGAAGTGCTCAGAGAGCGTGCGCCGACAGCTGATTCTATGCGTGCAAACGCCAACGCCCGCAGGGCCTTGCGGCATTGCGGGCGTTGGATGATGCCTTGATGGGCGTCGATCTGCGGTGGCGCCGGTGGATTACCCCTTGGGCCCATCCCGCAATCCGCGACGCAGGATCTTGCCGACGTTGGTTTTCGGCAGTTCCTTGCGGAATTCGATCACGCGCGGCTGCTTGTAACCGGTCAGGTTGGCGCGGCAATGCGCCTTCACGGCGTCAGCGGTCAGGGCAGGGTCCTTCTTCACGATGACAGCCTTGACGATCTCGCCGGACTTTTCGTCCGGTACGCCCACGGCGGCCACTTCCAGCACGCCGGGCATTTCGGCGATCACGTCCTCAATCTCGTTCGGGTAGACGTTGAAACCGGAGACCAGAATCATGTCCTTCTTGCGATCGACGATATAGACGAAGCCTTGCTCGTCCATCCGCGCAATATCGCCGGTGTGCAGCCAGCCCTCGGCGTCCATCACCTTGGCGGTTTCTTCGGGCTTCTTCCAATAGCCCTTCATCACCTGCGGGCCCTTGATGCACAGCTCGCCGATCTCGCCCTGCGGCAGCGCTGCGCCGGCGTCGTCCTTGATGCAGGCATCGGTGGACGGAATCGGCAGGCCGATCGAGCCGTTGTAGTCCTTCAGATCCATCGGGTTGATGCAGGCAGCCGGCGAAGTCTCGGTCAGGCCGTAGGCCTCGACCAGGGTCAGGCCGGTGACCTTCTTCCAGCGCTCAGCCACCGAGCGTTGCACCGCCATGCCGCCGCCGAGGGTCATCTTGAGCGAAGAGAAATCGACCTGATCGAACCCCGGCGTATTTAGCAAGCAATTGAACAAGGTGTTGACGCCGGTGAAGGCGGTAAAGCGGGTCTTCTTCAATTCCTTGACGAAGCCGGGCATGTCGCGCGGATTGCTGATCAGGTGATTGCAGCCGCCGATCTTCATGAAGACCAGGCCATTCGCGGTCAACGCGAAGATGTGGTAAAGCGGCAGCGCGGTGATCACCACTTCGTTGCCTTCTTCCAGCTTGCCGGTGCCGGCCAGCCACTGGTGGGCCTGCTGCATGTTGGCGACCAGATTGCGGTGGGTGAGCATCGCGCCCTTGGCCACGCCGGTGGTGCCGCCGGTGTATTGCAGGAAGGCGATGTCGTCGGACTCGATCTGCAGCGTCGGTACAGTGTGGTTGCGGCCCAGCGCCAGCGCTTCACCGAAGCGGATTGCGCCCTTGATGCGGTAATCCGGCACCAGCTTCTTGACGTACTTGACCACGAAGTTGACCACGGCCGCCTTCGGGAACCCGAGCATGTCGCCCAGACCGGTGGTGATCACCTGCTTGACCGGCGTGTCGGCGATGACCTGCTGCACGGTGGTGCCGAAGTTGTCGATGACCACCAGCACACTGGCGCCGGAGTCGATCAGCTGATGCTTGAGCTCGCGCGGGGTGTAGAGCGGGTTGACGTTGACCACGGTCAGGCCGGCGCGCAGCACGCCGAATGTCGCGACCGGGTACTGCAGGCAATTGGGCATCATCAAGGCGACGCGATCGCCTTTTTTCAACTGCAATTGGCCAAGCAGATAGGCGGCAAATTGCTCGACCAGCTGATCGGCTTCGCGATAGGTGATGGTCTTGCCGAAGCTGTGGTACGCAGGGCGATCGGCGAAGCGCGCGACCGAGGTGGCGAACACTTGCTCAACGGTGCGGAACTGCTCCAGATCGATCTCGGCGGCGACGCCGCCCGGATAACTGTGTAACCAAGGACGTGCCTGATTCATCTGCCCCTCTCCAGTGTATTCGGTGCGTGACGCGGTGTGTTCCACGGCACTAAAACAGTTGGCAGCATACCGCCATGCATGGAAAAGGCGAAGCGTGATGCAGAGCAGCATTCAAGTGCGGTGGCGTGTCGGGTCGGTCGCACTTTGCGTCGTGGCCTTGAGTGTTTGCACGCGTGCTGCACTGGAACAACGGCTGCGCGCAACGTTGAAGAAGATGCATCAGGCCATCGAAGCGCGCGGGATCGGCGAGGCGATGGCGCTGGTGGCCGAGGATTTTGTCGGCGAACAACGACTTGACGCAGCCGGCCTGCGGCGATTGACGCAGCTGCAGATGATGCAGCTGCAGATGCTGGGCAATCGCAGGATCGGCGTGACCCTGGGCCCGGGGGATGTGCAACTGCGCGATGACACCGCAAGTGTGCGCTTCACCGCTCTGCTGACCGGTGGCAGCGGGCGCTGGCTGCCTGAGCAGGCACAGACCTACCAAGTGACCACCAGCTGGCGATTGCAGGGCGGCGACTGGCGGCTGTATCACGCGCAGTGGGAGCCGACCGGGCGCTGAAAGTGCCCCTAAAACAACACTCCCGCCGAGCGGCGGGAGTGTTGTTACACAAGTAAAACGCCACGCGTCTTGCGATCATGCCGCCTTGGGTACGGCCAACTGGCGCAGCACGTACTGCAGCAAACCACCGTGCTTGAAGTACTCCACTTCCTTTGGCGTCAGTAGCAGCACTTTGACCTGGAACTGCTTGACGCTGCCATCGGATTTTTTCGCATCGATGGTTGCGCGGCGGCTGGCACCGTCCTGCAGGCCGGTAATGTCCAGCACTTCCGAGCCATCCAGGCCCAGCGTGTGCGCGTTTTCGTTTTCAAGGAACTGCAGTGGCAGCACGCCCATGCCGACCAAGTTGGAGCGGTGAATACGCTCGAAGCTTTCTGCGACCACCGCCTTGACGCCGAGCAGGTTGGTGCCCTTGGCGGCCCAGTCGCGCGAAGAGCCGGTGCCGTATTCCTTGCCGGCTAGCACCACCAGCGGCACGCCGTCGGCCTTGTACTTCACTGAGGCATCGTAGATGGCCAGTTTTTCCGGCGCGGCGCCGTCGGTGCCGTAATACAGCGTGTTGCCGCCTTCTTCGCCACCGAACATCAGGTTCTTGATGCGGATGTTGGCGAAGGTGCCGCGCACCATCACGTCGTCGTTGCCGCGACGGCTGCCGTAGCTGTTGAAGTCGGCTGGTTGCACGCCGCGTTCTTGCAGGAAGCGACCCGCCGGCGAATCCTTCTTGATGTTGCCGGCGGGCGAGATGTGGTCGGTGGTGATTGAGTCGCCGAACAGGCCCATGATGCGCGCGCCATGCACGTCCTCGACATGGCCGACCTGCATGGTCATGCCGTCGAAGTAGGGCGGGTTCTTGATGTAGGTCGAGGCCGCATCACACTCGTACAACGCGCCATCCGGCGAGGCGATGGTCGTCCAGCGCGAATCGCCCTTGAACACGTCGGCGTAGTTCTGCTTGAACATCTCCGGGCCGACGTTGGCTGCGATGGTGTCGCCGATTTCCTTGTTGCTGGGCCAGATGTCGCGCAGATAGACCGGTTGCCCGTCGCTGCCGGTGCCCAGTGGTTCGGTGGTCAGGTCGATGTCGGTGGTGCCGGCAATCGCATAGGCCACGACCAACGGCGGCGAAGCGAGGTAATTCATTTTGACTTCGGGATGCACGCGGCCTTCAAAGTTGCGGTTGCCCGACAACACCGAAGCCACCACCAGATCGTCCTTGGCGATCGCGGCCGATACATCATCCGGCAGCGGGCCGGAGTTGCCGATGCAGGTGGTGCAGCCATAGCCGACCACGTAGAAACCCAGCGTTTCCAGATCGGCGAGCACGCCGGCCTTGGTCAGATAATCGGTGACCACGCGCGAGCCCGGCCCGAGCGAGGTCTTCACCCACGGCTGCGCCTTCAGGCCCTTGGCCACCGCATTACGTGCGAGCAGGCCGGCGCCGAGCATCACCGCCGGATTGGAGGTGTTGGTGCAGGAGGTGATCGCGGCGATCACCACCGAACCATCGCGCAGTTGCCAGCCAGCGCCGCTGTCGTTGGCGCTTTCCGCCTGCGAGGCCTGGGCGCCGATTGCGGTGCCGCCGCCGCCTTCGTTCTTCAGGCGATCTTCCTGTTTGAGATCGGTCAGAGGCTTGCTGCGCGCATCGACGAACGGCTTGAGGCTCTCGCGGAAGTTGGACTGCATGTCTTCCAGCAGCACGCGATCCTGCGGGCGCTTGGGGCCGGCCAGCGACGGCTTGACCTGGCCCATGTCCAGCTCCAGCGTGGCGCTGTACTGGGCGGGCGGGGTGTTGGCGTCGTGCCACAGGCCCTGTGCCTTGGCATAGGCCTGGACCAGCGCGATCTGCTCCTCGCTGCGGCCCGACAGGCGCAGATAGGTCAGCGATTCTTCGTCGACCGGGAAGATGCCGCAGGTGGCGCCGTACTCGGGTGCCATGTTGCCGATGGTGGCGCGATCGGCCAGTGGCAGATGCTGCAACCCTTCGCCATAGAACTCGACGAACTTGCCGACCACGCCGGCCTTGCGCAGCATCTGGGTGACGGTGAGCACCAGATCGGTGGCGGTGGCGCCTTCGGGCATCTTGCCGCTCAGCTTGAAGCCGACCACTTGCGGAATCAGCATCGAAGAAGGCTGCCCGAGCATCGCGGCCTCGGCCTCGATCCCGCCCACGCCCCAGCCCAACACGCCGATGCCGTTGATCATGGTGGTGTGGCTGTCGGTGCCGAAGACGGTGTCTGGATATGCGATCTGGGTGCCGTCCTTGTCCGCGCTCATCACTACGCGCGCCAGGTTTTCCAGGTTTACCTGGTGGACGATGCCGGTATTGGGCGGCACCACCTTGAAGTTCTTGAACGCCTTTTGCCCCCAGCGCAGGAAGCCGTAACGCTCTTGATTGCGCTGGAATTCAATCTTGCCGTTGAGGTCGAGCGCATCGGCCGAGCCGAACACATCCACCTGCACCGAGTGGTCGATGACCAGCTCGGAGGGGATCTGCGGGTTGATCTGGTCGGCATTGCCGCCGAGCTTGACCACCGCGTCGCGCATCGCGGCCAGGTCGACCACGCACGGCACGCCGGTGAAGTCCTGCAGTACCACGCGGGCCGGCATGAAGGCGATTTCGATATCGGGCTCGGCGGTGGGGTCCCACGTGGCGACCGCTTCGATATGGTCCTTGCCGACGGTGACACCGCCGTCCTCGTGCCGGAGCAGGTTCTCAAGCAGGATCTTCATCGAATAGGGTAGGTGGCCGATATCGAAGCGCTCGCCCAGCTTTGGGAGGCTGTAGTACGCGTAGCGCTTGCCGTAGACCTCAAGCGAGGTGCGGGTGGAAAAGGAATCACTCATGCATCACTCCTATGGCTGCAGGCTTTAGGTTTATTCTGAACAGTGTGACGAATTCAGCGTGTACGTTTGGTTGCAAGATAGGGTATGTGGTCTTGAGTACGACAAGTCAAGTATGTAGAATTTGCGCATACTTTGTGCCGGAGCCACATTCATGGAAGCCACAGTTGCCGAACGCGGGCAGATCACGCTGCCCAAAGCCGTGCGCGATGCCCTGGGCCTGACCAAGGGCACCACGCTGAAGATCGAGCTCGACGGCGGCCGCATCATCCTGCGCAAGGACGTCAGCGAGGCGCTGCGCAAGGTGCGCGGCAAGTTCAAGCTGGTCGACGGCCTGACCCACACCGACGAAGCCATGCGTGCCATCCGTGGCCGCGCGCCCGGGGATCCGTTCGACCCATGATCGCTCTGGATTCCTCGGTGTTGCTGGACATCCTGATCGGCGACCCGGTCTACGGCGAGGTGTCGGAGATCTGCATCGGCGACGCGCTGGCGCGCGACGAGGTAGTGGTCTGCGATGCGGTGGTGGCCGAAGTGCTGGCCATGCTCGATACCCAGGTCGATCTGATGGAAACGCTGGCCTCGATCGGCGTGCGTTACGAAGCCACCCAGGAAGCGGCGGCGGTACGCGCCGGCCATATGAACAAGCGCTTCCGCGCGCGTGGCGGCAAGCGCGAGCGGGTGGTTGCCGATTTTCTGATCGGCGCCCACGCGATGCTCCAGTGCGACGGGCTGATCACCCGCGACGAGGGCTTTTTCCGCGACTACTTCAAGGGTTTGAAGATCGTTGTTCCCAAACCCGCAAGTTGATCCGCACGCATTCACGTTTCGCGTTTACACATTGACGTTTACCCATTCACTCGTTGTCTTTTCGGAGAATCCGCATGTTGGAAGCCTATCGCCACCACGTTGCAGAGCGCGCCGCGCTCGGTATCCCGCCGCTGCCGCTGACCGCGCAGCAGACCGCTGAGGTCATCGAGCTGCTGAAGGCTCCGCCGGCGGGCGAAGAAGCCTTCCTGGTCGAGCTGCTCAGCCAGCGCGTGCCGGCCGGCGTCGATGACGCTGCCAAGGTCAAGGCCTCTTACCTGGCCGCAGTCGCATTCGGCACTGAAAAAACCGCGCTGATCAGCCCCACGCGTGCCACCGAGCTGCTTGGCACCATGCTGGGTGGCTATAACATCCAGCCGCTGATCGCCCTGCTCGACAACGCCGCGCTGGGCGCCACCGCCGCCGAAGCGCTCAAGCACACCTTGCTGGTGTTCGATGCCTTCCACGACGTGCAGGAAAAGGCGCAAGCCGGTAATGCGCACGCCAAGTCTGTGCTGCAAAGTTGGGCAGATGGCGAGTGGTTTACCAGCAAGCCGGAAGTGCCACAGAGCATGACCGTCACCGTGTTCAAGGTGCCGGGCGAAACCAACACCGACGACCTGTCGCCGGCACCGGATGCGACCACGCGCCCGGACATCCCGCTGCACGCGCTGGCAATGCTCAAGAACGCCCGTGACGGCGCTGCCTTCGTTCCGGAAGACGACGGCAAGCGCGGCCCGATCCAGGCCATTGCCGATCTCAAGGACAAGGGCCATCTGGTCGCCTATGTGGGCGATGTGGTCGGTACCGGTTCTTCGCGCAAGTCGGCGACCAACTCGGTGCTGTGGTGGACCGGCGAAGACATTCCGTACATCCCCAACAAGCGCTTCGGCGGCGTGTGCCTGGGCGCGAAGATCGCGCCGATTTTCTACAACACCATGGAAGACGCCGGTGCGTTGCCGATCGAACTGGACGTGTCGCAGATGGAGCACGGCGATGTGGTCGAGCTGCGTCCGTACGATGGCAAGGCGCTGAAGAACGGGCAGGCGATCGCCGCGTTCGCGATGAAGTCGGACGTGCTGTTCGACGAAGTGCGCGCCGGTGGCCGCATTCCGCTGATCGTCGGCCGTGGTCTGACCGCCAAAGCGCGCGAATTCCTGGGCCTGCCGGCCTCGGATCTGTTCCGTCTGCCGATGGTGCCGCCGGATACCGGCAAGGGCTTCTCGCTGGCGCAGAAGATGGTTGGCCGCGCCTGCGGTTTGCCCGAAGGCGAGGGCATGCGCCCGGGCACCTATTGCGAACCGAAGATGACCTCGGTGGGTTCGCAGGACACCACCGGCCCGATGACCCGCGACGAGCTGAAGGATCTGGCCTGCCTGGGCTTCTCGGCCGACCTGGTGATGCAGTCGTTCTGCCACACCGCGGCCTATCCGAAGCCGGTCGACGTCAAGACCCATCACACCTTGCCGGAGTTCATCTCCACCCGTGGCGGCGTGTCGCTGCGTCCGGGCGATGGCGTGATCCACAGCTGGCTCAATCGCATGCTGCTGCCCGACACCGTGGGCACCGGCGGCGACTCGCACACCCGTTCCCCGATCGGTATTTCGTTCCCGGCCGGCTCCGGTCTGGTGGCGTTCGCTGCGGCCACCGGCGTAATGCCGCTGGACATGCCCGAGAGCGTGCTGGTGCGCTTCAAGGGGGAGATGCAGCCGGGCGTGACCTTGCGCGACCTGGTCAACGCGATCCCGCTGTATGCGATCAAGGACGGCCTGCTGACCGTGGCCAAGCAAGGCAAGAAGAACATCTTCTCCGGCCGCATCCTGGAGATCGAAGGCTTGCCGAATCTGAAGGTGGAGCAGGCGTTCGAGCTGTCCGACGCCTCGGCCGAGCGCTCTGCGGCCGGTTGCACGGTGCATCTGGACAAGGCGCCGATCATCGAATACCTGACCAGCAACATCACCCTGCTGCGCTGGATGATTGCCGAAGGGTATGCCGATGCGCGCACGCTGGGCCGCCGCATCAAGAAGATGGAAGAGTGGCTGGCCGATCCGCAGCTGCTGCAGCCCGATGCCGACGCCGAATACGCCGCCGTGATCGAGATCGATCTGGCCGACATCCACGAGCCGATCGTGGCGTGCCCGAACGACCCGGACGACGTCAAGACGCTGTCTGAAGTGGCCGGCGCCAAGATCGACGAGGTGTTCATCGGCTCGTGCATGACCAACATCGGTCACTTCCGTGCCGCCGCCAAGTTGCTGGAAGGCAAGCGCGATATTCCGACCCGCTTGTGGGTTGCGCCACCGACCAAAATGGACGCTTCCGAACTGACCAAGGAAGGCCATTACGGCACCTTTGGCGCGGCTGGGGCGCGCATGGAAATGCCCGGCTGCTCGCTGTGCATGGGCAACCAGGCGCAGGCACGCGAGGGCGCCACGGTGTTCTCCACCTCCACGCGTAACTTTCCCAACCGTCTCGGTCGCAACACCAATGTGTACCTGGGTTCGGCGGAACTGGCGGCGATCTGTTCGCGTCTGGGTCGCATCCCGACCAAGGACGAGTACATGACCGATGTGGGCGTGATCAAGACCAGTGGCGATCAGATCTACCGTTACATGAACTTCGATCAGATCCAGGAATATCAGGATGTCGCGGAGACCGTCGCGGCCTGATCTAGCGGGTGTTTGAATGTGTTTCGAAATGCCCGGCACTGCCGGGCATTTCGCTTTTTGATCGGTGACTGCGCATGCCGGATCTGCGCGTGTGCACCAAGACGAATCGCAGTTAACTCACTTGCCGCATTGCAACAAAAATCCGAACTGCGCAGGACTAGAGTGACGGCGCTTCCTTCACTCAAGTTCGATGTCCAATGCCCACTTGCACCATCGCTGGTCAAACGCTGCACTACGCGCAACACGGTCAAGGTTTTCCGGTTCTGCTTGGCCATAGTTATCTCTGGGACGCGGCCATGTGGGAGCCGCAGATTCAAGCACTCTCCCAGCATTACCAGGTCATCGTTCCCGAGTTGTGGGGACATGGGCAATCGGCGGCGCTGCCGGCTGGCACGCAGACAGTTGGCGACCTTGCCGAGCAGATGCTGCGATTGCTGGATGCGTTGGAACTGCCGCAGTGCGCGCTGGTCGGTCTGTCGGTCGGTGGCATGTGGGGCGCAGAGCTTGCGTTGCTTGCGCCGGAGCGTGTGCGCAGCCTCGTGCTGATGGATACGTTTCTGGGTGCCGAGCCGCAGGCGACTCAGACGCGTTACTTCGGTTTGCTCAATGCGATCGAAGCGGCAGGGGAAATCACGCCTGCGTTGATCGAGGCGATTGTGCCGATCTTTTTCCGTCCCGGTATCGACCTGAGCGCTGCGTTGCCGGCTGCGTTTGCGCAGCGCCTGGCTGCGATGTCGGCCGAACAGTTGCGCGCATCGGTGGTGCCGTTGGGTCGGTTGATCTTCGGGCGTGCGGATCGGTTGGAGGCGTTGTCCGCGCTGAATCCGGCAAACACGTTCTTGCTGGGTGGCGAATACGATAGTCCGCGGCCGCCGGAAGAGCTATGGTTGATGGCCGAAGTGATCGGTTGCGATTACGAATTGGTGCCCGATGCCGGGCATATTGCGTCGTTGGAGAATCCTGCGTTCGTGACTGCGCAGTTGTTGGGTTGGTTGAAGCTTACGGTGGGGTGAGGCTTGAGTAGTCCGGGCATCACCTGACGGAGCTGTAAGCAATCAGCAATCAGCGCACTCCGCATATTGCCAGCAGTCGGCGCATCCCGAGCTCTGCCAATACGCCAAGCGCTATGCGCGGTCACGGCGACGCGAGCTGGCGCACGCGAGCACGCGCTAAGGCTGCGCGCCCAACCACGCTTCCAACGCCGCGGCCGGCAATGGCCGCGAGAACAGGTAGCCCTGCAGCACCTCGCAGCCAAGGTCGGCGAGAAACAAGCGCTGCGCTTCGTTTTCCACGCCTTCGGCGACGACGTGTTTGCGCAGATGTTCGCCGATGCGCAGCACTGAGGTAGTCAGTGCGCGTGCGTCTTCGCTGTGTTCGATGTCGCGCACGAAGCTCATGTCCAGCTTGAGTTCGTCGATCGGCAGTCGGTGCAGATGGCTCAGGCTGGAATAGCCGGTGCCGAAGTCGTCCAGCGACAACGAGATACCTGCTTCGCGGATCGCATGCAGGTTTTCCAGCACGCCGGGTTGCCCGGACAGCATCACGCTTTCGGTCATTTCCAGCGTGAGGTCGGAGGGCAGTACGCCCATGTCGGCGATCAGGCGCAGCAGGTCGCTGAGCATGCGCGGACTTTCGAAACTGCTGGCCGATAGATTCACCGACACGCGCGCCACCGGCACGCCGCGTTTGCGCCAATCGGCGACCTGCTGGCAGGCGCGGCGCAGGACCCAATCGTTGAGCTGCGGCATCATGTTTTGCTCTTCGGCGACGGGCAGAAAACGTGCCGGCGACACTGCGCCGAGCTGCGGATGATTCCAGCGCAGCAGCGCTTCCACGCCGTACAGCGCGTGCGGCGCGGCGCTGAGCAATTGCGGTTGATAGTGCAGTTGCAACTGGTCGCGGCCGATGGCCTGGCGCAACTCGGCTTCCAGCGCGACGCGCTCTTGCGCCATGCGATTCATGTCGGCGCTGAAGAAGCGGAAACGTCCGCCGCCTTCCTGCTTGGCGCGATTCATTGCCAGATCGGCATGCCGCAGCAGGATGTTGATGTCGCGCCCGTCTTCGGGAAACATCGCAACGCCAATACTGGCGGACGGGTGCACGGTCAGGCTGCCAACCGGCAGCGGCCCGGCGATGGTGCCGAGCAAACGCTCTGCCTTGGCGCTGGCCTGTTCGGCACTGCACTGCGGCAGCGCGAGTGCGAATTCGTCGCCGGCCAGGCGCGCCAGCATGGCGGTGGCGGTCAGTTGTTCGCCGATGCGCAATGCGATGTCGCGCAGCAGGCCATCGCCTGCTGCGTGGCCCTGGCTGTCGTTGATCAGCTTGAAGCGATCGATGTTGATGAACATCAACGCGGCCGGTTCGTTGGCGTATTCTGCTTGCGTCAGCGCCTGCTCGGCGCGGGCGCTGAACATGATGCGGTTGGGCAGGCCGGTCAGCGCGTCGTAAAACGCGAGTTGATGCACGCGCTGGCGGGTCTGTTCGCGTTCCAGCGCCAGCGTGCACAACTGTTGGCACAAATCGGTGAGCCGCACGTGCCAGGCATCGGCACGTTGCACCTTGCGGTAATACAGCGCGAAGGTGCCGAGCACGCGCGCGCTGTTGGAGCGGATCGGCGTGCTCCAGCAAGCGCGCAAGCCCATCGGCAACAGCAAGTCGCGAAACGATGCGAACAGCGGGTCGGTGGCGATGTCTTCCACCATGACCGCGCGGCCACGCCAGGCGGCGGTGCCGCAGGCGCCCGCACCAGGCGCGATCTTCAAACCGTTGACCGCGTCGGCGTATTCTGGCGGGAGGCTGGGGGCGGCCAGCGAATGCAGGCAGCCCTGATGGTCCGCACTCATCACCGTGGCCAGCACGTCGGGTGCGATGCGTTCGACCTCGGTGCAGATCAAGGTCATCACTTCGATCAGTGGGCGCTCCTGCACCAGCGCCTCCAGCACGAGGTGCTGCAGCACCTCGTGCATCTTGGTGTCGGTGATGTCGGTCAGCACCGCTACGTAATGCGAGGGGTTGTGCCTGACGTCGTAGATCGGATTGAAGTTGAGCGATATCCACAGCGGCGTGCCGTCCTTGCGATAGACCAGCAGGTCGGCCTGGGTCTGCTGCAGGGCCTGAGCGCGATCGCGGATGCGTGCCACTTCGTCCTGGTCGCTGTGCGCGCGAATGAGCACATCCGAAGGGCGCTTGCCGACCAGTTCGGATTCGGTATAACCGAACATGCGCTGGAAGCCGTCGTTTGCGTAGAGCAGACGCAATTGCATATCGCAGATCAGGATCGCACTGCTGCTGCCATCGAGCGCGTCGGCCAGCAGGCGTGAGCGCGTGGCATCTGGATGTTCGTCGGGGCGGACCATGCCGGCAGTGACTGGGCCGGCCTTGATCGACAACGCATTGAGAGCGCAAGCTTCTGTCGCGTTATCTACCGGTGTATCGGCAGTATCGACCGACGTGGTTCCCGGTGCGCCGGGAACCCCCGTTCGGTCGTCAGGAGACGGGGGCAGGGCGCTCATGCCGGATCAGCGCGCCTGTGCCGACAGCGCGATCAGACGCTCGGCAACGCGGTCCAGCGGGACCACTTCCTGCGCGGCACCGAGCTTGTACGCGGCGCCGGGCATGCCCCACACAACGCTGCTGGCTTCGTCCTGCACCAGCGTGGGCGCGCCGGCCTGCAGCATTTCCAGCAGGCCGCGTGCGCCGTCGTCGCCCATGCCGGTGAGGATGGCGCCGACCGCATTGGGGCCCGCGTTGGCGGCGACCGAGCGGAACAGCACGTCCACCGCCGGCTTGTGGCGATTGACCGGCGGGCCGTCGTCGATGCGGCAGCGCCAGCGGGCACCGTCGCGGATGATGCGCAGATGCTGGCCACCGGGCGGCAGATAGGCGTGGCCGGGCAGGATCGCTTCGCCATCGCTGGCTTCGCGCACCGACATGGCCGAGTGACGATTGAGGCGCTCGGCGAAGGCAGTGCTGAAGCTGGCCGGCAAGTGCTGCGTCATCACCACCGCCGGTGCATCGGCGGGCATGTGTCCGAGCACCACGCGCAGGGCTTCGGTGCCGCCGGCCGAGGCGCCGATGGCGATCAGGCGGTCGGTGGTGCGGAAGCGCAGGGCGCTGCCAGCCACCGGCGCGGACTGCATGTCCAAGGTGAGCTTGGGCGCGCTGGGGCGATTGAGCGCGCTGACCTTGGCCTTGGAGGCCATCTTGACCTTGCTGACGATTTCTTCGGCATAGTCTTCCAGCCCGCGTGCGACATCGATCTTGGGCTTGGAGATGAAATCCACCGCGCCCAGCGACAAGGCCTGCAAGGTGGTGTCGGCACCACGTTCGGTCAGCGATGAAATCATCACCACCGGGGTGGGTCGCAGGCGCATCAGGTTTTCCAGGAACACCAGGCCGTCCATGCGCGGCATTTCGACATCCAGCGTGATCACGTCCGGATTGAGGCGTTTGATCTTTTCGCGCGCCAGGATCGGGTCGGCGGCCGAGCCGATCACTTCGATGCCGGGGTCGCGCGACAGAATTTCGGTGAGCATCTGACGTACGACCGCCGAGTCGTCGACGATCAATACGCGTACAGGAGATTCCAGCGTCATTCGAACAACTCCACTCCACCGGTGACCGGTGCTTTGGACAGACGGGCGCGCACGGCCGATTCTGTAGCGGCGACTTCGGCTTCGTGTGCATGCGGCAACCGCTGCACGACCACGCGCCCGGTCGTCGGGAAGAACCACACCTTGCGCGGATGGATGCCGCATAGATCTTCGGCAATGATGGGAATGTGTTCGGCCTGCAGGTATTGGCGTACGAACTCGGCGTTGCGGGTGCCCACCGGGTTGCTGGTGAAGCCCTTGAGCACGTTGGCGCCACCGAAGACTTTGGCTTCGATCCGTTTGCGATGCGCGCCACGTTTGAGCATGTCGTTGATCAGCAACTCCATCGCATAACTGCCGTAACGCGCGGGTGCGCCGTCGCCGACCTGGCCTTCGGGCAACAGGAAGTGGTTCATGCCGCCGATCTTCAGCACCGGGTCGCGCAGACAGGCCGCTAAGCACGATCCCAAGGTGGTCGTCAACGCGGTGTCGTCGTCCACCACCAGGTATTGGGTGGGCAGCAGCTTGGCGGTGATGGTCTGGAACCGCGAGTCGCGGTAGCGCATGACATCGTCGACCTGCACGGCGGTACTCATGTCGCCGCTCCCGCGCGCGGCGCGCGCCGATACAGCGTGCGCCCGCACGGCTGGATCAGATCGGCTGCGTGCAGGTAGTTCTCCGAGTGCCCGGTGTAGAGCAGACCGTCGTCGCCCATGTGGCTGACCAGCCGCGACAGAATGCCGCGCTGGGTGGGCTTGTCGAAATAGATCATCACGTTGCGGCAGAACAGCGCTGCATAGGGGCCGCCGACGTCGTAACGCGGCGACAGCAGATTCAGCTGCTTGTATTCGATGAGTTGGCGCAGCGCGGGAATGACCCGGCATTTGCCTTCATTGGGGCCGCTGCCGCGCTGGAAGTACTTGCGCTTGATCGCGGCATCCAGCGAGGCGACGCGGTCGATGGCATAGACGCCGCGCGAAGCGGTTTCCAGCACCTGGGTGTCGACGTCGGTGGCGACGATACTCACCGGCGGGGTCAGCGTGCCGAAGGCTTCGCAGGCGGTGATGGCGATGGAGTATGGCTCCTCGCCGGTGGACGCTGCGCAGGACCAGGTGTTCAGCGGTGCCTGCGCGGCACGCTTTTGCAGTTCTTCGCGCAGCTTGTCGAAGTGGTGGGGCTCGCGGAAGAACGAGGTCAGGTTGGTGGTCAGCGCGTTGGTGAACGCCTGCCATTCTTCCTCGTCGTTGCCTGCTTCGAGTTGGTCGATGTAGTCGCGGAAGGAGCGCAGGCCGAGCACGCGCAGACGACGCGACAGCCGGCCATACACCATGTCGCGCTTGGCCGGAGCCAGGGCAATGCCGACACGCTGATAGATCAGGTCGCAAACGCGTTTGAAATCGCGGTCGCCAAAATCAAATTCGCGTGTGTCTGAAGCGGAAGTCGAAGTGGTCGTCATATCCGTACGCGTCGTTAGCTGGTATTGGGTATCGGCCATGTGGTCATGCAACTGAAGCGCCAATCTGCGTGGTGACAGGCGGTTGGGGTCGTTTGCCGGCCATGGCGCTGCGGCATTGCGCCGGCGGCAGGGGGATTGCGGCGCAGATGCGCGTCAAAACAGAGGGCAGAAGCACACCGCCCCGGCATGGCCGGGGCGGTGTGGGTGACAGCGGTGAATCAGAACTCTTGCCAGTGACCGACGGTCGGGGCGGCCTGTGGCTTGGCCTGTCGCGCCGGCGCGGCCGTTGCACGCGCAGCCGGCTTGGCAGCGGTCTTCGCTGCGACCGGACGTGAGGCAACCGCAACCGGGCGCAAGCGCGCGACCGGCGGGGCCGGCTCGTTCAGCTTGAACACCGAGACTGCTTCGGTCAGGTGACCGGCCTGCTCTTCCATCGAGCGTGCGGCGGCAGTGGCTTCTTCGACCAGGGCGGCATTGTGTTGGGTGGTTTCGTCCATCTGGGTGAAGGTCTGGTTGACCTGTTCGATCCCGGCCGATTGTTCCTGCGAAGCGGCGGAAATCTCGCCCATGATGTCGGTGACGCGCTGCAGGCTGGTCACGATGTCGGCCATGGTCGCGCCGGCCTTGCGCACCAGTGCCGAGCCTTCGGCGACCTTGTGCACGGAGTCGTCGATCAGTGCCTTGATCTCCTTGGCGGCACCGGCCGAGCGCTGTGCCAGCGTGCGCACTTCCGAGGCAACCACCGCAAAACCACGGCCCTGTTCGTCGGCACGTGCCGCTTCCACCGCCGCGTTCAAGGCCAGGATATTGGTCTGGAAGGCGATGCTGTCGATAACGCTGATGATGTCGGCGATCTTCTTGGACGAGGCTTCGATACCGGACATGGTGGCGACCACCTGCGAGACCACCTCACCGCCTTGCGAGGCGACACCGGTGGCGCCGATGGCAAGCTGGTTGGCCTGGCGGGCGCTTTCGGCGTTTTGCTTGACGGTGGAGGTGAGCTCCTCCATGGAGGCTGCGGTTTGTTCCAGATTGGCAGCCTGCTGCTCGGTGCGATGCGACAGGTCGCTGTTGCCCGAGGCGATTTCCCCGGCCGCCGAGTTGATCGCAGTGGAGGAGACCTGGATGCGCCCGACGATGTCGGCCAGCTGCTCGGCGGTGGCATTGGCATCGTCACGCATCTGCGCGAACACGCCGCTGAACTGGCCCTGCATGCGTACGGTCAGATCGCCATGCGACAGTGCACAGAGCAACGAGGAAATCTGCTCCAGGCTGGCGGCATTGGCATCCAGCAAGCCGTTGAGCTGCTGCGCCAGCTGCAGGAAGAAGCCCTGCTTGCCATCGGTTTCCACCCGTCCACTCATGTCGCCGCTGGCAGCGGCACGCACGATGCGGGCGACTTCTTCTTCGACCTGGACTTCGATGCTGCGGTCGCGCCACTCGCAGACATCGCCGGTGCTTTCGCCCTGCTCGTTCTTGATGACGGTGACGGTCTGCATCATCACAAACTCGCCGTAGCGCTCTTCGAAGCTGGTGATGCCGTCGCGTTCCAGCGCAGCAACGGCCTTGCGCACAGTCGTTTCGGGCAGGCCGAGATAACCGATGTGCTGACCGATGATCTTGCTGGCTTCAAAATCGGGCGAGGACAGACGGATGCTGCTTGCCGAATGCGTGAGCAGCTTCTGAAACGCCTCGTTGGCGTAGATCATGACCCGATCGGTGTCGGTGATGAAGGTGCCGGTGGAAGACTTGTCCAGCGCGGTGCGGATACGCAGGTTCTCGTCGGCGATTTTCTGGTCGCGTTCGATGCGTTCTCTCAGATCGCGCTGCATGCGCTGCATGGAGCGCATCAGTTCGCCCACTTCGTCCTGGCCCTGCACATTGATCTGGCCATCCAACTTGCCGCCAGCGATTTCGGTCGCAGTAGAGACGGCGCCGCGCATGCGGTTGACGATGGAACGTGCGAACACAAATACCAGACCCCGGCCGCCGACGATGCCTAGCAGCAATACCATCGTGGTCAAGCTGACCGAGGTGGCGTGGACCGTTTCAGCCTTGCTCTTGGCCGCCTGCGCCAGCTCGTTGTCTTCGGCAATCAATGCGGCCAGCGAATCCTTGGCGTTGTTGTGCAGGGTGCGGGTCTGCCCGACGAAGGTGTCGACGGCATCGTCGGGCAGATTCAGTTCGAGCATTTCGTTGACATTGGCGTAAGAGGCCGAGGCCTTTTCCCAGTCTGCCACGAAGCGCGCGAACCGCTTTTTCTGCTCCGGGCTTTCGATCAGGCGGGGATAGCCTTTGATCTTCGCTTCGATTTCGCCATCGAGCCGCTTGGCGCGGACCTTGCCTTCCTGTTTGACGGCGTCGCTGGCGCGCACCAGGTTTTGATAAGAAGCATTACGGTATTCGCCGAGCATGCCACGCAGTTCGCCTGCCACGCAGTAGTTTTGTTAGCAGCTCTAAGCGATGCCCCCTGCACCAGCATGATCAGTAGCACGATGCCGAATGCCAGCATGAGCTTGCGCATCAATTTCAGAGTGTTGATCCATTGCATTGACACGATTTCCCGATAGAAAGGAGCCTCTAAAAACCCCAGCAATCTGCCATCATTGACTTGACGCCCTGCCAGCGGAGAACGACAGACATGATCAG
>NZ_MDEJ01000044.1 GCF_002940065.1 Xanthomonas populi
GGAGCGATTACGCACACTGCCCGAACACGTCTACAACCAGATGGTCATGGGCTGAAAAACGTGGGGATACCTCAGGGTCAAGGTCGTTCAAGCGGGCGGGAATTGTCGCACAGCTGGCGCGTGCGAGGCCCAGGGCGCAGCGGTAAAGGCTATTGGCCCTGCCATAGATCCGGCAGGCCGCTGGCCAGCCACCAGCGTTTGCGTTCGGCGTCCCAGCGCCATAGCTCGATGCTGCGCACCAGCCGCTCGGCCTGGGTGTTGCGGTTGATCACGCGCAATTCGACCTCACGACGCAGGGCGCCGGCGGCGTCTTCGCCTACCCGTACCTCGCGGTAGCCGGAGATCTGCACCTGCTCATAGCGCGAACGTTCCAGATCGCTGAGCGGATGCGCCTGGGCATAAGCGGGTTCGACAAAGCCCTGCGCGGCATCGAAATCGCTCCAGCGCACGGCGGCGGTGTAGGCGGCCTGGGTGGTTTCCAGCGCGCGCGCCTGGGCGCGACTGCCAGCAAAGACCACACCGCTCACCATCGCCAGCCCGAGCATCAGCATTGCCCCCATCACTGCACGCATGCGCATTCCCCCTTGAACCCAGCCCGCATCCTACCGTTTTGGAAACGCCACGAAGCGCCCGCTCAAGGTTGCTGCCGACGCGCCCGAGCCCAGCGCGATCTGCGCACGCATACCGATGCGTGCCTTGCCGCGCTGACCGAAGGTTGCCAAAAACGCCTCCCAGCTGCCGAGTTCGGACGGCTCGGCATTGGCCACCAGGTCTTCATACACCGGGGCGAGGTAGTGCAGCTGGCTCTCGGCCACATACACATCGGCACTGTGCCCGGCCAATTGCATTTGCACGGTCAGCCAGCCCCAACTGGCCAGCGTCATCAACGAAGCCAGACTGCCGCCGAACGCATTGGCCTTATCGTTGACGTTGGCCTGCAGCGGCGCACGCAAGCGCAGCGCGCCGTCATGCAACCCGTCGACCGCGACGCCCATCGACAGCACAGGCGGCATGGCAATGAATTGCTGCTGCAGCGACTGCAGGGCGGATGCGAGTGTGCATGAAGATGTCATCGGCGAAGGCTGGAAGACGGTCAAGGGCGGCATCATGCCGCAATGTTCCGCGAGCGTCTTGTGCACTAAACGACATGCGGTAACGCATGGTCTAACGCATGCCGCGCAGTCCAGGTTCGCACCGCTTGGATCAAGGTGCGAACACCACCTTCCGGTAGCCCTGGGCGACACGCAACAATGCGGTGGCCTTGGCCCTCCAATGCGCGCTGCGCTGCTTTTGTGCCTGCGTCAACGGCGCATCGATGGTGCTGGTGAACACGATCTGCTCCGGGGCGGTGTGGAAGAACTTGTCCTGGATGCACGCGGCCGGCGACAGCTGATAGGTGGACAGTTGCTGTGCGACCGGCGATTCGTTCCAGCCGAACAGAAAAATGTCGGCCATGGTGTGCCAGCGCGCGTCGGCGGCCAGCAGTAATCGCGCTGCATCGCGGCTGATGATCAGCGCACCGGCGCAGACCGGCCAGCAGTGTTGATAGGTGGATGGACGCACCAAGCGCAGCTGACGCACGCCGACATCGGCAACCTTGGCATCGAGCTTGATGCGGTTGTAGGACGGCTCCAGCCGCACGATGCTGCTGCCCGCCGGCAGCCAGTCGGTGCTGCGCAACAGCGCCGGCAGCGCGTCGGACAGATGCATGTCGTCTTCGAAGATGGCGGTCTAGGCGTCGTCGGAGTCCGCCGCAATGCGCCAGGCCGCCTGATGGCTCAGAAAGCAACCGATGTTGGACGCGGTCCACTTGCGCGGGCCGTTGCTGAACGCATCCCCAGAGCCTTCCAGGGGGCGGTCGCGTACGAAGTCGGCGATCTGCTCGGGCGCCAGCATGGCGCCATCGACGGCGGTGATGCGCTCGAACGGCATCCCCAGCGCCTGGAACCGCGTCGACATCGCTTGCAGGCGGTCGCCGCTGCGCTGCATGTTGATAAGGTAAGACTTGATCACGGTTCCACTTAAACTCGATTGTCATGGCGGATCGTGGGTGGAAGCAGTTACTGGCAGAGACCCGGGCGCGAGGTTATGGCTGCATAAACGCAGGCATGCAGCCTGGCCGGCACGCAAGGCCGGACAGGGCGAGGTGAGGATCAATGCTCGCCATCGCAGCACGGCACACCTGCCCCGATGCGGCATTGCTCTCGCATAATTGCTGGATGACCCGCACCGCCCCAGCTGCCGACGCCTGGACCCTGATCTCGCTGCGGCCCAGCGGTGAGCACGCGCCGCTGCGCCGGGCGGTTGCGCGGCAGGGCGGACGGGTGCTCGCATTGTCGCCGTGGCGACTGCAGACCAACGACAATGCGCAGGCGCGGGCAGCGTTACAGCAGGCGTTGCAGGCGCCGATCGTCGTGTTCACCAGCCCGGCAGCGGTGCGCGCCGCGCAGCGTCTTTCGCCATTGCAGCGGCCAGCACAGGCACAATGGGTGAGCGTGGGAGAGGGCGCAGCGCGCGCATTGCAGGCCTGCGGGATCGATGCGGTGCTGCGGCCTGCGCGCATGGATAGCGAAGCACTGCTGGCACTGGCGCTGTTCGAGCCGCCGCTGCAGGCGGTCGGACTGATCACTGCGCCAGGTGGACGCGGGGTGTTGGCACCGGCATTGGAGCAACGTGGCGCACGTATCCTGCGCGCCGATGTCTATCAACGCGTTGCGCTGCGATTGCGTGCATCGGCAGTGCAGGCCTTGGCCAATGCACTGCCACGCAGCGTGCTGGCGTTGAGCAGCGCAGAGGCGTTGTCGCTGGTGTTGCAGCAGCTGCCAACAGCGTTGGTTCAGGCTTGGCGCCACCATCCGGTGGTGGCGTCCAGCGAGCGCATGCTGGAATCCGCACGCGCCGCCGGCTTCACCCAGGTGGCGCGCGCCGCAGGGCCACTGCCTGAGCAATTGGCCGCTGCCGCCGCAGCGATCGTGACACCATCGCGACCTTGCTGAACTCCGAACCCAGACACCGCTTGCGGGTGTCTGCCGCTGCACGCCATGCTGTACTAGCTGACTGCGGCGCATGCGCCAGTCGTGACCGCCCGAGGATGTCCCAATGACTGAAATGCCCGCTTCCACGCGACGCTTCCCCGTGGCTTGGCTGCTGCTTACGGTTGCGGTTGCGGCTATCGGCGTGGCGCTGTTTCTGGGCTGGCGCGCATGGCAGACCTATCAAGGCGGGCAGCTGCAGGCGGCCCAAGCGCAGCAGCAACGCTGGGATGGCACACAGCAGATGCTGGAGACCCTGCGCCGCGATCAGCGCCTGGCCAACGAGCGCCTGCAGGATGCTGCGGCGACCAACCGCGTGCTGCGCGATGAAATGCTTGGCCTGAGTCAGCGCAGCGCGCTGCTCGAAGAAACCGTAAAAAAACTGGCCGATCCCAATCGACATGGCGCGCAGGCGCTGCGCCTGGATGAAGTGGAATTGCTGCTACGGCTCGGTCAGCAACGGCTGAGTATTGCCGGCGACGCCGACGGCGCACGCCGTGCCTATGCCCTAGCCAATTCCGCACTCAACGGCGTCGACGACCCGGGCTATCTCAACCTGCGCCAGGCGCTGGTGCAGGAACGCGACGCACTGGACCGCCTCGGCGCCGGCCCGCAAGCGCAGGCCGGTCAACTGCTGGGCAAACTCGCCGCCGATCTACAGCGCTTGCCCGAACAAACCGCGCAAGAGAGCGAAGCCGCGCAGCCATGGTGGCAAACAGTGCTCGCACCGCTGGTGGACATTCGCCCCAGCCGTGGCGATGCGCTGCTCACCGGCGGCGACCGCAACGCCGCAGGCGATGCCTTGCAGATTGAAGTCAGCCTGGCGCGCGCTGCCGCCGAGCGCGGCGATGTCGAGGGCTTCGCCCAATCGCTGCGGCGCGTGGACACCTGGACCACCCGGCTGTGGCCGGATTCGCCACAACGTCGCCAGACCCGCACGGGCCTGCGCACACTGCAACAAGCACCACTGCGTCCGCGCCTGCCGGAACTGGGCACCACTCTGCTGCAACTGCAGGCCATGCGTGAAGGGAGATCCACCCAATGAAAGTGTTGCATACCGTCTTGATCCTGTTGGTTGCCATGGCGCTGGGCGTGCTCGGTGCGCAATGGTTGTCGCATCAAAACAGTTATGACCTGGGCAATGTGGTGGTCAGCGTCGGCGGCAACGACTACCGCGCGGCGATGCCGCAGGCGCTGCTGATTCTGGTCATCGCGCTGCTGGTGTTGTGGCTGCTGTGGACGTTGATCAGCCTGCCGTTCCGGGTCTGGGCCAAGTACCGCCGCAAGAAGGGCCGCGCCCGCCTGATCGAAGGCCTGCGCGCCGCCGATCACGGTCAGTGGCAGCGTGCCGAGCGCCTGCTGGTCACCGCCAGCGAAGATGACGACGTCAGCGGCATCGCGCTGGCGAGTGCGGTGCGTGTGGCCGATGCTCGCGGCGATGAGGTATCGGCCAATGCGCTGGCCCAGCAACTGGCCGAGCGCGATCCCACTGCGCATGCACTGCTGCAAGGCGAGCGGCATCTGGCGCGGCAACGTCCGGTCGAGGCGATCAATGCGCTCGATATCGCCAGCGCGCAACCGCTGCCGGCACGTGGGTTGCTGCTGCGCACGCAGGCCTTGGCGCAGATCGGCCGTGCCGACGAGGCTTACGGTCAACTCGGCGCATTGCGTCAGCAGGCGGTGCTGGCACCCGATGCCTACAACGCGCTCGAAGCCACGCTGGCCGAACAGACGCTGTTACAGGCTGGCGATGCGAATGCCTTGGCCGAACGCTGGGAAGCGCTGCCTAAGCCGCTGCGCACTTATCCGGCCGTGGTCGGCGCCTATGCACAGCGCGCGGCGATTCTGCATTGGGACGATGCTGCCGTACACAGCCTGGAACAGGCGCTGGACACGCAGTGGGACGAATCGCTGGTGCGTCTGTACGGCGTGCTGCCGCTGGAAAAATACGATTCGCGCCGCGCCAGTGCGCAGCGTTGGTTGACCCAGTATCCGGACAGCCCTGGCTTGTTGTTGACGATGGCGCGCCTGGCGCGTCACCAACAGCAATGGTCGCAGGCCGAAGAATTTCTGCATCGCGCCGTGGCCAATGGCGCCGGCAGCGTGGCCTGGGAAGAACTCGGGCATGGCTTTGCGGCGGCCGGCGATCTGCTGTCGGCGCAGCACTGCTATGCCAATGCCCTGCGCGCGGCACGCGGCGAGCCGGTGCATGAGGGCTTGCCGCAGCAGTCGCTGCGTGGGCCGATCATATCGGCGTATCAAACGCCGCCGTCCGATCCGCTCGCGCCGGACGAGCGCATTCTGTAATCGATCACGTCTGATCGATACTGAAGGCCCCGGCATGTCCGTAATGCTGTTCACCAAGAGCCGCCAACAACACCCAGCAAAAAGCCGTAAACCGATGATGGAGCATGCAAGCCAGAGCAACGCCAAGTGGAGATCGATGCGGCGTTCAAGGCGGATGCGCAGTTTGCCGATGCCTGCGACCTGCTGATCACTGAGACGAGGTCGCCCACCTTTAGCAGAAGGCTTGACTTGCGGACTCAGTGGTTGGATGCGCTTCCACAGCGCGATAGGGATCTGTTTGTTCCGTGCCATGGCCCCGTTTTGCCACCCTGGAGATAGCATTCAAGAGGTTTTGTTAGCCGCTCTTAATCGCCGGCACGGAAGCGCGTCGGCGAGCTGCCGGTGTGGCGGGCAAAGTAGCGACTGAAATACGCAGCGTTGAAAAATCCAAGGCTGGCGGCGATCTGTTGCACGCTCAGGCTGGTGTAGCGCAGGCTGCGGCGTGCTTCCAGCATGACCCGGCGCTGCAGCAGCTCCAACGCCGAAGCACCGGCCAGTCGCTGGCACACCGCGCTGAGATGGCCCGGTGCCAGTCCCAATTGATCGGCATAGCGGGAGATCGGCCAATGCGCGCGATAGTGCTGGTCGATCAAGGCCTGATAGCCGCGTAGATGGCGCAATGCCGGATCGGTCTGCGGGCTCACCGCAGCCGTGTCCTGTGCGCGCTCCAGTGCGGTGCGGGCGGTCCAGATCAACAGCTGCGTCGCAGCTGCCTGCAACGCGGCGTCGTGACCGATGCGCTGGCGCGCGTGATCGTCGGCGATGGCGGCGAACAGTACGTTGAGCAATCCGCGTGATTGTTCTACTTGTAGCACCAAAGGCGCCGCCAATGCGCGCTGCAGCAGTGGTGCGGCGCTCAGCGCACTGCGCACCAACGGCATGCACAAGGTGATGATGTGCCCGCGCACCTGTGAATCGAATCCGAAGCCATGCACGCACAGCGGCGGCAGCCACATCACGGTGGCGCCACGCACGCGCTGGGTGCGTCCATCCAGCTGCAACGTTGCCGGCCCGCGCTGCACGTACAGCAGCTGCGCCAGGTTTTGGTGCCGGTGCGGAGCGATGTGCCAATCATGCAGCCGGCTACGTGCGGCGATCGACTCCCAGTGCAATAACTCCGGCGCGTCGGCATCGTGCTCGCCGTACAGACCGAAAGCGGGAACAGGTGTTGCTGCAGCAATGTCTGGCGTGCGTGTCGGCATCGTCGAAAAGTCCAAGCACTGCGGGCAATCATCCCTTCAAAGCGCGCGCTTGGCTACCGACACTGGCCTGCATCAGCCAGCTGACGCAGGAGCAGTACATGCGAACCCAGATTGCGATCATCGGCGCAGGTCCCTCCGGCCTGTTGCTGGGCGAGCTGCTGCTGCGCGCCGGTATCGATACCGTCGTTATCGAGCGGCAGACGCCGGAGCATGTGCTTGGGCGGATTCGTGCCGGTGTGCTCGAGCAGGGCAGTGTGGAGCTGTTGCAGCGGGCGGGCGTGGGCGAACGCGTGCAGCGCGAAGGCTTGCTGCACCACGGCTTCGAATTGTCGCTTGATGGCCAGCGCGAGCGTATCGATCTGCTACGCGGCTGCGGGCGTGGCGTCACCGTCTACGGCCAGACCGAGGTTACCGCCGATCTGATGCAGGCACGTGCGCGCAGCGCGGCGCCGACTTACTACAACGCCCAGGACGTCACGCTGTGCGAGGTGCAAAGCAACGCGCCCACCGTGGAATTCACCCTTGATGGCCGACGCCAGCGTATCGCCTGCGACTATATCGTCGGCTGCGACGGCTTCCATGGCATCAGCCGTGCCAGCATTCCACCCGAGCGTCTGCGCCTGTTCGAGCGCGTGTATCCGTTCGGATGGCTTGGCGTGCTTGCCGACACCCCGCCAGTGCACGATGAACTGATCTACGCGCGCCACCCACGCGGGTTTGCGTTGTGTTCGATGCGCTCACCCACACGCACGCGCTATTACGTGCAGGTGCCGGCAGAGGCGCGCGTGGAGGCATGGAGCGATCAAGCCTTCTGGGATGAGTTGCGCGCACGGCTGCCAGACACCTTGGCTGCGCAACTGGTCACCGGACCGTCGAGCGAAAAGAGCATCGCGCCGTTGCGCAGTTTTGTCGCCGAACCGATGCAGTACGGCCGCTTGTTTCTGGCCGGCGACGCGGCGCATATCGTGCCGCCGACTGGGGCAAAAGGCTTGAACTTGGCGCTGGCCGATGTCGGCTTGCTCGCACAGTTGTTCGAACGCTGGAAGACATCCGGCGATGCCGGCGTGCTGCAACAGTATTCGTCACTGTCGTTGCAGCGGGTCTGGAAGGCTGAGCGGTTTTCCTGGTGGATGACCACCTTGCTGCACACCTTCGACGATGAAGATGCGTTTACCGCGCGCATACGTTCTGCCGAGCTGGATTACCTGCTGGGCAGCGAGGCCGGTCGCGCCACGGTGTCAGAAAACTATGCCGGTCTGCCGCTGGTGGAGTTGGCTGACTAGGGTGAGCTGACCAAGGCGGCCGACACACCGCTGCGTGGCCGTCAGACAAGTCGTCTCGTTGCTCGGAATCGGCACAGATTCGTGAGTTGTGCCTCCTGCACTGCACTCAAACTCACATATCGGGCAGCTCTTGGCGTTCGTTCGCTCCCGCCAAGGCACATGGCACGCATCACATTAAATGGTTGTGTTTTGCTCACCACCCATTCCAGAAGTTCCCTGGTGCACTTTCAGGCGGCTAGCGGGCGAGCGAACGCGGCCGGTAGGCTGGCGGCGACGCGTAGAAATCGCTGTGTATCAAGGACGCGTCATTACCCCAATCAGCGGAGCATCGTGCTGCTGTCTTCAGCGAGCGCAGTGCCCGTCTCCACCCAGGAGTGCTCCATGAAAACCCTGTTCTCCCGCGCCTTGTTACTGGTCATGCTGGTGGCGCCCGTGGCTGCGTTCGCGCAGACCGCAGTGACTGCAAATCCCAATCATCAGAAGATGCTGCTCGGCTCTACCTGGCCCGAAACCGTCAACAAGCGGCTGGTTTACGACTTCTGGCGCATCGTGTTCGAAGCTGGCCAGGTACAGGAAGCGCCGAAATACATGGACAAGAACTATATTCAGCACAACCCGAACGTGGCGAACGGTCGCGATGCATTCATCGCCTTCCTGACCGCATTCGTGCCGCCGACGCCGGTGCAGGCACGCGTGCAGTTGCCGCTGGTGGCCATCACCGCGGATCGTGATCTGGTCACGCTGGTGTCGGTGCGCACGCTGCCGGATCCGCGCGATCCGAGCAAGACCTATACCACCACCTGGTTCGACATGTTCCGCATCGAAAAAGGCCTGATCAAGGAACACTGGGATCCGGACACGATTGCCGGCCGTGCCAATACCGGCGGCCAGTAATTGCTGCAGCGTTGCAGGGCTGCACAGTGCAGTGCTGCGGTGCTTAGTGCGTGCGAGTCGCTGACAAAACGTTGCGCCCACCGGATGGTGGGCGCAGTCGTTTTGCTGGCAGTGCTTAGCTGATGCGGAAACCCATCGTCGCTTCCACCGCCTGCTGCCAGCCGGCATAGAGCTGTTCGCGCTTGTCGTTGGCCATGCTCGGCTCGAAGCGGCGATCCACTGCCCACTGTTTGGCGATCTCTTCGCGGCTGCTCCAGAAGCCGGTTGCCAGCCCGGCCAGATAGGCTGCACCGAGTGCAGTGGTTTCGGCCACTTCCGGACGCAGTACCGGCACGTTGAGCATGTCGCTCTGAAACTGCGCCATGAAGTTGTTGGCGATCGCGCCGCCGTCGGCACGCAATTCTTTGAGCTCGATGCCCGAGTCGGCCTGCATCGCGGTCAACACGTCGCGGGTCTGATATGCCATCGATTCGATCGCCGCGCGCACGAAGTGTTCCTTGGTCGTACCGCGTGTCAGCCCGAAGACCGCGCCGCGGATATCGCTGCGCCAATACGGTGCGCCCAGGCCGACGAAGGCCGGCACCAGATAGACCCCCTCGTTGTCGCCGGCACGCTCGGCGTAGGCTTGCGAGTCGCTGGCCTTGCCGAGCATGCGCAGGCCGTCGCGCAGCCATTGCACCACCGAGCCGGCGACGAAGATCGAGCCTTCCAGCGCGTATTCGACCTTGCCGTCGATGCCCCAGGCAATGGTGGTCAGTAGACCGGCCTTGGAGGCGACCGCCTTGTCGCCGGTGTTCATCAGTGCAAAGCAGCCGGTGCCATAGGTGTTCTTGGCCATGCCCGGCTCGAAGCAGGCCTGGCCGAACAACGCGGCCTGCTGGTCGCCGGCGATGCCTGCGATGTCTACCTGCTCGCCATAGAAATACTGGGTCTGGGTCATGCCGTAGATTTCGCTGGAGGAGCGCACCTCCGGCAGCATTGCCGCCGGTACGTCGAGCATGGCCAGCAGTTCGGCGTCCCACTCCAGCGTGTGGATGTTGTACATCAGCGTGCGCGAGGCATTGGTGTAGTCGGTGACGTGCACCTTGCCGCCGGTGAGATTCCAGATCAGCCAACTATCGATGGTGCCGAAGGCCAGTTCGCCTTTCTGTGCCCGCTCACGGGCGCCTTCCACATGATCGAGAATCCACTTGACCTTGGTGCCGGAAAAATACGCATCGATCAGCAAGCCGGTCTTGTCGCGCACCATCTGCTCGTGCCCAGCCTCTTTGAGCTGGGCACAGATGTCCTTGGTCTGCCGCGATTGCCACACGATGGCGTTGTAGATCGGCTGGCCGGTGGCCTTGTCCCACACCACTGCGGTTTCGCGTTGGTTGGTGATGCCGATACCGGCGATCGAACGCGCAGCGATCTGCGCGTTGTTGAGCAGCTCGGTAATCGTGGTGTAGACGCTGGTCATGATCTCGCGTGGGTTGTGTTCCACCCAACCCGGCTGCGGAAAGAGTTGGCCGAACTCGCGCTGCGCCACACCGGCCACCTTGCCCCGGCGATCGAACAACATCGCGCGTGAGCTGGTGGTGCCTTGATCGATCGCAAGGACGTATTGCTTTTCCATCGGAGATTCCTCAAACAGTGCCGGCGCTGGCGCGCGGCGAGAAAGTGGTCGGTGCACGCGGTTGCGTGAGAGGCCGATACAGCCACCGCCTGCTCGACGGCGGCGGCATTGCTTTGTCGGTCGTGCAGCAGCAGTGCGATTAGCGCGGATCGAGCGGTGGTTTGCTGCCCTGCAGATGCCGCACGCGTGCCGGCAGGAACGGCAGGATCAGCCATTGGTAGGCGAGCGCGCCAATGGGGCCGCCGATCAACGGGCCGACGATCGGAATCCACCAGTAATTGTCCTTGGCCGGCAACGCGGCTTCGCCCCAACCGGCAAAGTAGGCGAACAGGCGCGGGCCGAAATCGCGCGCCGGATTCATCGCCCAGGCTTCCAGATAGCCCATCGACGCGCCCAGCGTGGCCACCAGCAGACCGATCATCAACGCGCCGGAGTTGGCGGTCGGCGCGGCTTCGTTGAACTGTTCTGTGATGGCGAAGATGCCGAAGATCAGAAACGCAGTGATGATGATCTGGTCGACCAGCGCATGCATCGGCGTGACTGCAAGGCCGGGCGCGGTGAAGAACACCCCGGCGGCACCACCGGCTTCGCGGGTGAGCTGCTGCACCTGGTTGTAGTGGTCGATCACCGGCCCGTACATCTGGTAGACGATGGCCGCACCCAGAAACGCACCGATCACCTGCGCGCTCCAGTACGGCAGCACTTTCTTCAAGGAGAAATCGCGGAACAACGCCAGCGCCAGCGTTACCGCCGGATTGGCATGAGTGCCAGACACCGAGCCGGTGACATAGATCGCCAGCGTCACCGACAGGCCCCAGGCGATACACACGCCCCAGTAGGCGTTCTGATACGGGCTAGGGTCGTAGAGGATGTACATCCTCTACGACCGAATCGCCAAGCGCGATGATGATGAACATTGCCACCGCTTCGGAGATCAACTCACCCACGAGTTGGCGGCTCATGCGCACGTACTCGTGGTTGTGACAGTGCTGATGCTGGTGTCAATGACGCAGGCAGAGCGGCGATGCGCGCACGTTGGCGCGCAGGGGTGTTCGGTGGTGCTCATCTGGGGTGCCCTCCACGTGACTCAGGATGTTGCTGGCGAATGCGCCAGGATACGTTGCCGAACGATCCGTCCTCGCCGGCAACGCGGTGCGATCAGGCCGGTACAACGTCCGCCTGCTGGACCGACTGCGTCTGCAGATAGTCTTCCAGACGCTGGCGCCCGGCCGCATCGATGCGCAGGCCGAGTTTGCTGCGGCGCCAAAGGATATCGTCGGCGGTCATGGCCCATTCGTGGGTGCGCAGATAGTCGACCTCGGTTTGATACAGGTCGGCACCGAAATGCGTGCCCAATGCGGCAAGATCTTGCGCGTCGCCAAGCAGCTGCTGCGCGCAGGTGCCGTAATTGCGCACCAGTCGCTGTGCAGTGGGTGCCGGTAGCCACGGGCGCTCGCTGCTTACGCGCTCGAGCAGGCTGGCGATATCGCGCTGTTCGCCACCGGGCAATGCATCGCCGCGCGCGGTCCACGCCGGCTTGCGCGCACCCAGGGCCTGGGTGAGGCGGTCGACCGCTTCTTCGGCGAGCTTGCGATAGGTGGTCAGCTTGCCGCCGAACACGTTGAGCAACGGCGCGCCGTCGGTGAGCACTTCCAGCTGGTAATCGCGGGTGACTTCGGCGGCGTTGTCTTCGGCATCGTCGAGCAACGGACGCACGCCGCTATAGCTCCACACCACATCGGCGGGGGTGATCTGCTGCCGAAAATACAGGTTCACCGCCTCGCACAGGTACTGCACCTCGGCCGCATCGATCTTGGGAGCGGCGGGGTCTGCCTGGTAATCCACGTCGGTGGTGCCAATCAAGGTGAAGTCGTGCTCGTACGGAATGGCGAACACGATGCGCCTATCCGGTTGCTGGAAGATGTACGCGTGGTCGTGGTCGAACAGTTTGGGCACCACGATGTGGCTGCCCTTGACCAGACGCAGCGCATGTTTGTGCGGCACCGCGGCCACCTTGTCCAGGAACGACACCGCTCACGGGCCAGCCGCATTGGCCAGCGCACGCGCCTGCACGGTGCGGCGGTGGCCGTCGCGATCTTCCAGTTCGGCGCACCAGAACCCGGCATCGCGCCATGCACCGACGCAGCGTGTGCGCGTATGTATCTGCGCGCCACGCTTGGCGGCGTCCATCGCATTGAGTACCACCAGCCGTGCATCCTGCACCCAGGCATCGGAATACGCGAAGCCGGTGCGCAGCGATTCCTGCAGCGGCTGACCTACGGCGTGCGTGCGCAGCGACAGCCGGCGCGAGCGCGGCAGGCTGCGCTTGCTGCCACCGGGATGGTCGTACAGAAACAAGCCGGCACGAATCATCCACGCCGGGCGCAGATGCGGTTGATGCGGCAGCAGGAAGCGCAGCGGCCAGATGATGTGCGGAGCCAGCCGCAGCAGCACTTCGCGCTCGGCTAGCGCCTTGCCGACCAGCGCGAACTCGTACTGCTCCAGATAGCGCAGGCCGCCGTGAATGAGCTTGGTGCTGGCGCTGCTGGTATGCGCAGCCAGGTCGTCCTGCTCGCACAGACAGACCGACAAGCCGCGCCCGGCCGCATCGCGGGCGATGCCGACCCCGTTGATGCCGCCGCCTATCACCAGAAGATCGTATGTCTCGCCCATTGATGTCTGCCTCCGGGCGCGCTACAAAAGCGAACATAAGTTGTCATGTTCGAACATATTCGAACATCAAACCTTATCGGGACGTGAAGAACTGGCAAGCCTGCGTTTCAGCTCGGGTGACCGCGAAGCGGCCTACCGCAACTGAGTCTCTGATCGGTTAACTAAATCGGTTTTGGTAGTCAGCCGCCATGTGCTTGTCGCAAACGCACAAAAACGAACAATCGCCTTAGCTGGCATCGCCGGGCGCTGCCAGATGCACGCGGGTGCCGGCTTCGGCCAGCACTGCGGCCAGGTCCTGCGGCGGCGGTCGGTCGGTGAACCAGTCGTGCACCTGGGCGATCGCACCCAGCCGCACCATGGCGTTGCGGCCGAACTTGCTGTGGTCGGCGGCCAGCAGCACCTGCCGCGAGTGCGCGATGATGGCCTGGGCCACGCGCACTTCCTGGTAGTCGAAGTCCAGCAAGGTGCCGTCCAGGTCGATGCCGGAAATGCCGATCACCCCGAAATCCACCTTGAACTGGCGGATCAATTCCACCGTCGCCTCGCCGGTTACGCCCTGGTCGCGCCCGCGCACCACGCCACCGGCCACGATCACCTCAAAGCTCGGGTTGGCGCTGAGCAGCACCGCCACATTGAGATTGTTGGTGATCACGCGCAGGCCGCGGTGCTGCAGCAACGCACGCGCCACCTCTTCATTGGTGGTGCCCAGGTTGATGAACAACGAGGCATCGTCGGGAATGAAGCGCGCCACCTGCGCGGCGATGTGCTGTTTTTCGCGGGCCTGCAAGGCCTTGCGCGCGCTGTAAGCGAGGTTTTCCACACTCGAGGGCATGCTGACGCCGCCGTGATAGCGGCGCAGTACGCCGGCATCGCATAGCAGCGTGAGGTCGCGGCGGATGGTCTGCGGCGTGACCTCGAAGCGCGTTGCCAGCCCTTCCACCTCGGCAAAGCCCTGCTGCCGCACCAATGCCACCAATTGTTCCTGACGCGGGTTGAGGGCCGGCGCCGGGACCGTCCTGTAGTGAGTCGACTCCATGCGCAGATGATCGCGCATGTGGGTGAGGATGCAAACACGCGCTGCGGGGTGGGACCGGCCTGACCACGCACTGGCCGGGATCGGCTTTTGTGACCATGCGTTCGCCGCGATGCTCCTGAGCGTGCTGCAATCGGCTCCATGCAGGGACGCCAGCGTCGTGATGGCAATGGCCGGTCGGCCAACCTCACCTCATCGCTGCAGGCCGATCGCGACCTGTGCGTAGGTGGACACCAAGCAGGTACGCGGCGGCGCCAGCCTGCTTCAGTGTGCACGCCGATCATTTGCGACCTATGGCGAGCAGCCATCAGGGACGGCCGGAGTGCCAGACTCCGTGCATACGGGTCATCCCTGCCGATTCCAGGCCTCGACCGCACCCGCGTGGCGATGGGCGCGGCAACCGTCGGCGTAATGGCAGTTCAGCCAAGCTCGCCGCGATAACCGGTATCGATGCTGATGCTACCGCCCACCGCGCGCGAGACGCAGGCGCACAACTTGCGGTTCTCGCGGCGTTGTTCGTCGCTGAAGAACACGTCGCGGTGGTCGATGTCGGCCGCGCTTTCCAGCACCTCCACCGCGCACAGCCCGCATTCGCCGCGACGGCATTCGGCGATCAGCTCGACCCCGGCGTCGGCCAGCGCATCCAGCATCGATTCGTTCTCGGCCACCGGTACTTCCAGGCCGAGTCCGGGCAGCTTGACCACGAACGCCTGCGCCGGCACCCGCCCGCTGTTGCCGAAGGTTTCGAAATGCAGCCGCGCGCGCGAACGACCGGCCGCATGCCAGTGCTGTCGTACCGCTTCGAGCATGCCCAGCGGCCCACACACGTACACCTCGGCATTGGGCGACAACCGCGCCAGCTCGCCGGCAAGATCCGGAGGGCCCGCGCTGTCGTCGCATTGCAGTTGCAAACGCTCGCCGAGCAGCGTTTCCAGTTCGTCGACATAGGCCGTCGCACTGCGTGTGCGCCCGGCATAGAGCAGGCGAAACGCGCGGTGGCGACGCGCCAGCCGCTGCGCCATGCCGATGATCGGGGTGATGCCGATCCCGCCAGCGATCAGCAGGATCTCCTGGCCGCCTTCATCCAGCGCAAAGTTGTTGCTGGGCGGGGAGATCTCCACCATATCGCCGGGCTGCAAGGTCCACATATGCCGCGAGCCGCCGCGGCTGTCGGGCATCTGCCGTACCGCGATCTGGTAATAGCCATCGGCCCTCGGCTCGCCCACCAGGGAGTAAGAGCGCACGTCGGCGCGGCCATGCAGCTGCACGCGAAAATCCAGATGACTGCCGACCTCGAAGGGGCGCGCCGCTGTGTCGGGGTCTAGCACGATTTCGCGCACGCCCTCGCAGGCGTCCGCAATGCTGACGACATGGGCGCGGTGCCACCGGGTGTCTTTACGCATGGGGAACTCCAGGCAGAAGGGCGGGCCGGCTGCTGCCAGCGGCGGAGGGATGGGCGCGGCCGATCAATGCGCCCCCGCGCACCTGGGTGATCGCCGCCGGGGTTTGCAGCACGTGGCGCAGATTGCGATGTGCAAGCCGCGCGTGTTCGCGCATCAGCGCTTCGGCGCGCGCACCTTGGCGATATTCGATGGCGGCGATGACTTCGCGGTGCTGGTCTTGCGCCAGGGTGAGGATCAGCCGCGCCTCGGCGCTGGTGGTCTGCGCCATGACCAGGCTGTTGGGCGAGGCGAACGGCAGCTGCAGCACGCGTGTGAGTTCGCGGCCGAGGACATCGCTGCCGGCCATTGCCACCAGCAACGCATGGAACTGCGCATTGGCCTGCACGTAAGCGCTGAAGTCGATGGCGTGCAGCGGCGAGCCGACGATGCTGTCGAGGGTGTCCAGCAACTGGCGTGCCTGGGTCAGCGACGCATCCGATGCTCCGCGTTCGGCGGCCATGCGCGCAGCCAGGCCTTCGAGCGTGCCGCGCAGTTCGATCGCATCGTGCACATCGCGTTCGCTGAAGGCCTGCACCGCATAACCGCCGCCCGGCAGTGCGCTGGCCAGGCCTTCTTCGCACAGCCGCTGCAAGGCCGCGCGCACTGGGGTGCGCGACATGCCCAGACGCTGCACCACCGCAAGCTCGGACAGTCGCGTCCCGGCGGGCAGGGTGCCGTCGAGAATCAGTTCGCGTAGCGACAGCAGCGCGCGCGTGGTTTGCGCGGCACTGCTGCGAAACGGGGTGGTAGGTGACATGCGAATCTCCGGCGCGTTGGGTTTAGCCCACCATGCGCAGCGACAGTTCCTGCGCGCGCTGTTCCTGTGCGATCAGGCGATCAATCACACGGCGTGCCCACATGCCGCCGGCATCGACGTTGAGGTTGTAGAAGGCGTGATCCGGATGGGCATCGATGGCGCGTTGCTGCGCTTCCAGCACCGCCTCGTCTTCGCCGAACACGCCGGTGACGCCGGCACGGGTGAGCGTGGTCAAGGATTGATCGTGCAGCGCGTAGTTGCGCATGAACGCCCAGAAGTAGTGGCAGGTGGTGTCGGTTTCGGGCGTGATGGTATTGAGCACGTAACCGTTGACGCCCTGGCTGCGGTCGCCCTCCGGCGCACCGGTGCCGGCAATGGCCACACCCACATCGATGGCGATGGTGCAGGGCGCTTCGAAGCGGATGATCTGCCAGCGATCGACCTTGCCGTGGTAATTCAGATGGCGGGCGATCTGGCTGGCCCAGAACGGTGGCGCGTCGATATTGCGCATCCAACGCGACACCACCACCGAGCGGTCGCCATGCATCACATCGAACGGCGCTTCGGCAATCTCGTCCTGGCCGATGCTGGAGCCATGTACGAAGGTCTCGTGGGTCAGGTCCATCAGGTTGTCCAGCACCAGCCGGTAATCGCACTTTGCGTAGATGGTGCGGCCATCGCCGGCCCAGGCCGGGTCGTGCGCCCAATGCAGATCGGGAATCAGGCGAGTGTCGGCCTGCGCCGGATCGCCCGTCCAGATCCACACATAACGGTGCTTCTCGGCGACCGGAAAACTGCGCACGCACGCAGACGGGTTGATGGTTTCCTGCGAGGGCATATGCACGCAGCGGCCCTGGGTGTTGTAGACCAACCCGTGATAACCGCACACCACATCGTCGCCACGCAGCTTGCCCATCGACAACGGCACTAGGCGATGCCAGCACGCGTCTTCGAGTGCGATCACTGCCCCGGCGGTGCTGCGATAGAACACCACATCCAGGTTGCAGACCTTGCGCGGGGTGAGCGCGTGCTTGATCTCGTGGTCCCAGGCGACGGCATACCACGCGTTGAGAGGAAACAGCTGCTTGGACTGGGACATGACCGTGACTCCTGGGGTTTGTATACAACCTGGGGGGCGAATCGACATCGGTACGCCTGCCTGCAACCAGTTGGAAAGCACGCCGGCGCTGGCGTCTGCTTACAAGCGAAGTTATGTATACACCGGAGACAATGCTGGAGCATCAGCGGACTAGCGAAATTGTGCGATTATCGAATATCTACCTCGGTAATCGCATTGACCGAGCTGTGCAGCTGCCCCTAACGTGACTGCTCGCTCGCTGCGCAGGACCTTGCAATGGCCCAGATCGTCTCCCTTTCAGAAGCGGTGTCCCAGCTGATCGCCGATGGCGACTGCGTGGCGATGGAAGGCTTCACCCACCTGATTCCGCATGCCGCCGGCCACGAGGTGATCCGCCAGCACAAGCGTGATCTGCGCCTTGTACGCATGACCCCGAACCTGATCTACGACCAGTTGATCGGCGCCGGGTGTGCCTCGGCATTGCGGTTTTCCTGGGGCGGCAATCCCGGCGTCGGCTCGCTGCACCGGCTGCGCGATGCGGTCGAACATGCCTGGCCGCAACCGTTGCAGATCCGCGAACACAGCCATGCCGACATGGCCAACGCATACGTGGCTGGTGCATCGGGCCTGCCGCTCGCGGTGCTGCGCGGTTATGTCGGCTCGGACCTGCCGCGCGTAACGACGGCATCAAGTTCCTGCAATGCCCCTACACCGGCGAGACGCTGGCCATCACGCCCGCCGTCAACCCCGATGTCACCGTGATCCATGCGCAGCAGGCCGACCGCCGCGGCAATGTGCTGCTGTGGGGCATTCTGGGCGTGCAGAAGGAAGCCGCATTGGCCGCACGCAAGGTGATCGTGACGGTGGAAGAGATCGTCGACAGGCTGGACGCGCCGCCCAACGCCTGCATCCTGCCGCGTTGGGTGGTCGATGCGGTCTGTCATGTGCCTGGTGGCGCGGCGCCGTCGTACGCGTATGGCTATTACGCTCGCGACAATCGCTTTTACCTCGCCTGGGATGCGATCGCACGCGACCGTGCGCGCTTCCAGGTCTGGATCCAGACGCATATTCTCGACACCGACGATTTCGCTGCCTTCCAGCGCGTTTACGCGCAATCGCTGTTGCAGGTGGCTGCATGAGCGACTACAGCACCAACGAAATGATGACCGTGGCGGCTGCGCGTCGCCTGTCCGACGGTGCGGTGTGTTTCGTCGGCATCGGCCTGCCATCCACCGCCGCCAATCTGGCGCGGCTGACCCATGCGCCGGACGTCACCCTGGTCTACGAATCCGGCCCGATCGGCGCGCGACCGGACGTGCTGCCGTTGTCGATCGGCGATGGCGAACTAGCCGAAACCGCCGACACCGTGGTCTCCACGCCGGAGATCTTTCGTTATTGGTTGCAGGGCGGCCGGGTCGATGTCGGCTTTCTGGGCGCGGCCCAGATCGATCGCCATGCCAACCTCAACACCACGGTGATCGGCCCGTACGACGCGCCGAAAACACGGCTGCCCGGTGCGGGTGGCGCGCCGGAGATCGCGGCCAGCGCCAAGCAGGTGTTCATCATCATTCGCCAATCCCGACGCAGCTTCGTGCCGGTGCTGGACTTCATCACCACGGTCGGGCATCTGGATGGGGGAGATGCGCGGCAGCGTGCCGGCCTGCGCGGTGCCGGCCCCACGGTGGTCGTCACCGATCTATGCGTGATGGAGCCCGACCCCGTCACCCGCGAACTCACCGTCACCGCCTTGCACCCCGGCAGCACCCGCGAACAGGTGCGTGCGGCCACCGGCTGGCCGATCCGCTTCGCCAACGATCTGGCGCAGACCCCCCCACCGAGCGCTGCGGAATTGCAGGCATTGCGCGCGCTGCAGGCACGCACCGACGCAGCACATGGCAAGCAGGCAGCGGGAGCCGAGGCATGAGCGAGGTCTATCTGATCGATGGCATCCGCACCCCGATCGGCCGCTATGGCGGTGCACTGGCCAGCGTGCGCGCCGACGATCTGGGCGCGGTCCCGATCGCCGCGTTGATGGCACGCAACCCGCAACTGGAGCCGGCGCTGATCGACGACGTGTATCTGGGTTGCGCAAATCAGGCCGGCGAAGACGATCGCAATGTCGCGCGCATGAGTCTGCTGCTTGCGGGGTTGCCCAGTTCGGTGCCGGGCAGCACGCTTAACCGTCTGTGCGGTTCCGGGCTGGATGCGATCGGCACGGTGGCGCGCGGTATCCGTGCCGGCGAACTGGGGCTGTCGATTGCCGGCGGTGTTGAATCGATGACGCGCGCGCCGTGGGTGATGGGCAAGGCCGAGAGCGCCTTCGCCCGCACGCAACAGCTGGAAGACACCACCATGGGCTGGCGTTTCGTCAATCCGAGCATGCAGGGCGCCTATGGCGTGGAGTTGATGGGCGAAACCGCAGAAAACGTGGCACAGCGCCATGCCATCGCGCGCGAAGAACAGGACGCCTTTGCGCTGCGCAGTCAGCAGCGCACCGCCGCCGCACAGGCGGCCGGTTTCTTCGATGGAGAAATCACGCCGGTGACCGTGGTCCCACGCAAAGGTGGCGAGGCAACCGCTTTCGATCGCGACGAGCCCCCGCGCCCGAATACCACTGCCGAGATGCTGGCCAAGCTCAAGCCGGTGTTCCGCCAGCCCGGCACGGTGACTGCCGGCAATGCGTCCGGTCTCAACGATGGCGCTGCTGCCTTGTTGCTGGGCTCCGCGCAGGCCGTAAACGCACACGGGTTCACCCCACGCGCACGCGTGCTCGGCTTCGCTTCGGCGGGTGTGGAGCCGGCCTTCATGGGCATCGGCCCGGTGCCGGCCACGCAGCGCTTGCTGGCGCGGTTGGGCCTGACCATCGAACAGTTCGATGCGATCGAACTCAACGAAGCCTTCGCCGTGCAGGCACTGGCCTGCACGCGCGCGTTCGGGCTGGCCGACGATGCGCCTCACGTCAACGCCAACGGCGGTGCGATCGCGCTCGGTCACCCCTTGGGCATGAGCGGCGCGCGTCTGGCGCTGACCTTGTTGCGGCAACTGGAAGCCAGCAACGGACGGCGTGGCCTGGCCAGCATGTGTATCGGGGTGGGGCAGGGCGTGGCGCTGGCGATCGAGCGCGTGTAGTGCGGCGTTTGCAACCACTGCTGCCGTTACCGCACACCCATAGCGTTCTCAACCCTGCCGCAGCGCAACCGATGGAGATCCCGTATGCGCGACCCCAGCTCTGACATGTCGGTCGATCCGCTGCTTGGCTATCGCCGGCCGCAGATCGGCACGCAACCGGCTTATCTGCATCTTCCCTATGCATCCACCGCATTGCGTGGCCCCACGCGCGCGCCGATCGACATCCCGGTCACGCTGTCGGAAGTCACCGGGCCGCGACTGGATCGGCTCACCCTGGGCGAGCATGCCGCCGATCTCACTGCAGGCTTTGCTGGCGAGCCGTTGGGCGAGCGCATCATCGTGTCCGGTCGCGTGCTCGACGAAAACGGCAAGCCGGTGCGCAACAGCGTGGTGGAAGTGTGGCAATGCAACACGGCTGGCCGCTATCAACACGCCGGCGATCGCCATGACGCGCCGCTGGACCCCAACTTCCGCGGCACTGGCCAGGTGCTCACCGACGACCAAGGCCGCTATGCGTTCAAGACCATCAAGCCGGGCGCATATCCGTGGCGCAATCATTACAACGCCTGGCGGCCGGCGCATATACATTTTTCGCTGCATGGCGATGGCATCGGGCAGCGGCTCATCACCCAGATGTATTTCCCCGGCGACCCCTTGCTGGCGCACGACCCGATCTACAACTGCGTGGACGATGCATTGGCGCGCGAACGCATGGTGTCCAGTTTCGACTGGGAAAACGCGGTGAGCGAATACGCACTGGCTTATCGCTTCGACATCGTGTTGCGCGGGCGCAAGCAAACGGTCTGGGAGTGAGTTGATGAGCCTGCACACAACCCCGTCGCAAACCGTTGTCCCGTATTACCGGCTCGGGCTGGAGCCGCTCTATCGCGATCAACTCGCACCTGCGCAGGCCGCGGGCACGCAGGTGCAGATCAGCGGTTGCGTCTTTGATGGCGCCGGCACCCCGGTGGCCGACGCGGTGCTGGAACTCTGGCAAGCCGATGCTGCTGGCATCTATGCGCATGCCGCCGACACCCGCTTCGAAACGCATGCATCCAGTTTCGATGGCTGGGGCCGCGTGCCCACCGATGCGCAAGGAGGTTTTTCCTTCAGCACCATCAAGCCGGGCGTGGTGGCAGGCCCGGACGGCAAGCTGCAGGCAGCGCATCTGACCGTGCTGGTGTTTATGCGCGGGCTGCTGCGCGGCGTGTCGACACGGCTGTACTTCGCCGACGACCCGCAATTGCGCAGCGATCCGATTCTTGCCCTGGTGCCGGCCGAGCGTCGCGCCACGCTGCTGGCCCAATCGCGCGGTGGTGGCGACTATGTGTGGGACATCCATATGCAGGGCGATGCAGAAACGGTGTTCTTCAACTATTGATCGCATCGTCATTGCGCGGTTGGCCATGCTGCGATGCGCACGCGTGAGCACCACGCCTGCACCTGCGTGCAGACGCCGCACGCGCATCGCAGCGCAGCTGGGCAACCAGGTACCAACGCACGATGCCATCGGTGATCTGTCGTGATCCGCACATCACCCGCGCGCGGTACCGTGATCCGCGTGCGAGACGTGCATTGGCGAAACCTGCAGTACGCGAGCATGCGCAATGACGACAACCCCGCGCGCGCACCACGCAGCTGATGCGCCACATATCACCGCGCACGCCAGTTGGCACTCCCACGCATCAGTGCCATGCTGCCCGCACGCCAAGAGAGGCCATGCATGACTGCGACGTCTTCCCTGTTGGGATCCTTGTTTGGCGAGCCTGCGTGCGAGGCCTTGTTCGACGACGCGGCGCGTGTGCAGGCGATGCTGGCGTTCGAATCTGCGCTTGCCCGCGCGCAGGCGCAGTGCGGGGTGATCCCCGCCGGGGCCGCTCAGGCCATTGCCATTGCTTGCGACGTGCAGCACTACGATCTGGCCGCATTGGCGCAGGCCACCGCACTCGCCGGCAACCCCGCCATTCCATTGGTGAAGGCGCTGACTGCGCGCGTGGCCGAACACGATGCGCAGGCCGCGCACTGGGTGCACTGGGGCGCCACCAGCCAGGACGTCATCGATACCGGCACGGTGCTGCAGCTGCGCGCCGCGCTCAACCTGCTGCTACCGCGTCTGCACCGCCTGTGCGCCGATCTGGCCGCATTGGCCCAGCGCGAACGCACCACAGGCCTGCCCGGACGCACCTTGTTGCAGCAAGCGGTGCCGGTCACCTTCGGGCTCAAGGTCGCCGGTTGGCTGGATGCGCTGCAGCGCGCGCAACATCGCCTGCAGGCCTTGCAGCACGACGCCTTGGTGCTGCAGTTCGGTGGTGCCGCCGGAACGCTGGCGTCGTTGCAAGAGCGCGGCCTCGATGTCGCTCAGGCACTGGCAACGACGCTGGCGCTGCCGTTGCCCGCATTGCCCTGGCACACCGCGCGCGACCGCATCGTCGAGGTCGGCTGCGCCTTCGGTCTGTTGGCCGGCACGCTGGGCAAGATCGGTGGCGATGTGGTGCTGCTGATGCAATCGGAAGTCTGCGAAGTGTTCGAGCCCGCCGCTGTCGGCAAGGGCGGCTCCTCGGCGATGCCGCATAAGCGCAATCCTGTTTCCAGCGTCGCCACGATTGCCGCCGCCACGCGCGTGCCAGGCTTGGTCGCCACCTTGTTCAGCGCAATGGCGCAGCCGCATGAGCGCGCCGCCGGGCAATGGCATGCCGAATGGGAGACCCTGCCGCAGATCGTGTGCCTCACTGCCGGCAGCCTGGCGCAGATGCAGGGGTGCCTGGCCGATCTTGAACTGGATCGTGAGCGCATGCGCGCGCACCTGCACAGCCATGGCGGCGCGCTGTACGCCGAGGCGGCGGTGTTCGCGCTCGCACCACAGCTCGGCAAGGCGCAGGCGCATGCAGTGGTCGAACAGGCGGTGGCACGCGCGCAGGCGCAGCAGCGGCATCTGCGCGAGGTGCTCGCCGACGATGCGCTGGTGAGTGCGGTGCTCACGCATGTCCAACTGCAGGCGGTGTTCGATGCGGACAGCTGGCGCGGCATGTCCTCGGTCTGGATCGACCGCGTGCTGGCCGCTTCTTCTTCTTAGCTGAAGGTACTTCGATGGCCTATCTGCAGTTGCCCACGCACCGCCTGCACTATCGGCTGGACGGCACCGAAGGACGCCCCTGGCTGACCTTCTGCAATTCGCTCGGCACCGACCTGCACATGTGGGACGTGCAGATCGCCGCCTTTGCGCCGCACTACCGCATCCTGCGTTACGACCGCCGCAGTCATGGCGATTCGGAGGCGCCGCCCGGCCCGTACAGCGTTGCCGACCTTGGCCAGGACGTGCTGGCGCTGTGGGATGCGCTGCAGATCGCGCAGAGCGACTTCTGCGGCCTGTCGATCGGTGGCCTCACCGGGCAGTGGTTGGGCCTGCATGCGCCGCAACGGCTACGGCGGCTGGTGGTATGCGCCACCGCGCAGAAGATCGGCAGCAGCGAGAGCTGGAACGCGCGCATCGCACAGGTGCGCAACGAAGGCTTGCCGGGATTGGTCGACGCCACCTTGCAGCGCTGGTTCACCCCATCTTTTTCGCTTCACCACGCGCAGCGCCTAGAGATGATCGTGGCCGCGTTCGTGTCGACCTCTCCAGCCGGCTACATGGCCTGCTGCCAAGCCGTGGCCGATGCCGACTTCCGCGGCGCACTGGACACGCTGGAGTCTCCCTTGCTCGCGTTAGCCGGCGACGACGATCCGGTCTGCCCGCCAGCCGATCTGCGCGAGATCGCGTATGCCGCTCCGCATGGGCATTACGCACAAGTGCCCGGCCGGCATATCTGCAATCTGGAATCGCCGGCGGCCTTCAATGACACCGTATTGCGCTTTCTTCAATCCGATTAAAGCAGCTGCCACTCCGACTGCGCTGCGCTTGCCGGCCGCTCCAACCATTTCCCCACGCAAGAGAGAGTCCAATGCAAGAAGACGAGCGTTACCAGGCCGGCTTGCGCGAGCGCCGACGCGTTCTTGGCGATGCGCATGTCGATCGCTCGCTGGCGGCACGCACCGAGTTCACCGAGGACTTCCAGGAGCTGATCACCCGCTACGCCTGGGGCACCATTTGGACCCGCGACGGCCTGCCCGCGCAGACCCGCTCGCTGCTGACCCTGGCGATGATGGTGGCGCTTGGCCACGACGAAGAATTCAAGCTGCACGTGCGCGCCGCGCGCAACAATGGCGTCACACCCCATCAGATCAAGGAAGTGTTGCTGCAGGCGGCAGTCTATTGCGGCGTGCCGGCAGCCAATCACGCGTTCGCGTTGGCTAAACCGATTCTTGAAGAACAGGCTGCCGAAAGCTGAGCCGCTGCCATCGCGTCGATGCTTCTGACGACCGACCGAGCGAAGCCGAACGGGAATGCGCTGCGCATACCGGCACCGCCACCACGTGTGTGGCGCGGTCGATACGTCAACAGTAACAGCGGCCAACAAAACTACGACGCAGCCGCCAGGCGGGCGCGGCGGGTGCTCGGAATCGGCATGTACCACGCGTACGCTGCGGTTCTGAGCGCGCCGCCCGCACCCACCTGGCGACCGCTCGCTACGTTTTGTTAGCCGCTCCAAGGCGTGCATGGATAGCACCGCCGCAACCTGAGCCGGAAAAGCTGGCGCGTATTCCCAGAAGAGGGCGCTCCGCAGGCGCAGCAGCCAGACACGATGCGCGCGCACGTCGTGCATCGTCGCACCCCAGCAAGCATCGCAGGCAAGATGGCCTCCATCGGACATCACTTCCCAAAGAGATTGCTCATGACGTTGCGCTTCGCCTGTGTGCTGATGCTGCTGCTCGCCACCTGTGCGCTGCAGGCACAGCCGCATCCCGGACCGGGCACGCAGCTGTCTCAGGTCCGCGCCGACGATGGCCAGACGCTGGCGGTATGGTCGCGCGTACCGGCCCAGCCACGCGGCGCGATCCTGTTGGTGCATGGTCGCACCTGGAGTTCGCTGCCCAATTTCGACCTGCAGATCCCTGGCGAACCGCGCGATTCGCGCTCGGTGCTGGCGGCGTTGGCACAGGCCGGCTCTGCCGCTTACGCGGTGGACCTGCGCGGCTATGGCGGCAGTGCGCGCGATGGCAGTGGCTGGAACACGCCCGTGCGTGCAGTGGCCGGTGTCAGCGAGGTGCTGGCCTGGATCGCCCGCAAGCACGCGCACTTGCCGGCGCCGGCGCTGCTCGGTTATTCCAACGGCGCGCGGGTGGCGCTGCTGATCGGCCCGCAACGACCGCAAGCATTGTCTGCGCTGGTGCTGTACGGCTTCCCGGACGATGTCGATGCAGCCTCCGAAGCCACACCAACGCCAGTCCCGCCACTGCGCGCACGCATCACCGCCGAGGCGGCCGGCGAGGACTTCATCACCGTCAATGCCGCGCCTCCCGGCGTGCATGCGGCCTGCGCTGCGCAGGCGGTGTCGGCCGACCCGGTGCGCACGGACTGGCGCGCGCTTGAGCAATTCGCCTTCCATCCCGAGCAGGTGCTGAAGCTGCCGGTGTTGCTGCTGCGCGGCGTCGACGACCCGATCGCGACCAGCCGGACAACGCCCACGTGTACGCACGCCTGCGCAGCGAAGATCGCAGCTGGGTCACGCTGCCGCGCGCCGATCACGTAGCGCATGTCGAAGACACGCATGCCGCCTGGGTGGATGCGGTGGTCAGCTTTCTGCGCCGGCCGCGTTGAGCGCGTTCAACAAGCCTTAACTCAACAACGCCCCCAACCGCTGTGCCGCTTGCTTCAACGGCGCCAGCAACTGCGTCTGCATCGTCTGCAGGCTCACGCGCCCGGCCTGGGCACCGATGTTGAGCGCGGCGATCACTTCGCCGCGCAGGCTGCGCACCGGCACCGCGATCGAGCGCAGGCTGATTTCCAGTTCCTGATCGGTCAGGCACATGCCTTCGCGGCGCGTGCGTGCGAGCAACTCCAGCAGTGCCGATGCCTGGGTCACCGTGCGGTCGGTGCGCGGGCGCAGCGTAGTGCGCTCCAGATACGCCTGCAGGGTGTCGCTGGGCAGGGCGGCCAGCAGCACGCGGCCCATTGAGGTGCAGTACGCAGGCAGGCGCGTGCCCGGGCGCAGCCCGATCGACATGATGCGCACCGTTTCGGCACGCGTTACGTACAGCAGGTCGTCGCCGTCCAGCACGCCCAGCGAGCAGGACTCGTGCAACTGGTCGCGCAACCCGTCCAGCACCGGCTGCGCCGCCGCAGTCATTGACGAAGACGCCGCATACGCACTGCCGATCCCCAACACGCGCGGCAGCAGCACATAGCCACGGCCCTGTTCGCCCACATAGCCCAGCTTGGCCAGCGTATGCAGCACCCGCCGCACCGCCGCCCGCGAAATACCGGTCTCCAGGCTGATCTGCGACATAGTCACTTCACGCGCGTGCCGGGCGAACACGCTCATTACCACCAGCCCGCGCGCCAGCGAGGTCATGAAGTCCGGGTCGCCCTGGGCGGCGGCGATCTGCTGCATCAACTCGTGCGGCAGGCCACGTTCGCTATCGGCGGCAATCACGGCGGTGGGGCGTTTGCGGCGGCGGGCGGCGGGCTCGGGCATTGGGTCGCGGATTGGACAGGTTCCCGCATGGTAAGCGCTCGCGTCATTCCATGCCCTAGGTCGCAGCGTGTGCGCCGGCATGTAATCGCTTCACCCTGCTTGCCGCATAATCGCCGCTGGTTTGTTCCGGATCGGTCCTCTTAGTCCATGAAAACCCCCAAGGGCCTGCAACCGCTGATCGACGACGGCATCATCGACGAAGTGTTGCGACCACTGAAGAGCGGCAAGGAAGCATCCGTCTATGTCGTCAGCACGGGCGCCGACATCCTGTGCGCGAAGGTCTACAAGGACATGGCGCAACGCAGCTTCCAGGCGCGTGTGCAATATCAGGAAGGCCGCAAGGTGCGCGGCAGCCGGCAGGCGCGCGCGATGGGCAAGGCCACCAAGTTCGGCCGCCGCGAGGCCGAGACCGCGTGGAAGAACACCGAAGCCGAGGTGCTCTACCAGCTGATGGATGCCAGCGTGCACGTCCCCAGGCCGCGCGGCTATTTCCATGGTGTGTTGCTGATGGATCTGGTCACCGACGAAGCCGGCCACAGCGCACCGCGGCTGGGCGAGGTGGACCTGGAGCCCGAGCAGGCGCGCGTCTTCCACACCAGCCTGATCGGCGATGTAGTCAAGATGCTGTCGCTGGGCCTGGTGCACGGCGATCTGTCCGAGTACAACGTGCTGGTCTCGCCCGAGGGCCCGGTGTTGATCGACTTCCCTCAGGTGGTCAGCGCCGCCGGCAACAACGCCGCACGCGACATGCTGCTGCGCGACGTGCACAACCTGCGCGATTGCCTCGGCCGGTTCGCCCCCGAGTTGCTGGACACCCATTACGGCGAAGAGATGTGGGCGCTGTTCGAAAAGGGCGAGCTGCGTTCGGACAGCGTGCTGAACGGCCGCTTCAAGTTCGACACCCGCCGCGCCGACGTAGGTGCCATCCGCGCCTCGATCGAAGACGCGCGGCAGGAAAATCTCATGCGCCAGCAAGGCCGCGAAGCAGCTGCGGAAGACGAAGACTAGGCATGAGGTGGCTGCGAGCCGTTGCCGCAGCCACCTGATCCACGGCAGATGAATTTTAGGTAACCATAGCCAGGTGATAGCGACGGGCAATGGCGCACACGTTTCAACGTGGAAAACGCAATGATTCAAGGCGCCGGTTTGAGCCTTGCGGCTAGAAACCGACGCCTGGAAATTAATACCTAGAAATTGAAGCGGAACGTAGTCATCAGCACGTGGTTTTCGCGGTCCACTGCGGGAGTGTTGACGAACTGATTCAGATAACCGACATCGACATTGGAGAGGTTGTTGAATTTCCAGTTGATGCCGACGAAGACACGGTTCTGGTCGAGGCCGCGTCGGGCGCCCCACTCGGTCTGATCGAGATTGACGAACAGTTCGTTGAATGCGACCCATGACAACTGCGGAGACAACGCGCTGGGCCGGACAGCCCTGATCATTTGGCGGACCCTGTAACCTTCATCGCTGAAGCCTTCGCGATGGCGTTGCTCCAGACGCGTGCGACTGGTAATGGTGATGTTCGCAATCGGATCGAACTGGTATTGAAACTGTCCCCACCAGCGATTTTCACGGTTGGAGGATTGCCCGGCCGGGTGGCTGATGATGGTGTCGTAGCCCATCCAGACACTGGCGTTGGGATTGAGCCGGTAAAACACGGCGGGGCGCAGAATCAGTTGGTCGAACTGCTCGCCTTCTTCGCGCCAGCGCGGATGGATATCCATGCTCCAGTACACATTTTCGACCGGCAACTTGCCCTGGGCATACACACTTAAAGGAGCCTCTAAAAACCCCAGCAATCTGCCATCATTGACTTGACGCCCTGCCAGCGGAGAACGACAGACATGA
>NZ_MDEJ01000045.1 GCF_002940065.1 Xanthomonas populi
GAGCGATTACGCACACTGCCCGAACACGTCTACAACCAGATGGTCATGGGCTGAAAAACGTGGGGATACCTCAGGGTCGGCCGCCGTGACGGGGTTGGAATCGCGCGGCAGATCGGCCAAGGCAAGCGCGCGATATTCCTGCGCGCTGAGCGATTGCGTGCCGATCTGCATCACCGTGGCGGAAGTGGCACGTGCATCGGGGGTGGCATTGGCGGCCTGCGCCAGCGGCATGCAGGCGATCAGGCTGGCGGCAAGCGCGGCAGACAAAAGACGGGTGGAAAACATGCAACAGATCTCCGTTAGGCGGGAACCGACGGCGGTCAACGCCGCCGTCGGGATTCACGGCCCGCATAGGCCGGCCAAACGCATCGCTTAGCCGTGCTTGCCGCGCGCGCGCAGATAGGCAAGGGCGGCCTTCGGGTCGTCGGTGGTAATCAAGCCGAAGGCTTGGGTACGCCCGACGTAATCGATGTCACCACGGTTGTCGGCGGTGTCCTTTCCGTAATACAGGTCCGACAGCTTGTAACAGCATGCGCCGCTGTTCTGGTAGAACTCGCCAGCGCGCGGACCATCGGGAATTGCCTGAAATACGCCGACACGCACACCACGCTCGCGCAGGAAGTCGGCATCGCTCTGCAGCTGACCGCCCAGTTGCTTGACGTTGACTTCCATCGTCTGCAGCCCGTTGTTCAACCATGCGCCGATGGTCTGGCGCACATTGAGCTTGCCGAGCATGTTGGTGGTGAAGACCGGGATGCCCACCATGCCGTTGCCGTCTGCGCGGTAGGCATCGCGACTGGTGTACAGCGTTGCGTTGACCTTGGCGGCGACGTAGCTGCCGGACGCAGCGCCAAAGACCTTGTTGGCTGCAGCGCTGACTGCGCGCACGGTCTTGACGTCCTTGATATCGAACACCATCGGTGTGCGCAGCTGGCGCTGTTTGTAATAGGCAAACAGCTCATCCACACGCGGCATGTGATACACGGTGGCGGTATGGCGGTCAGGAGTCAGCAGGAAGAGCTGGCTGACCTCCGACCACGGGGTGACCAGAACGGACGGGTTGACGCCCTGATTGGTGATCGGGTCGTACTTGAGCCCCGGATGGTGCTGCCACACGGTGGTGGTGCGGCCGAGATTGTAGTCGTGCAGCAGCACCGGCACGCCGTCGCTGGTGAGCTTGACGTCCAGCTCGACGCCGTCCATGCATTGGTCGTTGGCAATCTGCAGCGAGCCACGCGAATTTTCCGGCATGTTGGGGATGCCAGCGTATTTGCCCCATAGGCCGCGGTGCGCCAGCACGACGCTACTGGAGGAGTTGAACAGGATGCGTTGCATCTTGACGTCAGAGCTGTCGCTGCAGGCGGCCAGTGCCAGCTGCGGCAGTGCAGCCAGAACGGCCAGCGCGCCAAGCAGACCGCAGGCACGGGCCAGGGGATGTGGAGCGAGTGTGGTACGCATGGTCTGTGTGTGTCCCAGTTCTTAAGGTGCAGGAAAGGCAAGGGATGGATGCGAGCCGACGGGGCGACACAATCGGCAAACTCGCTTGCAGCGCACCCGCCAGCCGGTCGATACCGGGGGTGAGGCCAAGCCGTGCGTGATCAGCGTTCGACTTGCGAGCCAATTTAGTCACTCGCCATGAATTAATTATTTCCGCGGTATGGCGATCTCTCCCGCATGCGCAGTGGTGAGCGACGATGCGAAGCGATGCATGCATCCCTTGGCCTGCGTGAGTTGCGATCCGCGCTGCCACCAAGACGATCGGCGGCTGTCGGATTGACTGGCGGATGTCAACCCACATACTCATGCAACGGCGTTGGTGGCACGTCACGGCGCGCGTTCTCCAAAACACAAAACGCCGGCACTGGGCCGGCGTTTGCGATCACAGCCAGCGATGGGGCGATGCGTCAGTGACCCGACGGACCGGTTGCACCCAGGCCGGTCTCAGCACGAATCTGCTGCGCCTTGAACGCGGCACGCTCGTTGGCCGCCTGCGGGCTGCGATCCAGGATCGAGAACAGCCAGATGCCGACAAAACCAATCGTCATCGAGAACAGCGCCGGCGAGGTGTACGGGAACGGCGCCGAGCCAGCTGCATTGCCCAGCGTATCCACCCACACCGACGGCGACAGCACCGTCAGCACCAGCGAGGAGATCAGGCCAAGGAAGCCGCCGATCACCGCGCCGCGGGTGGTGCAGTTCTTCCACAACAACGAGAGGATCAGCACCGGAAAGTTGGCCGAGGCAGCGATGGCGAAGGCCAGCGACACCATGAAGGCCACGTTCTGCTTCTCAAACACGATACCCAGCAGCACTGCGACCACGCCCAACACCAGGGTGGTGACACGCGAGACCTTCAGCTCCGAACCAGGCGCCGGATTGCCCTTCTTAATCACCGTAGCGTACAGGTCATGCGACACCGCCGAGGCACCAGACAGGGTCAGGCCCGCAACCACCGCCAGGATGGTGGCGAAGGCCACCGCTGAGATGAAGCCCATGAACACGTTGCCGCCAACTGCGTTACCGACCAGCACCGCCGCCATGTTGGACGCGCCCTTGCAGCCGTGAATGGTGCCGGTGGCAACATCAGCGAACTGCGGATTGGTCAGCACAAGCGCGATCGCACCGAAGCCGATGATGAAGATCAGGATGTAGAAGTAGCCGATCCAGGTGGTGGCCCACAGCACCGACTTGCGTGCCTGCTTGGCATCGGGAACGGTGAAGAAGCGCATCAGAATGTGCGGCAGGCCGGCGGTGCCGAACATCAGCGCCATGCCGAAGGAGATCGCCGAAATCGGGTCCTTGACGAAGCCGCCCGGCCCCATGATCGACAGGCCCGCTTTTGCCGCATCCTCCGGCGATGCACCACCATTGGCCGCAATCGCGGTCTTGACCCGCACGCCCTCGGCAAACAGCGCCTCGAAGCTGAAGTTGAAGTGCCACATGATCGCCATGGCCATGAAGGTCACGCCGGTCAACAGCAACACCGCCTTGATGATCTGCACCCAGGTGGTGGCGGTCATGCCGCCGAACAGCACGTAGACCATCATCAGCACGCCGACCAGGGTCACCGCCACCCAGTAGTCCAGACCGAATAGCAACTTGATCAACGCACCGGCGCCGACCATCTGTGCAATCAGATAGAACAGCACCACCACCAACGTGCCCGATGCGGCAAAGCTGCGGATCGCGGTCGGCGCGAAGCGATACCCGGCCACGTCGGCGAAGGTGTACTTGCCGAGGTTGCGCAGCCGTTCGGCCATCAGGAAGGTCAGGATCGGCCAGCCGACCAGAAAGCCGATCGCATAGATCAAGCCGTCGTAGCCATTGGCCATCACCGCTGCGGTAATTCCCAGGAAAGAGGCGGCCGACATGAAGTCGCCCGCGATCGCCAGGCCATTCTGGAAGCCGGTGATACCGCCGCCGGCGGTGTAGAAATCGGCCGCCGAGCGGGTCTTGCTGGCCGCCCACTTGGTGATCCACAAGGTGCCCAGCACGAAGAAGCCGAACATGCCGATCGCGACCCAGTTGGTGGGCTGCTTGTCGACCTGGCCGATGTCACCGCCGGCTGCCAGCGCGATGCCGGCCGGCAGCAGCCCGGCCAGAATCAGGAGAAGACGCGAAGACTTGCTCATTTGCGGGCTTCCTTCAGAATCTGCGCGGTCAGCTGGTCGTAGGTGTTGTTGGCGCGACGCACATAGATGGCAGTGATGACGATGGTGAACACCATCACCCCGATCGCGATCGGAATGCCGATGGAGGTCACGCCATCGCCGATGGGCGTAGCCAGAAAGGCTTTATCGAAAGCGATCAGGCCGATGTAGCCGAAATAGGCCAGCAACATCAGCACGGTGAGTGTCCAGCCCAGCGTATTGCGCTGGCGCTTGAGCGCGTGGTACTTCGGATTGGCATCGATCTTGGCGATCAATGCGTCATTCGAGACGGTCATGGTCTGTCTCCTGGTAAATGCGGGTAGAGCGAAGGTGGCGATGCCCGCCCCACCTGGGTGGGACGGGCCGCACGCGGCGGGAAACTCAGAAGCTGTACTTGGTGGTGAACTGCACGCGCGCGATGTCGCCGCTGTCGCCGTTTTCGGCTTCGCGACGGCCGTACATCAGCTCTGCACCCACATCCACCTTAGGCAGTGGCGAATAGAAGACATTGGCGCGCAGGCTCTGTTGCGACTTGCTCGCCAGCGCGCCGGTGTTGACCAACGAATGGTCGTAATCCACCCGCGAATACATGACGGTGCTGCGCAGCTTGGCGCTGTAGTCGTGCCGCCACGCCACCCAACCGGCCAAGGTGCTGACGGTGTGGATGTTGCCGTCCACATCGAGTTCCACATCCGAGCCGTTGCCCAGACCCAGATAACGCCCCAGGCCTTCGCCGTAGCTGAGCTGGTAACGCAGATCGTTGGTCGAATTGATGATCCAGCGACCGCCGCCGGCAATCGCGCCGCCGAACTCGGTGTCGTTGGTCAATGCGCTGCGGGTACGGTACTGGCGCGCGATCGCCGACAGTCCGAACGTGCCCCAAGTGCCTTTCCAGTTGTAGCGCGCGGTCAGATCCGGCATCGCGCCATGGTCCGAGGCCAGGATGGTGTTGCCGCCCTGGTAGGGCGTGGTCAGCGTCTCGGGATTTTCCGCCGACACGCTGAACGCGCCGCGGGTATAGCGGATCTGGGTCTGACGGCTGAACAACGCGCCGTCGGTCGGCCCGACGATGTCGGCCGCCTCGGGCAAGATCGTGGCATCGATGAAGTTGGACCAGGTCTGGCCGGCCAGCCAGTTGTTCCAGCTCATGTAGGCATGCCGCAAGGTACCGCCGTACAGATTGTTGACCTGGTTGGCCAGCGCGTTGCCGAAGAAATCCAGTTCGATGAAGCCGGTGAGCTTGTCGCCGTTGTCGGTGATCGTATCTACGCCCAGATTGAAGCGCGAAAACTTGGCATGGAAATCAATGTCAGTGCTGGAGGCCTGGCCGCCGACCGGGGTCTGCGTCGGGATATACAGGTACCGCCCCACCGCGCCTTCGGGCAATGCGCCGTCGCTGGTGCGGGTCGTCATGAAATCGGCCTTGATGAAACCGCCAAAACGAAACGTTGTCCCCGGCAACGCGTTCGGCGTGATGCTGCTCAGCTGGATCGGCTTCTTGCCAGCCGGCACCACAGGGGCGGCCGGCGCCGGCGCCTGCAAGGTGCGCACCTCTGTCATCTGCGTCTGGGTCTGGGCAATCTGGCCCTGCTGTTGCTGCTGCGCAGACACCAGCAGTTGGACCTGACGCTCGAGCTCGGCAATGCGCGTTTCCAGCGCTTTCTCTTTGGCCGTTTGCGCGAATGCAACGCCCGGCAGACTGCTCGCCACAAACAAGGCAGCCGCCAGCCGATGGCGCAGCAATGGTGCAGTAAGGTGTTTCATAGACCCCTCTCCCCGATGAAGGCCTCGCGCTTGATGGCGATGCTGTGCGAAGCGTGAGCCAGCCCGCGCTTGCGAGCCTATTCGCCTTTGGTCGTAGCTGCAACGCAGCATTCCACAAGGTGTCCGATCGTCGCACCAGAACCGGCGACGGTTTGGGGATCGCCCGCTGCGACGGTTAAGACCAAGGTCTAAGGCCCGGTTGAACGCCGGGACCGAAGGGATACGGCACACTGATTGTCTACCGAGGGCGGCTGTCGCGCTCTCTTCCGACAAGTTCATCGCAAGTGAGGCTGCCATGGCTGATGTTTATCCCGTCGATCCCGCGTTCGCCGCTGATGCGCGCGTTACGCGCGAGCAGTACGCAACGCTGTACCGCGAATCGATCGAACACCCCGAGCAGTTCTGGGGCAAGGCCGCGCGGCGGCTGGAGTGGTTCACGCAACCCACCCAGGTAAAAGACGTCAGCTACGCGCTGGACGACTTCCATATCCGCTGGTTCGGCGATGGCGAGATCAATGCCAGCGTCAACTGTCTGGACCGCCAGCTGGCCACGCGTGGCGACAAGACCGCGCTGTTGTTCGAACCCGACAGCCCGGATACCGCGTCGTATCCGGTCACCTATCGCCAGTTGTACGAGCGCGTGTGCAAGCTTGGCAATGCGCTGCGCAATCTCGGCGTCAACTAAGGGCGACCGGGTCACCATCTACATGCCGATGATTCCCGATGCGGCCGTGGCCATGCTCGCCTGCGCGCGCATCGGTGCGGTGCACTCGGTGGTATTCGGCGGCTTTGCCGCCAACTCAATTGCCGACCGCGTGATCGATTGCCAGAGCAAGTTGATCATCACCGCCGACGAAGGGCTGCGCGGCGGCAAGAAGATTCCGCTCAAGGCCAATGTCGATGCGGCACTGAAGCTGCCCGGCACCAGCACGGTGGAAACGGTGCTGGTGGTGCGTCACACCGGTGGCGCGGTGGACATGCAGGCGCCGCGCGATCGCTGGTTCCATGACGTGGTCGATGGTCAGCCGGCCGAGTGCAGCCCCGAGCGCATGAATGCGGAAGATCCGTTGTTCATCCTCTACACCTCCGGTTCCACCGGCAAGCCCAAGGGCGTGCTGCACACCACCGCCGGCTATCTGCTGTTTGCCAGCTACACGCATGAAGTGGTGTTCGACCTGCGCGAGGACGACATCTACTGGTGCACCGCCGACGTGGGCTGGGTCACCGGCCACAGCTATATCGTCTACGGCCCGCTCGCCAACGGCGCCACGGCGGTGATGTTCGAAGGTGTACCCAACTACCCGAACGTGTCGCGCTTCTGGGATGTGATCGACAAGCATCAGGTCACCCTTTTCTACACTGCACCCACTGCGATCCGCGCGCTGATGCGCGATGGCGAGGAGCCGGTTAAGAAGACCTCGCGCAAGAGCCTGCGTCTGCTCGGCAGCGTCGGCGAGCCGATCAATCCGGAAGCCTGGCGCTGGTACTACGAGGTGGTCGGCGACAGCCGCTGCCCGATCGTGGACACCTGGTGGCAGACCGAAACCGGCGGCATTCTGATCTCGCCGCTGGCCGGTGCGGTCGATCTCAAGCCGGGCTCGGCCACACTGCCGTTCTTTGGCGTGCAACCGGCCCTGGTCGATGCCGACGGCAAGATTCTGGAAGGCGCCACTGAAGGAAATCTGGTGCTGCTGGATTCGTGGCCGGGCCAGATGCGCTCGGTCTACGGCGACCATCAGCGTTTCATCGACACCTACTTCCGCACCTATTCGGGCAGCTACTTCACCGGCGACGGCTGCCGTCGTGATGCCGATGGCTACTACTGGATCACCGGCCGCGTGGACGATGTGATCAATGTGTCCGGCCACCGCATCGGCACCGCCGAAGTGGAAAGCGCGCTGGTCTCGCATCCCAAGGTGGCCGAAGCGGCCGTGGTCGGCTTCCCGCACGAGGTCAAGGGCCAGGGCATCTATGCCTATGTGACCCTGATCGCCGGCGAGACTCCGAGCGAAGAACTGCATAAGGAGTTGATCACCTGGGTGCGCAAGGAGATCGGCCCGATCGCCTCGCCCGATCACCTGCAATGGGCGCCGGGCCTGCCGAAGACCCGCTCGGGCAAGATCATGCGCCGCATCCTGCGCAAGATCGCCGAGAACGTGCCGGATCAACTCGGCGACACCTCGACCCTGGCCGATCCGTCGGTGGTGGATTCGTTGGTGAGCGAGCGGTTGACGCGCTGAGAGGCCGGGACTAGGCATTCGGGATTGGGGCTTTGTTGAGAAGCAGGGATTGGGGAATTGGGATGAGGGGTTGGTCAGAGCGGATTCCCCAATCTGTCAGTCCCATTGCTTTTGATGTGCGTTATTGAATGGCACCTACGTGCTGCCATGGCTCTATTGCTTTTGCTTTTGCTTTTGCTTTTGCTTTTGCTTTTGCTTTTGCTTTTGCTTTTGCTTTTGCTTTTGCTTTTGCTTTTGCTATTGCTTTTGCTATTGCTTTTGCTTTTGCTATTGCTTTTGCTATTGCTTTTGCTATTGCTTTTGCTATTGCTTTTGCTATTGCTTTTGCCACTCCCAACTGCCGAATTCAAAAATCCAGTGCTTTTACAAATCTCCAATCCCCCATCCAAAATCCCGGCACCTCAATGACTACCCTGCTGATCGCCGACGACCATCCCCTGTTCCGTGAGGCATTGCGCGGGGCGGTGCAGCGCGTTATGCCGGGGGTGCTGTTGTTCGAGGCCGACACGGTGGATGCGTTGTACACCCTGGCCGATGCGCAACCGGATGCCGATCTGTTGTTGATGGATCTCAACATGCCGGGCGCGCAGGGGTTCAGTGCGTTGGTGCACATGCGTTCGCTGCATCCGCAGTTGCCGGTGGTGGTGGTGTCCGCACGCGAAGAACCCACGGTAATGCGGCGCGCGATCGACCATGGCGCATTCGGTTTCATTCCCAAATCCGCCGACTCGGACACCATTGGCCGCGCGTTGGCCACCGTGCTCGATGGCGAGCGCTGGATCCCGGCCGCAGCCCAGAACCTGCCGCCTACCTGTAGCGAAGAACGCGAAGTGGGCCAACGCCTGCGCGATCTCACCCCGCAACAATTCCGCGTACTGCAGATGCTCGGCGCCGGGCGCCTCAACAAGCAGATCGCCTACGACTTCGGCGTGTCCGAAGCCACCATCAAGGCGCATGTCACTGCGATCTTGCGCAAGCTCGGCGTCACCAACCGCACCCAGGCGGTGCTGATGGCCGGCAAGCTCGCCATCGATGCCGACGGCATCGTGCTGCCGCCGCCGGAAGAAGACTGAGCGCGGCCGACAAAACCACGGCGCTCACCCAACACCCAGCCAGATGGGTGCAGCCGGTGCGCGGTGCACGCTTGTATCACTCGTACACTCCGGGGCTGAGTGCGCCGTCCGCACCAACCTGATAACCACAACAACTGCTCACGAGGTCTCGTTTGCCGCTGTGCGCCACTCACGGCGTCACTGCTGCGGCAATACGTGGGAAGACATCAAAGCGTGTGGATTGCGATCCCCGGCATGCTTGCGCTGATCGTGCATGGCAGGCTGCACGCCTGCGGCGCGTCGGTGCGTGCCGGTCTCCAGGGGATCCATGCACACGTTTTCTCTTCCGCGCGGCCCGCTTGTGTTGGCAATTGTGCTCGCCGTGCTCGGCTGCGGCAGTGCGCAGGCCGACGACCGCAGCTTCGGCGACGACAACGGCACGATCCGCTTGTTGCATCAGCCCGACATCCACATGGACAAGCAAGCCCTGGTGCTCAGCGAGGAGCGCGTGCAGGTGGACGACGTGTTCACCAACATCAGCGAGCGCGTGTTGAGCGTACCGATCGCCTTCCCGATGCCCCCGATGTAGTGCGGCATGGCCACCCACAGCGAACTGACCGATTTCAAACTGTGGGTGGACGGCAAGCCCATCGCCACCACGCGCAAGCTGGTGGTGCTGCTGGACGATGGCAGCGACATCTCCAAGGCGTTCGCGGCGAGCGGCTGGAGCGCGAACGATGTCGCAATTTCGTGCCGATGCGCGATCTCAACCTGCTGATTGTGCGTCGTCCCGGTGATGCGATTGCACGCCGATGTGCACATCGACATTGCGAGCAATTTGCCAATGAAGACCGCGTCCCGACGCACGGCATGTAACGCAGCCAACCCTTTTCCTTCAGGCGCCGACCAAACCCGGAGGTGCTTGCGCGCGTGCCGGCGTGGGCGCTTGTGCGGCGTGTGCCACGCCGGTACGCGTGCAAGCGGCCTCAGTGACCCGACGCATTCGCACAGAGCTGGCAGACGTTGCGTGTGGAGGTTGGTCTTTGCGCGGTGTCGCATCCGAGGTAGGGACACGCCGTGAATCCGTCCATGCAGGCTCGGTGGCGGCATCCATGCCGCCAGACGGTCACGCCCCCGGAGACGCCACCGCGCTCCCACTGTTGGCCACCGCTGATCGGCAAGCAATGGTTTCAGAGACGAGGCGTGTGCTTGGATTTGCGCAGTCGATGCCGTCGGCAACAGTCCACATGATTCGCGCTGATCCTTGGCTAGCGCTCGGGGCTTGGGCCGTGGGGCGCTGTTTGCCTGACGTTTTCCATGGTCATTGCGGCAGGCGTCTGCTGCGCAAAGCTGCTGGCGCAATCTTGTGCGTTCAGGATGCGCTGCCAGTCTTGCTGGTGGTCAGTGCTGCGAGAGGTGCTCAATTTTCGTGGCGTCGGGTCGGGCTGATCAGGAAATCAATCGTGTCGTGCATGGGCCTGCTAAGCGGAGTGTATCGATTCGCTCGCTGCACTCGCGCCTGCTCGCCGGGCTCGGGCGCATGCAGGCTCCCTTGGGTGCGGCACTTGTCGGTCGAAAAATCGTCCGATCGCGCAAAGCCGCTTAGCGCAGGTTTGACCTTAGTGTGCGGAAGCCATTTTCGTCAGCGTGATAGACCATTCACCAAGCGCCACGCGGCCCCTGCACCAGCGAGGCATGTCCGCGCGACCACCACGGTTCCTGTTCGGGTTGGGTGCGCACCAGCCGATTGCGCGGGCAGAGTTCCCACGGCCCGTGCACCGAGCGCGAACGCGCGGCGATGACCAGAGACCCGGTCACCGGCCCGGCGGTACCGCAGACGGCGGTGACCAGAGACAACCAACCGTTGTGCCAGGTCAGCTTGGGGCCTTCGGGCGCGACGTTTTCCACGATCCAGTCGTCGGGGTAGCGCCACGGTGCGTAGGCCGGTTCGACCTGCCCTTCGGTAGCCAGGCCGTCGCTGCCATCCGTGAGGATGGTGGGGTCGTGGTGATCGCCGGCCACGATGGGATTGAGGTAGGTGCCGGTGCCCAGGTCCGCGGTGCGGTGCCCCTCGATGCCGCGCGCCCATTGCGACGTGCGTGCGCAGGCTGCATTCGCTTCGCCCGCCAGCGCGCTCGGCGGCAGCGGCGCGACCACGGCACTGAACCGCTCTCCGCCATTTTGCTGCACCGCAGCGTGATCTGTTCACTTATGATTGCCATATTCATATGCGAACAGTCCGGCACCGGCCGGCTGGTGGATGGTGCGATGCCCAGCTGCTGCTTTCCAGATTCCGTACGCGCCTGCGTGACACCCGCCAACCCTGCGGAGCGTGACGCGTGAGCGTTGCGCGGCGGCGGCTGGGGACTACCAGTGTGCAGCTCTCGGCGCTGGGCTTTGGTGCTGCGCCGATCGGCAATCTGTATACCGAAGTCGATGAAGGTCAGGCGCTGGCTGCGGTGGCAGGTGCGTTCGAGGCCGGCATCGGCCATTTCGACACCGCACCCTACTACGGCTATGGGCTGAGCGAAACGCGGCTGGGCCGTGGTCTGGCCGGTGTACCCCGCGCCGCCTACACGCTGTCGACCAAGGTCGGCCGCTGCCTCTACGACGATGCGCAGGCCGCTGCAGGGCGCGACGGCTTTGCGGTGGCGGGCCGCCGCGCCGCGTTCGACTACAGCGCCGACGGCGTGCGACGCGCGTTCGCTTCCAGCCTGGAGCGCCTGGGAACCGACTACATCGACGTGCTGCTGCTGCACGACATCGGCGCGCTGACCCACGGCGACAACCACGCCGACGTGCTGCGCCAGGCCTTGGAGGAGGCCTTGCCGGCGATGGCGGAGTTGAAGGCGGCCGGTGTCTGCGGGGCGATCGGGCTGGGCGTCAACGAGCAGGAGGTGGCACTGGAGGTGCTGCCGCGCTTTGCGCTCGACTGCGTGATGCTGGCCGGCCGCTACTCCCTGCTGGAACAGCACGGCGCGCGCGCGCTGCTCGACCAGGCGCAGCAGCGCAACGTGGCGATCCTGTCGGCCGGCCCGTATAGCTCCGGCCTGCTCAGCGACGCAGGCGGCCCCGGCGCCACCTACAACTACGCCCCGGTCGATACTGCCACCTTGCAGCACGCGCAGCGTTTGTACGCGGCCTGCGCGGCGTTCGACGTGGATATCGGCGCGGCGGCGTTGCAGTTCCCGCTCGCGCATCCAGTCGTGACGACGGTGGTGGCCGGCATGCGCACCGTGGCCGAGGTGCAATCGGCCGCCGCACGCTTGCATGCGCCGATCCCGCCCGAACTGTGGCAACGCCTGCGCGATGACGGCCTGCTCACTGCGGAGCTGCCCACGCCATGAGCCGCATCGACGCACATCTGCATTTCTGGCAACTGGCCCGTGGCGATTACCACTGGCTGACGCCCGAGCTGGCACTGCTCTACCGCGACTTCGCCCCCGCCGACATCGGCGATGCGTTGGACGCTGCCGAGATCGATGGCGTGGTGGTGGTGCAGGCCGCTGCGACCGAAGCCGAAACCCGTTACTTGTTCGAGCTGGCGCGCGCGGATGCGCGCATTGCCGGCGTGGTGGGCTGGGTCGATTTCGCCGCGCCCGATGCCGCCGCGCGCATCGCCGCGCTGGTGCAGGCCGGCGGCGGCGTGCTCAAGGGCCTGCGCCCGATGGTGCAGGACATCGCCGATGTGCAATGGCTGGCCCAGCCTGCGTTGGATGCCGCCTTCGACGCACTGCTCGCGCACGATCTGGCGTTCGACGCGTTGATCCGCAGCGTGCATGTGCCGGCATTGCAGACGCGCCTGAAGCGCCACCCGGGCTTGCGCGTGGTGATTGATCACGGCGGCAAGCCGCAGATCGCTGCAGGCGAGTTTGTTGCCTGGGCCGCCGGCATGGCCGCGTTGGCGCAGCATCCCACTGTGCATTGCAAGCTCTCCGGCCTGCTCACCGAAGCGGCGCGCGGCGCCGGCGTGGAGGCGCTGGAGCCGTATGTCGGCCATCTGTTCGCACGCTTCGGCCCACAGCGTGTGCTGTGGGGCAGCGACTGGCCAGTGCTGACCCAGCGCGCCGATTACGCGCAGTGGGTCGAAATCGCACAACACCTGGTCGCCACACACGCCGACGGCCATGCCGAAGCCGTGTTCGGCGACAACGCACGCACGTTCTATCGTCTGCCACGGCCGGCGGCCCCCACCCACGGAACCTCTTCGGTATGACTGTCTTGCTCTCTACAGCACCCAACGACCGTCTGCGCGGCAAGCGCTGCCTGATCACCGCCGCCGGCGCCGGCATCGGCCGCGAAAGCGCGCTGGCCTGTGCACGCACCGGTGCGCGGGTGATCGCCACCGATATCGATGCCACTGCCTTGCAGGCGCTGGCGGCCGAGTCGGAGGCCATCAGCACCCAGCTGCTGGATGTCACCGACGCGTCTGCGATCGCCGCGCTGGTCGCCGCGCACGGCCCGTTCGATGTGGTCTTCAACTGCGCCGGCTTCGTGCACCAGGGCAGCATTCTCGATTGCGACGAACCGGCCTGGCGCCGTTCGTTTTCGATCAACGTCGATGCGATGTACTACACCTGCAAGGCGGTACTGCCGGGCATGCTCGAACGCGGCCGCGGCAGCATCATCAACATGTCTTCGGTGGCCTCCAGCATCAAGGGCGTGCCGAACCGCTTCGTTTACGGCGTGACCAAGGCCGCAGTGATCGGCCTGAGCAAGGCGATCGCTGCCGATTACGTGGCCAAGGGCGTGCGTTGCAACGCGATCTGCCCGGGCACCATCAAGACGCCGTCGCTGGGCCAGCGCGTGCAAGCGCTGGGCGGCGACGAACAGGCGGTGTGGAAGAGCTTCACCGACCGCCAGCCGATGGGCCGCCTAGGTGACCCGCGCGAGATCGCGCAGCTGGTGGTGTATCTGGCCTCGGACGAATCGTCGTTTACCACCGGCCAGACCCACATCATCGATGGTGGCTGGTCTAACTGAGATCGACAACGCACCACGATGCCGCTCAGCCAACGTGGGCGCTGCCAAGGCCAGATGCGATCTGTATCGCTTGTCCGCTTCGATTCTGAGCACGCTGTCCTCACCCACCTGATGCACGCGCGCTAGGTTTGCTAGCCGCTCCATTCCTCATCTGCAAAGGAAGACTGCATGAAACTCGTACGCGTTGGTGCCCCCGGCCAGGAACGTCCCGGCTTGATCGATGGCGAAGGCCGCATCCGCGATGTGAGCGGCGTGATCGACGATGTCGCCGGCGAGCACATCACCAATGCCGGGCTGGACAAACTACGCGCGCTGGATACCTTCACGCTGCCGCTGATCGAAGGCGATGTGCGGTATGGCGCCGCAGTGGGGCAGATCGGCAAGTTCATCTGCGTCGGGTTGAACTACGCCGACCACGCTGCCGAATCGGGCATGGACGTGCCCAAGATGCCGATCCTGTTCATGAAGGCCACCACTGCGGTGAGCGGCCCCAACGACACCGTGATCATCCCGCGCGGCTCGGTCAAGAGCGATTGGGAGGTGGAACTGGGCGTGGTGATCGGCGATGTGGCGCGCGATGTCTCGGTGGACGAAGCGCTGAACCACGTCGCAGGCTACGCGGTGATCAACGATCTGTCCGAGCGCGAATTCCAGCTCGAACACGGCGGCCAATGGGTCAAGGGCAAGAGCGCCGACACCTTCGGCCCGATCGGCCCGTGGCTGGTCACCCGCGATGATATCGCCGACCCGCAGAACCTATCGATGTGGCTGGAGGTCAACGGCCATCGCTATCAAAACGGCAGCACCCGCACGATGGTGTTCGGCGTGGCCGAACTGGTCAGCCACATCAGCCGCTACATGACGCTGATGCCGGGCGATGTGATCAGCACCGGCACCCCGCCGGGCGTGGGCCTGGGCCAGAAGCCGCCGGTGTATCTGAAGCCGGGCGACGTGATGGAGCTGGAGATCGAAGGCCTGGGTCGTCAACGCCAGACGGTGGTGGCGCATCCGCGCGACGCTGGCTGAGCCCTTCCCTCTCCCTTGCCGGGACCCTGGTTCCCATGGGAGCGAGATTGCAGTCAAGGCAAGTGGCGAAACCTCCGCGCGACGCAACCCAAGCCCCTCTCCCGCCGGGGCACCAAGGCACGGCTTTCGCGCCACTGGCGCGCGTGCCTTGGTGCGCCCGCGCTGCTGGCGCGGGCCGGGGAGCGGAGCGGGGGTTGGGGTGAGGGTCCGTAGCGACGTATTGACGCAATTCGTCGCGATGTGCCTTGTTGTTAGGCGTGACATGTTGGCGCTTGTGCTGATGCGTCATGCGTCATGCGTTTATGAGATGTAGCGACGCGTTGGATCTCTAAGCCTAGTGGCGCGTCGATATCGATGGGCAGTTGGTCGTGCAATTGATGCGTTGGTCTGTGTTGCCAACAGAGTCGTCACTGCAACGCCTCAACACCCTCGGCGCTTCGCGTTCGTACCCTCACCCCAACCCCTGTCCCGCAGGGAGAGGGGCTTTAAAGCAGTTCCCAACCTCGTTTCCATCGCCCAGGACTTCAATGCGCACCATCATCGCCCTCGAGACCCACGACGTCCGCTTCCCCACCTCGCGCGAGCTCGATGGGTCGGATGCGATGAATCCGGATCCGGACTACTCGGCCGCCTATGTCGTGCTGCGCACCGATGCACCGGATGATCTGGCCGGCTACGGCCTGGTGTTCACCATCGGCCGCGGCAACGATGTACAGACCGCCGCAGTGGCCGCACTGGCCGACCATGTGGTGGGTCTGCGCGTGGAAGACGTCATCGCCGATCTGGGCGCGTTCGCCCGCCGGCTTACCAACGACTCGCAGCTGCGCTGGCTGGGCCCGGAAAAGGGCGTGATGCATATGGCGATCGGCGCGGTGATCAACGCCGCCTGGGATCTGGCCGCACGTGCCGCGAAAAAGCCGCTGTGGCGCTTTATTGCCGAACTCACGCCCGAGCAACTGGTCGACACCATCGACTTGCGCTACCTCACCGACGCGCTCACCCGCGACGAAGCGTTGACCCTCCTGCGCGAGGCACAACCGCAGCGCGCGCAGCGCATCGCCACGCTGATCGACCAGGGCTACCCCGCCTACACCACCTCGCCCGGCTGGCTCGGCTACTCCGACGAAAAACTGGTGCGCCTCGCAAAAGAGGCAGTGGCCGACGGCTTCCGCACCATCAAGCTCAAGGTGGGCGCCAACGTGCAGGACGACATCCGCCGCTGCCGCCTGGCGCGTGAGGCGATCGGCCCGGACATCGCGATGGCGGTAGACGCCAATCAGCGTTGGGATGTGGGCCCGGCGATCGACTGGATGCGCCAGCTGGCCGAGTTCGACATCGCCTGGATCGAAGAACCCACCAGCCCGGACGACGTCCTCGGCCACGCCGCCATCCGCCAGGGCATCACCCCGGTGCCGGTCTCCACCGGCGAACACACCCAGAACCGCGTGGTGTTCAAGCAGCTGCTGCAAGCAGGTGCGGTGGACCTGATCCAGATCGACGCCGCCCGCGTCGGCGGCGTCAACGAAAACCTCGCCATTCTGCTGCTGGCCGCCAAATTCAACATCCGCGTCTTCCCGCATGCCGGCGGCGTCGGCCTGTGCGAACTGGTGCAACACCTGGCCATGGCCGACTTCGTGGCCATCACCGGCAAGATGGAAGACCGCGCCATCGAATACGTCGACCACCTGCATCAACACTTCCTCGACCCTGTCCGCATCCAGCACGGCCGCTATCTGGCGCCGGAAGCCGCAGGTTTCTCCGCCGAAATGCACCCCGCTTCCATCGCAGAATTCCGCTACCCCGACGGCCGCTTCTGGGTGGAAGACCTGGCAGCGGCGAAGGGGTAATCCAGCGCCCTACACAGCGCAGATCGCATTCCCTGTAGGAGCGGCTTCAGCCGCGACGGGCTTTCTCGATTGCCTGATCGCGACTGAGGCCGTTCTTTAGAGTGGGCGAATTCAACTCTGATTCGCAACGCTGTTAAGAATCTCCTCGGAGAAGACGTCGAGGGGCGTTTTGAATCCAAGTATTTTGCGCGGACGATTGTAGAGCCGCTGCTCGATCCATCGCAGGTGCGCATCGATGATGCTGTTGAAATCGGTCTGTCGTGGCAAGGACTGGCGGGTCAATCCGTTGGCATTTTCGTTGCTGCCGCGCTGCCATGTGCAGTACGGATCTGCAAAATAGACATCGCTCTGCAAGCAGGCGGCAATGAGCCGATTATCGGCGAACTCCTTAGCCGTTGTCGGCGGTGAGGGTGTGCACTGTATGGCCTAGGCCACCGAGCCGCTGGACGGCATCACGCAGCGCAACTGCGCGGAACCACGCATGCGCAACAGGCAGTGGCAGGGCATTCTCCGTCGCTGGCTGCTGTCACGCCTTCGCTGCGCAGCAGGCACAACGCACGATGCGCCTGCGAAAAAAACACCCTGTTTCAATGCTCGGCGCCAGCGCGGCAGCGGCAGCGGCAGCGGCAGCGGCAGCGGCAGCGGCAGCGGCAAAAATACTCAAGACCAACGCCCTACTGCGGAGTCAACACATCCGCAGAAACAGACTGGGCAAAAAACCCTAACCCCGCCCCACACCAACCGCCTCACTCAACGCAAAAATCCGCCCGGCCTCACGCCACTTCTCCCCAGGCGCACTGCCAGGCAGGGCTTTCTGAAACCGCCACATCAGCTCTTCCCAGGCTTGAATCCGCGGATCGGCCGCATCCCGCGCCGCCTTGGCCGCCGAATCGTAATCGGCGCCAACTTCCATCAGCATCACCAACCGATCGCCGCTGCGAAAGATCTGCAACTCCAGGATTCCCGCCCGCCGCAACGACGCCACTACTTCCGGCCACACCTGCGTCGGTTGATGCCAACGCTCGTACTCGGCAATCAATTGCGGATCGTCGTGCAGATCCAGCACGTAGCACAGATGCCGCACACTCATGCGCCTGCTCCTGCAACCACAGGCGCAGCGCGACGCGCGCGCAACGCGAACAGCAAAATCACCGCAAAGCACCCGCCCGGCACCACCATCGCCCAGTGGATGCCGGCCATGTCCGACACCGCTCCCATCACCGCCGTCAGCAGCGCACCACCGATGATCGACATCACCAGCAACGATGAACCCAACTTGCGCGCATCGTCGTGCATGCCATCCAGACCCAGCGCAAAGATGGTCGGGAACATCACCGACATGAACACGCTGGCCGCCACCAATGCGTGCAAGCCGGTCCAACCGGGCAGCGCAATCGCCACCGCACACAAGACCAGATTGATCGTGGCAAAACTCGCCAGCAACCTGGCCGGCGCCAGATAGCGCACCAGCGCGGTACCGATGAAGCGGCCGGCCATGAACAACACCAGCGAGATGGTCAGATACGTGGCGGCGGTTTTTTCCGGCGTGCCCGGCACAGCATCTTGCAAATAACGGATCAGATAACTCCAGATACCGACCTGCGCGCCCACATAGAAGAACTGCGCCACCACCGAAAAGACGAACAGCCGGTGACGCAGCAACTCGCCGAAGCGCGCGCGTTTGGGAGCCGAAGCGCCCACGACGACGCCCGCATCCCCGGTGGGAAAGCGCACCAGCGCGATCAGGATCGCCCACAGCATCACCACCACGCCGATCACCAGATACGGGGTCTGCACTGCGGACGATTCGGTGGCGAAGAACGCAGCGCGCGCGGCCGGCGCCATCGCTGCCAACTCGGCCGGGGTGTGCTCCACGCCGGAGAAAATGAAGTGCTGGCCGACCAACACGCCGGTGATCGAACCCAATGGGTTGAACGCCTGGGCCAGATTCAGGCGCCGCGCCGCACCCTCTGCCGGGCCGAGCACGGTCACCAGCGGGTTGGCGGTTGTTTCCAGAAACGCCAGGCCGCTGGCGATCACGAACAAGGCCAGCAGGAACAGCCAGTAGGTGTGCACCTGCGCGGCCGGGTAGAACAGGAACGCGCCACACGCGTACAGCAGCAGGCCCAGCACCACCGCCGCCTTGTAGCTATAGCGGCGCATGAACATCGCCGCCGGCATCGCGAACACGAAATAGCCCAGATAGAACGCGCTCTGGACCAGCCCGGCCTGCAGGTCGGACAACTCGAAGGCCTTCTTGAACTGCTTGATCAGGATGTCGTTGAGGTTGTTGGCCATGCCCCACAAAAAGAACAGGCTGACAATCAACAACAGCGGAACCATGGCGGTACGCGCCAGGTTGCCGCGCGCCTGCGCGGCACTGTCACTGTGATGCATGCGACCGATCCCCTCCCAAGGCTATGGCGCTTGCGTTGCTGTGCGGCGAGCGTACTGCGCACATCCGCGCCATGCAAATATAAAATCTTTGTTTATATTTGCACGCAAGCGCCACACCTCACCGCTGCCCGCGATGCCTGTACCCTGGCGCGCCGCAGCCTTGCCTGGAATCGCAAACGGATGAGCATCGAACCCGCCAAGTACCGCGCCCCCGCTCTGGACAAGGGACTGGACATCCTGGAGCTGCTCGCCCGCCAGGCGCAGCCGATGAGCATGGGCGCGATCTCGCAAGGCATCGGCCGCTCGCGCGGAGAGATCTTCCGCATGCTGCAGGTGCTGGAGGAGCGCGGCTATCTCACCCGCGAAGGCGAAGGCGACTATGTGCTGACCAACCGTCTGTTCATGCTCGGCATGCAGCAGCCGCAGGTGCAGAGCATCAGCGAAGCGGCGTTGCCGGTGATGCGGCGGCTGGCCGATGCGATCTGCCAGCCCTGCCACCTGGTGGCGCCGTCCGGCGACCAGATCGTGGTGATCGCGCAGATGGACGTGCCCAGCGACCTGGGCCTGGTGGTGCGCCCGGGCCATCGCCGCCCGTTGACGCATTCCAGTTCCGGGCTGGTGCTGTTCGCCTTCCAGCAGCCGGAGGTGCAGGCGCGCTGGCTGGACATGCTCGACGCCAGCAAGGTGCCGTTCGAGCGCGCGCAGTTTCTGGCCGCCGCCGCGCAAGCGCGCAACGATGGCTACGCCATGCAACCCAGCGAGGCGGTGGTGGGCGTGGTCGATCTGACCGCACCGATCCTGCAACGCGGCAGCGCCACCTATACGCTCACCGTGCCCTTCATCGCGCGGCGCCCGGAGCTGGTGGGTCCGCAAGCGGCGTTGCAGGCCCTGTGTGCGGCGACGGCGGACATCTCCGCGGCGTTGATGTAGTCGCCGCCGCCCGCGCCGGATGTTTGAGTAGGCGCTGTTGCTGTTTGTTGCTCGCTTCTGACAGCTGACTGCCGATGTCTAACCGCTGCCCGGCTGACCATGTGCGTGGAGCGCTGCATGATCTTTCCTGCAGTGCTGCAATGGCAGTCTACACATCGCACTCCACTCGAACGGCTTTGCAAGCAATCCCTGCGGCGGCGCAAGCCATGCAAATCGAGGCGCCAAAACGATCGCTGCATCGTTGCTGATCGCTGCATCCTTGCATCGGCGTCTTGAAAAACAGCACCAAGCAGGCGCTGGCGCATGCACGTGCGTGGAAACACAGAATTTCCGTCTCGCACTGCGTGCAGCAAATCTCGCGCCAGCAGCTTTCCCCCCGCGTTTTTCGCTGTTTGCTTCACCGGTATGGAGACCGCTCGTCGCTATCGCCAAGGCCATCAGGCGCCGCATCCGTCCAGTGCGTAGACCCGCCTTGCTGGCTGTGACGCTCTGAAACAAGTCAAAAACCGCGTCGATCGTGTGCTGCGATAGCCACGGCTATAAAGATCAGACCGACCTTCGCGTGCAGTGCAAACGCACCGATTGCGGATGTGCGTTGGTACACTGCGCGCCCCTTGGGGAGTAGCCTGCTTTCGTTTATCGAAAGCGCCTGCATCAACATACTCGGCCGTTGCGCCGTGGTGCAGGCAACCAATCTTGGTTTGGCGAGACCAGCGGCATGCGTGCACAACAACGGTTGGCGCGGGCGCATGTCGTTGCGATCGTGCCCAACCCGAGACTGTCGATGTCCCCTTTTTCCATTGTGTTGATCGGTTTTGCAATGTCGACCGATGCGTTTGCCGCAGCGATCGGCAAGGGCGCGGCGATGCGTAAGCCGCAGTGGCGCGATGCGCTACGCGCCGGTCTGATCTTCGGCAGCATCGAGGCGATCACGCCGGTGATCGGCTGGCTGCTGGGGCGCGCCGCGTACAGCTATGTGTCTGCCTACGACCACTGGATCGCCTTCGTGCTGCTGGGCGCGCTGGGCACGCACATGAATGTGGCCGGTCTGCGGCAGGAACCGGACGATGTGGACCAGGCGCCTTCCGATACGCCGAAACGGCATGGATTGCTCGCCTTGGCCACCACCGGTTTTGCCACCAGCATCGATGCGATGGCGGTCGGCGTAAGCCTGGCATTTCTCGACGTACACATCGGCGTGGTGGCCGTGGTGGTCGGGCTATGCACCTTCAGCATGGTCACCGCAGGCGTCATGCTGGGCCGCGTGCTCGGCAACCTGATCGGCAAGCGCGCCGAGATTCTCGGCGGTTTGATTTTGGTGATCGTGGGCGGCGTCATTCTCTACGAGCACTTGAACGGCGCGGCGTAAGCGTCACCCTTGCTGCCAACGGTTTTTCGTCGGAGCGTGCCTGCGCGCGATGAAGCGTTATCGGTAGCGCCCCATCGCGCGCAGGCACGCTCCGACGATGCAGTGGGCAGTGAGCAGCCGTCAGCGCTTTTTCGCATCGTGATGCGCGCTCAAGAACGCGCGTAGCGAGGCCGGCTTGACCGGTTTGGTCAGCAAGCGATAGCCACGCGCACGCGCGAGTTGTTTGAGTTCGTCGCGGCCATCGGCAGTGAGCAGTGCGCCGGCAATCGGTGCGGTTGCGGCAGCCTGCACCGCGTCCAGCGTGCCCAGGCCATCGAGCCGGTCGTGCAGGTAGTAATCCACCAGCATCAGGTCCGGTTGTTCGCGCGCGCGTTCCAGCGCTTGATCCACGGTGCTGGCAGTGATCACCTCCACCTGCCAGCGGCCGAGCAGTGCGCACATGCCGTCGAGAATCTCGCGGTCGTTGTCCACGCACAGCACGCGCAACCCGGCCAACGAATCGCCGCTGGGCAACGCGCGTGTGGCGAGCACCGGCAACACGGGCGCCTCCGGCACTGCGGCTACGCGTGGCAGCAGGATCGAGAACATGCTGCCGCGGCCAACCTGACTGCGCGCACTCAGATCGTGATCGAGCAGGCGCGAGATGCGTTGGCAGATCGACAGGCCTAATCCCAAGCCCTGCTCGCCCCAATCGAACGGCTGCTGATAACGACGGAACTCTTCGAAAATCTGCCGCATATGGTGCTCGGGAATGCCCGGTCCGGTGTCCCACACCTGCAATTCCACCTGGTCGCCGCGCCCGCGCATGCCTAGTACGATGCGGCCCTGACGCGTATAGCGCAGCGCATTGGCGAGAAAGTTCTGCATCACCCGGCGCAGCAGGCGGCGGTCGCTGCGCACCCACAACGCGCGGCGATGCACCTGCAACTGCAACCCGCGGCTGGAGGCCACCGGTGCGTACTGCGCGGCCAGTTCGTGCATCAGCGCGCTGGCATCGAAGTCCTCAACCGTGGGCCGCAACCCGCCGGCATCCAGACGCGAGACATCGAGCAAGCCATCGAGCAATTCTTCGGCCGCGCGCAACGAGGCATCCACACGTTCAGCCAGATGGCGTTGTTCTTCGTTGTTGTGATGGCTCTCGCGCAAAGCAGAAGCAAACAGGCGCGCGGCATTGAGCGGCTGCAGCACGTCGTGGCTGATCGCGGCCAGAAAGCGCGTCTTGGATTGCTGCGCCAGCTCGGCCTCGCGCGAGCGATCGGCCACGCGTTGCTCCAGGTTTTCGTTGGCGTCCAGCAACGCGCGCTCGGCGCGTTTGTAATCGGTGATGTCGTTGTAGCTGGTGACGTAACCGCCACCGGGCAACGCCTGCCCACGCATTTCGATCACCTTGCCATCGCTGCGGGTGCGTTCGAACACATGCGGCGAGCCGGCGCGCAGATGCCGGATACGGCGACCGATCTGGTCTTCGGTGTCGCCCTCGCCCAACTCGCCGCGCTCGGCGTTGTAGCGGATCAGATCGGCGACGGGGCGGCCGACGTACAACATGCCGTCCGGATACCCGAACAGCTGCTGGTAGCGGCGATTCCAAGCAGTCAGACGCATGTCCGGGTCGACCACGCTGACCGCCGCGCTGATGTTTTCCAGCGTGGTGGAGAGGATTTCGCGATTGAAGCGCAGCTCCTGGCCGGCTTCGTCGAGCACCGCCACCACTTCGCCCAGCTCCATGCCCGAACCGCGCAACAGGCTGGTCAGCACCAGGCGTGCGGAGGCGGCGCCGATCGAAGCGGCAAGCAAGCGCTCGGTGAACTGTACCCAGGCGCGGTCGGCCACCACGGTCGGCTGCAGTTCGCGTTCCAGCAGCAACGCCTGATCGACGAACGCGCGATGCGCATGCCGCTTCGCCCACCACGCGCTCGGCCAGCGCCTGCAGGTCGGCCACGCGCACATGGCCGGGCCAGTCGCCGGCCACTGCCGGGCGCTGCGCATACGGGTCCAGGAATGGCGCCGCGCGCAGGCGCTCGTCCACACCGGGGCGCCAGCGCGCCGACACCAGCATCAGCGCGCCGACGTTGATCAGCAGCGACCAGAACGTGCCGTGCGCCAGCGGGTCCCAGCCACGCATGCCGAACAGCTGCTGCGGCTGCAGCCAGGCGATGCCGAATGGGCCATCCACCAACCACTCCGGCTGCATCCAGCCCGCACGCGTGGCCGCCGGCAGCAGCAAGGTGTAGATCCAGGTCATGAAGCCGAGCACCATGCCGGTCTCCACGCCCTTACGGCTGGCGCCGCGCCAGTACAGCCCGCCGATCACGCCCGGCGCGAACTGCGCCACCGCCGCGAATGCCATCAAGCCGTACGTCGCCAAGGTGGTGTCGTTAGCCACGTTGCGGTGGTAGCCATAGGCAACCAGCGCCAGCAGCAGGATGGCGACGCGACGAATCCACAACACGCGTGAGGCCACCGCCGCACGCGCATCGGCGCTGCCACGGCGACGCAGCAACACCGGCATCACCAGGTCGTTGCTGACCATGGTGGCCAGCGCGATGCTGGCCACGATCACCATGCCGGTGGCCGCCGAAAACCCGCCCACGTAGGCCACCAACGCCAAGACGGTGTTGCCCTGGCTCAGTGGCAACGCCAGCACCATCGCATCGTCGGCCACCGCACTGCCTTTGCCGAACAAGGCAACGCCGGCCGATGCGATCGGCAACACCATCGCCGAGATGATCACCAGATAGGCGCCGAACCACCAGCGCGCGCGGCGGATGTCGCCCACATCGCTGCATTCCACCACCGCCACATGGAACTGGCGCGGCAGGCAGATCACCGCCAGAAAGCTCAGCAGCGTCTGCGAAATGAACCCCACCGACGGCGTGTGTTGGAACAAGGTTCGCGCCGAATCGGCGATGGGCACATGGTGGTCGCTCAGCCACAACCAGGCGAACAGACCCACCGCGACGATGGCGATCAACTTGATCACCGACTCCAAAGCGATCGCCAGCATCATGCCGTGATGGTGCTCGGTGGCATCGACCTGGCGGGTGCCGAACAAGGTCGCAAACAGCGCCATCAGCAATGCCACATACAAGGCCGGATCGGCAAAGATGCCGCGCCCGGCGCTGCTATGGCCGGTCAACACTTCCAGGCTCATCGCCACCGCTTTGTACTGCAGCGCCAGATACGGAACGATGCCGACCAGCGCGATCACCGCCACCAAGGCCGCCAGCCGCCGCGAGCGGCCATAGCGCGACGAAATGAAATCGGCGATGGAGACGGTGTTTTCGGCGCGTGCGATCCACGCCAGCCGCTCGATGATGCGCCAGCCGAACAACAGCAACAGCAGCGGGCCCAGATAGATCGGCAGATAGCCGATGCCGTTGCGCACCGCCGAGCCGACCGCGCCGTAGAACGTCCACGACGAGCAGTACACCGCCAGCGCCAGGCTGTAGACCGCCGGCCGCAACCACGGCCGCTCCGGATACAGCGGACGGCGGTCGCCCCACCACGCCACCCCGAACAGCAGCGCGGCATAGCCGACTGAGACCAGCAGCAGGATCCAGCTCGATACCAAGGCGCGTTCCCAGGTCAATGCAAGCTGGGAGTTTACGCAGTGGGGAATCGGGAGTGGGGATCGCAACAGCGCAACAGGTCAGCTTGGCGGGGCGCTAAGCCGTCTTGTGTGTCGTTCTTGGAGCGGCCAAAAAAACGCCTTCAGGCCCGTCTGCTGCAGAGCGGCTGATCTGCGGCTTGGCTGCAGGGCCCTTGCCCGCCCACCATCGCCGGACACGCTGCAAGTACATCCTTGTCAGCTCTTACGCGGCATCCATGCCGCGTAAGGTCCCGCAACGGTGGGCGGGTAAGAGCCAGTCAGAATGGTCGGTGTGCATGGTTTTCGATAAACAGCCAGCAAACTGTCTGGTGCGGTGTCTTCGCCGATTGCGGGACCGTTGGCGGCATGGATGCCGCCATCGAGCCCCCAGGGAGGGGTTGACGGCGTGTCCCGCGAGCGGTGAGGGCACCGCGTACGCGACCAACGCGGCTTTTGACTGCATCTATCGAGATGCGGCAAACGAAACCATTTGGCTCACCGCCAGGCAGGCGCTCGCTACGTTTTGTTACCGCTCCTAACCGGGCAGGCGCACCTGCACCTGATACGTGAGGCCGGCGACGATGCCGCGCACGCGTTGGTCCGGGCAGAGCTCGCCATCCACCAGCACCTTCACCGCTGTGCGACCCGGCTCGCGCGTCATGGTGACTTCAAAGTCCGCACTGCGGAACTGGCCCGTCACCTGCGCGTGCGGCCAGTGCAAAGGCAGCTGCAGGCGAATCGCCAGTGCGTCGCCCTCGCCGACCAACCCGAACAAACCTTCCAGCACGCAGCGATACACCCAGGCCACCGTGCCCGTGTTGAACAGCTGGCTCCAACGTCCGGCCGTGCGCGGAGACTGATGCCAGGCACCGCGGTAGTGATTGGGAAGCGACACCGGCAAGTGACCGCGCTGCAGCACGTCCTCGCAGGTAGGGCCGGGCAGCATCGCGCGCAAAATCTCCCAGGCGCGATCGGCCTCGCCGATCTGGTACGGGCTGTACAGATAGAACGGCACCGCGTGGTTGTAGAGCGCACCATTTTCCGCTGCGCCCTGCCACTTCTGCGTCAACCGACCCACGTCATCGCGCATCTGCGTATAGGCCGGGGCCAGCATTACCGGCACGTATGGCGTATGCAGCTGTTCGCGCACCGCGTCCAACAACGCCTCGCGCTGCGCTGTATCGGCTGTGCCGGCCAGGAGCGCAACGCGCTGCGGATTGAGATAGATGCGGCCTTCCACATCCTCGGCGATGCCGAAGCGCACACCGTCGTCGGTGATGCCGCGCGCATACCAGTTGCCGTCCCACAACGCACGGTTGGCGTCGGCATTGACCGTGTGCACGGCCTGCGCAAATGTCTCTGCCGGCGCAGTGCGGCGCTGCGCGACGCAAATGCCCGACCACAGCCGCAACGCATACGCAGTGGCTACGGTCAGCCAGCCGCAGACGCCCTTCCCGCGCCAACCGACCATGTGCATCGGGTCGCACCAATCGCCCTGTGCGATAAAACTCAAACCCCGTGCATCGCGCGCATCCAGCAACCATTGCATCGCCGCATCTAGACGCTCGGCCACGCTAAGCGCGTGTCCATCGTGCGAGTGCACCACCGCATCGAGCACCCTGGCATCGCCGGTGTCGGCCAGATACGCGCTCAGGAAGATCGGCAACCACACGCAGTGATCGGTATGCGGCACCTGGTTGATCTATTTCAGCTCAGCGCCTTCCACCTGCAAAATGCCGTCAGGCATGGCGACGCTGGGCTCCTGCTGCGACAAGGCCTGCAGCAACGCAGCGCGCGCGGTGGCTGGTTGCAGGTACGCCATGCCCATGTGACCCTGCAGAGAGTTGCGCGTGTGCGGATCGGTGGTCAGGCGATTGATGCCGCCGTGAGAGAACACCTGCCGCAGCAGCCAGTGATTGACCAGATTGTCCAAGGCGGATCGGGCGTTGCGATCTGCACGCAGCCCTGCCCGCCGTGCAGCTACCGCGCGTAGTCGCGCGCAGCGGCGACAAAGCCTGCCTCGGACAGATAACGCGCACGCAGCGCGGCGATTTCCGCATCGTCCTTCGCCGGCACGAATGCGACGCGATACGCGCTTACCGCATCGGCTTCCAGGTTAAGGCCAGTCGGCGTTGGGCGTTGTCTCGGAATCGGCAATGGACGTTGCAGACACGGTCAGCGGTGCTCCTGTTGGTCGCGCTTGCGCGCGGCCAGTGCGTGTTGGATGCGGCGCAACAAGCCATCATCGAGCGGATAGAAATGCAAGGTCCAGGCCGCCAGCAACGCGACCGCACCCGGGATCACCGTCAGCAGCAATACGATGCCGTTCAACGAGCCGGCAGACTGCGCGGTGTTGGCCACATAGCCCATGCCGGCCAGCACCCAGGCAATGCCAGCCGATGCCAAGACGCCGCCCAGCTTCTGCGAAAACGTGGCTGCCGCAAACGTCATTGCGGTGGCGCGACGGCCGGTGCGCCATTCGGTGTCATCCGCGCTGTCGGCATACATCGAAAACGCCAGCGGTGACGTCGGCCCCAAGGCCAGCCCGATCAACATGTTCAACGCAAAGATCGCCCACACCGCATCGGCGGGAATAAAAAATCAGGCAACTCATGACGCCAACGACCGCCATCAGGGTGGTCATCAGCCGGCGCTTGTCCCAATGCCGGGTCGGCAACGCATGATCCGCGTGCCCACCGCCAACGCCACCGAATACATGCCCAAAAATAGCCTGGTCAACTCCGGCCGCTGCACGTAGTCCTTGAGGTCATACGCGCCCGCACCACCACGCATCACGATGGTGATCATAGGGTGTCGATGTAGAAGATCAGCAAGAACGCGGAGAAGTTGGCCCAGTAAAGATTCAGGCCCAGATCGCCGGTGCCGTAGCCCAGCTTTTCACGCCAGCGCAGGCGCGCCGATGCAGGAGACGTTGCAGGCGATGACGTCATCGGCAGACCTTTAGAGTGCGTTGAACCCGGCCGAGCGCGCCGTTACGCTGGGCGGCCCGCTCACCTGGCAAGGAGCGCCGACGCTCCACCACGCATCGGCTGCCGCCAACGTGAAATCCGGCAACATCCCGAATCGATCCGGAGATATAAGCTGACGTGATGGACACCGCCGCAACTACCGCACCTGCGTCCGCTTCGCATCTGGCCATCGTGGTGATGGGTGTTTCAGGCAGCGGCAAGACCACCATTGCGCAGGCCCTGGCCGCGCATTACGGCTACCGCTTTCTGGATGCCGACGACTATCACAGCGTGGCCGCACGCGCGCAGATGGCCGCAGGCCAACCGCTCACCGATGCGATCCGGGTGCCGTGGGTGGAGTTGCTGGCTGCCACCTTGCGCGACTGTGTGCATGCCGGCGAATCGGTGGCGTTGGCGTTCTCGGGTTTGCGTGGGACGCATCGTCAATTGCTGCGCCGCAGCGGCATTCCGATGCGCTTTGTGTTCCTGCACGCGGCCCCGCACGTCATCGCTGCACGGCTGAGCGCACGCGCCGGCCACTTCATGCCGCCCAGCCTGCTGGATAGCCAATTGCAGACCTTGGAATTGCCGTTGGACGAAGCCGACGTGGTGTCGGTGGATGTGGACGCCACGGTGACGGAGGTGGTGCAGGATGCGATCGCGCAGCTGACGCTGATTGATGGCAATGCAGTGCTAAAAGCTGCGCACTCACCTCAGAGCGCATGACGCGCTGAGCTCACCGCCGAGCGCGCGCTCGGCGGCATTGTTCCTGCTCCCAGCGGGAGAAGATGGCGCGAAGCGCCGAACGCCCGAACAGTTGCTGGAGTCGGCACTCGTCACGATCAGACTGGGCAGCCGCAGGCGAGCGCTCGACCCCTCGCCCATAGCGGAGGTTTTTTATGTCTTAGGGCGCTGGGATCGCTGTCAGTCACCCGTGGCTGGATCTCCATGTGCATGGCCGCAAAGGCGAGCGGCGCTTTACCAACAC
>NZ_MDEJ01000046.1 GCF_002940065.1 Xanthomonas populi
AGCTGATCATGTCTGTCGTTCTCCGCTGGCAGGGCGTCAAGTCAATGATGGCAGATTGATGGGGTTTTTAGAGGCTCCTGTAAATGGTTCTGGTTTCGAGGAAAGCGTGTAAGCCTTCGATACCGCCTTCGCGGCCGATACCGGAGTTTTTAAAGCCACCGAACGGCATCTCGCTGTCCACCCACATGCCATTGATCGAATGACTACCGCTGCGCACGCGGCGTGCGATGCGATACGCGCGCTCGGGATATTCGCTGTAGACCGTGCCATGCAGGCCGTAATCGCCGGCATTGGTTTTGGCGATCAGATCGGCTTCATCGTGATAATCGATAAAGCTCGCCACCGGGCCGAAGATCTCTTCGCGCGCGATGGTCATGTCCGGTGTCACCTTGGCGAATACCGTTGGCTCGATAAAAAAACCACGCGGTAAGTGGGCCGGGCGGCCGCCGCCCATGATCAGACGCGCGCCCTCGGCGCTGCCTTGTGCGATGTAGGACTGCACGCGCTCGAGCTGGCGGCCAAGCGCCAACGGGCCCATGCCGGTATCGGCGGCGAACGGGTCGCCGAGCTTGAGTGCACTCAAGGCCGCGCAATAGGCCTGCAGGATCTCTTCGCGTCGCTGCGCCGGCACCAGCATGCGGGTGAGTGCGAAGCACACCTGGCCGCTGATCGGCATAGAGTAGGGCACCAGGCTGCGCAGCACCTTGGCGATATCGGCGTCATCGAGCACGATCGCGGCCGACTTGCCGCCTAGCTCCAGTTCGACCCGCGCCAGACGCTCTGCACATGCGATGCTGATCGATCGGCCAGCCTGGGTGGAACCGGTGAAGCTCACCTTGTCCACCTGCGGATGACGGATCAATTGTTTGCCGACCTCGCGACCTGCCGGCAACAGGTTGAACACGCCATCGGGCATACCGGCGGCGCTGATGCATTCGGCCAGGATGTAGGCATCGATCGGCGTTTCCGGCGAATGCTTGGCCACCACCGTGCAACCGGCGGCCAATGCGGCGGCGACCTTGTAACAGAGCAGCACCAGCGGCGCGTTCCATGGCGTGATCGCCGCGACCACGCCCACTGGTTCTTGCAAGACGTGCACGCGGCCACCGTGGGCGCGTGCACGCGGTTCGATGAAGGGATGGGTAGCGACCAGATCGCCGTAGTAGTCGAACAAGCCGGGCGCTTGCTGCGAGGCGCGGCGGCTGAAGCCGATGGTGGCGCCGACCTGACCGGTCCAGGCTTCTGCCAGCTCTGGCATGCGTGCACGCAGGTGTTCGGCAATGCGCTTGAGCACCACCCCGCGTTCGGGCGGCGACAGTTGCGGCCAGGGGCCGGTGTCGAATGCGGCTCGTGCGGTAGCGACTGCCGCATCGGTATCGGCAGACGAGGGTTCGGTGTAACGCAGCAGGCGTTCTTCGGTTTGCGGCGCGATCACATCCACATAGCGATCGCCGGTGCTTGCGCGCCACTGACCATCGATGAACAGGCCCAACGGCCCACGCGCGGCGATCCCGCGCATGGTTGCGGATAAGGCTTCCATACTGCCTCCTCGGTGCGAAAACCGCTGGCAGCGCCAGCGATGCGTGTGCTGCACGCATCGCTTCAGACGCCGTAGAACGTGTCTAGGCGCTGTTTTTGGTGAGGTCGTATTCGCCCAGGCCGGGCTTGTAGCTCTTCTCGTCGATGAACTGACGGATGCCTTCCTTGCGGGCGTTGTTGTCGAACGAATTGGCATCTTCCTGCATGCGCACCAGATAATCTTCGGCTTCGTCGTAAGTCATGGTGCCAACGCGACGCACCGCATCTTTTGCGTACTTCAGCGCGACCGGATTCTTCTTGAGCAGCAACTCTGCCACTTCGCGCGTGCGCGTTTCCAGCTGTTCCAGCGGCACGCTTTCGTTGACCAGGCGCCACTCGGCCGCTTTCTTGCCGTCGACCATTTCGCCGGTCAGCGTCATCCACATCGCATCGCGTATGGACAGCAGTTCCACTGCGACTTTGGTCACGCCGCCGCCTGGCAGAATGCCCCAGTTGATTTCCGACAGGCCAAACTGCGCTTCATCGGCGGCAATCGCCAGATCGCAGGCGAACAGCGGGCCGAAGCCACCACCGAAGCACCAGCCATTGACCATCGCGATGGTGGGCTTCTGATACCACCTCAGGCGACGGAACCAACCGTAGGATTCGCGCTGCGAGCGACGCACGCCACGCAGGCCCTGCGCTTCGGTTTCGCGGAAGTATTCCTTCAGATCCATGCCGGCCGACCAGGCGGTGCCTTCGCCGCCGAGCACCAGCACGCCGACGTTGTCGTCGAATTCCAGCTCGTCCAGCACATCCATCATGCGGCGATTGAGCGCCGGGCTCATCGCATTGCGCTTGTCGGGGCGTGCGAACTTTACCCAGGCAATGCGGTTTTCGATGCGAACCGATACCACGTCATGCTCGTTCAAGCGGCGTCTCCTTGGAGTCGTAATGGTGCGGGGATCAGAGGTCTTCGGTCAGCGCGTTATCTGCCACGCTGGGCCATTCCAGTGCGGCGCTGGCGTTCAATTTGCACAGCAGGCGCAGCAGTGTTTGGCGCTCGGCGGCCTGCAGATCGCTGCAGGTACGCTCGACCGCGCGCGCCAGGCAGGCCTGTGCCATGCCAAGCGTGCGTTCGCCCGATGGCGTGAGGTAAAGGCCCTTGCTGCGCCGATCGCGACCGGCCAGGCGTTCGATCAGGCCTTGCTCGGCCAGCACGTTGGCGATCTTCATGCCGGCGGCGCGATTGACCAGCAGGCGGTTACCGAGTTCGGTCTGGTCGCAACCGGGCTGGTCGCGGATATGGATCAACGCGGTAACGCGCGCCGGGGTGAGGTGCAGCTCGGCCAGCTCCTGACGCGCAGCATGGCTGGACGCCAATGCGGCCAGTTGCAGTTGGTAGCCAAGGTCTGCGACAAGTGCCAGGCGAGCGGTCATCGATCCATCCAGATTGTATCCGTGAAATACAATCTGGCCGACCAAAGCGGGCGCTGCAAGATGCAAATGCAACGACAGACGAATGCAACGACAGACGACGCGCAGTGCGCGCCTGCGTAGTGCCGACACACACGCTCGTTGTCGGATGCTTCGGGTTTACTTACTGGATCAACCAGCCGGCGAGTTGTTCGCGGGTCAGTTGGCCGCTGTGGCGCGTGTCGAGCGCATCGAATTCATCGGCAAGCGCGGGGTTAGCCTGCGCTTCGGCGCGGCTGATGCTGCCGTCACCATCGCTATCCATGGCCTGAAAATCGATACGGTAGCTGCCGATCACGCTGCTGGGTTGGATCGAACGCACGATCACGCTGGATTCGCCGCGCGGGCGCTCCAACTGAGCCTGGTGGGCGACTTCGCCGCTGGACAGCGGTTGTGTGCGAATGACGTTGGGTACATCGATCATCGGCATGCTGCTGGCGGGTGTTGGCGTTTGTTGCGCGAAAGCCGTGCTGCCGAGCAGCAGTAACACGGAGAACGAGGCAGTACGAATGGCGGTCATCAGATCCCCCTGATGTGGAGCAGACGGCGAGCATAGAGCGTGTCAGGCACGTTGGGGTACATACAACGCGCGCTCGGCGTATCGCGACAGCGTCTGCGCTTTGCCCGGGCAAGCCGCAAGGGCAACGCGATACATGGGGCATCGGCGCACCACAGGAGATTGCACGTTGACGCCTGCCTGTTCCACCGCTCAGCCCGGAATGAACGGAAACACGATTTTCAACAAGCCCGTCAAGCCGCCCTCGGCAGTGCTGGCCACGGCCTTGGCACCGAGGCTGTTGAGCGCGCGGCGCACGTCTTCCCAACGCAGTTGCGCGATGTCCTTCTTCAGCAGATCCGAGACTTCTTCAGCGGTAGGCGTCAGTTTTTGCAGTTCGCGCACGGTGGCCTGTGGATCCGGCTGCAGATAGCCCCAACGTTCGGCGATCTTCAACAGCGTGTCGAAGCGCACTGCGACCACTTCGCGATTGCGCTCGTACACCGGCAGCGCGCCGACATCGAGAATGGCCTGCTCGAATTGCTGCGCGTCGTCCGGGTGTTCGATGCGCACCACCAGAAACCCTTCCTTGCGGCTGCGTTCGCTGACGTGCTTGGCACCGGAGCGCAGATTGTCTTCGGTGAGCACGTTGGCAACGATGCGCTGTATCGCTGCGTCGCCTTCTTCGGGCACCAGCGAGCGCCAGCGCGCATAGCCTTCGCGGCGCAGTGCCTTGACCTTGGCCGAGGTCACCCGCAGGTGCAGCGCGACCAGCGTATTTGAGCTGTTGCGCGAGATGGCGCCATCGCGTTCGAGCAGCACGAAGATCAGCAATTCCAGATCGCGCTTGGTCAGTGACTGGAAACCCTGCAGCAGGGTCAGGCGCAGAAATTCGTTGCCAAACGCGGCTGCGTTCTTGAGTTCGATCGGTTGCATGGGGAGTCCTCCACAGGTGACCTGCAGGATGCCAGGACGCTGTTGCGCGGCCTGAGAACCAATGCGACGCGCGCAGCAGTTTCAGCGTCCGGTTTCGCGCCCTGGGTGATCGGATCTGAACGTTTCAATTGCGCCGCGATCCTGCAAGGTGACAAACACCTGCTTGCCATCTTTGCCACCGAACGCGACGTTGCTGGCCTTGCGTCCTTTCAGTGCGACCGTGCGCAGCAATTTTCCCCGTGGCGAGACCACCGCAATCTGCCCGGCATCGTAGCGGCCGATGTAGAGATTGCCGTCGGCATCGCAGCGCATGCCGTCCATACCGAAGTCGGGGAATTCGATCAGCAGGCGTTTGTTGCGCAGGCCGCCGCCGACGCGGTCGTATACCCATACCTTGCGCGACATGCTTTCGTTGACGTAGAGATGCTTGCCGTCGGGGCTGACGTCCAGCCCGTTGGGCGTGGTCATGCCGGCCTCCAGTAATTGGACCACGCCATCGCGACTGACGTGCCACAAGCGCCCGCTGTTGTCTTTCCAGTTCGGGTCGCTTGCATAGAAGCTGCCATCGGGCGCGAGCGCCAGATCGTTGGGGCCATCGGCGTCGGGCAGCGAGGCGAAGGTGCTCACTGCGCGCGTTTGCATGTTCACTCGCAAAATCTTGTGGCCGGTGTCATCGGCCACATACATCACGCCTTGGCGAAAGCGGATGCCATTGCCGGTGCTGCCTTCGGGCAAGGTCACAAAGACTTCGGCTTTTGCGCTGCCATCGGCGTGCAAGCTGATGCGCCAGATGGTGCCGTCTTTGCCCAAATTTACCGCGTAGATCGCACCATCCGGTCCTGCCGCAGGACCTTCGGCATTGTGGGTGAAGGCACCATCGCCGATCAGGTCGCGTGCAACGAATGGCGCATCGGTCGCGATCGCCAGCGAGCTGGACAACAGCAACGCCACTGGCAGGAAACGCAGGCGGTCAACAGCGATCATACGGCAGGCTCCAGAGTGGATCTTTCGCAGTGTGCCAGAACGTGCGCAGCGATCATGGCGGTGATCACGCACGATCAAGTAAGGTGCCCGGGCAGCATTGGCCGACGAGCGACCAACAGCACCACTGCGCCCATCTTCGGGCGGGTGCGATGGGTCCTTGGTGCGGCATGTACCCACTGACACTGCGGTTTGAGTCGTCGTCGCAAGCACCTGACGACTGCCCGCAATGGTGTGTCAGCCGCTCTCATCTTGCGAAGGAGGTTTGCATGTCTGTGGAATCGATCACACGGCGCCGCTTGCTCGCTGCCTTTGGCAGTGCAGGCATTCTGCTTGCAGCACCTGGCTGGGTATTGCCGAAGAAAAAGCCTGGAAAACCGCTCAATGTGGCGTTGGCCGGTCTGGGCAGCTATGCCAGCGAGCAGCTCGCGCCGGGCCTGGCCTTGACCAAGCATTGCAAGCTGGTCGGCATCGTCACCGGCACACCGTCGAAGATTCCGCAGTGGCAAGCCAAGTACGGCATTGCCGAGCGCAACGTCTACAACTACGAAAACTTCGATCGCATTGCGGACAACGACGAGATCGATGTGGTGTATATCGTCACGCCCACGCATCTACATGCGCCGCTGACCTTGCGCGCGGCTGCGGCCGGCAAGCATGTTTGGTGCGAAAAGCCGATGGCGCTGCATGCCAGCGAATGCGAGGCGATGATCAATGCCTGCAAACGCAACAAGGTGGCGCTGACGATCGGCTACCGCATGCAGCACGAGACCAATACGCGTGGTTTGATTGCGATGGCCAGCGAGAAGCCGTTCGGCGCCATGCAGCGCGTGCGTGCCGAGGCCGGTTACAACGGCTATCGCGATGCAACCAAGGCCGATCGTCCGTGGCGATTGCGTTCGCAATTCGGCGGCGGCGCGATGTACGACATGGGCGTGTATTCGCTCAATGCTGCGCGCTACACGGTGGGCACCGAACCGCTGGCAGTAACCGCCAAACGCTGGACCGATCGTCCCGAGCTGTTCGACGAAGTCGACGAGCATATGGACTTCACCCTGGAATTCCCCAATGCAGTACGCGTCGAGTGCAAGACCAGCTTCGGGAAAAATATGAATGTGCTAGGCGCCGAATGCGAGCGCGGTTGGTACGAGTTGTCGCCGTTCCAGAGCTATCAGGGCGTGACCGGCAAGGCCAGCGACGGGCGCGTATTCGACGCCAAGGTGCCGCACCAGCAGGCACTACAGATGGATGAAGACGCGCTGGCGATCATCAACGGCACCCCGCTGCGTGTTCCCGGCGAAGAAGGCCTGCGCGACATCCGCATCGTTGATGCGATCTACCGCTCGGCACGTGAGGGCAGCAAGCGGGTCGTGCTGTGAGCGTGGCCCGCTCCGGCAATCAGCGGAGCGAGGCGGCCTTAGCTGAGAGAACAGGCTGGCTCAAACCAGCTTGCCGCCACCAAGAACGAAGAGGCCTTCAGATACGAAGAGGCCTTGCAATCCAGATGTAGAGCAGATGCCGTGCTCATGCCGCTGCTGCGAACCGGGCGCCTGCTCAGGCAGGCTTGATGTTCCCCTCGGCGTGGTGGCATGCACATCAGCAGGCTCCAGCGCGCCAGCAACCACATGGTTGCCGCCGCCAGTCCCCCCGCTTCTTCGATTGCGCACTCCCGATTCCCCAACCCTCACTCGCGGATTGCCAGCACCGTGATCTCTTCGCGATCGTGATACAGCTGCTTGGCGCGCACCATCAGCGATTTCTCAGACTGCTGCTCGAACAGGTCCAGGCACAGGCGCGTTTCATCCCAACGCTTTTTCATCGGCAATTTGAGGTTGAAGATGGTGTTGCGGCACCAGCCTTCGCGAATCCAGGTGGCCATGCGTTCGGCCACGCGGCGCGGTTGTTCGACCATGTCGCAGACCATCCAGTCCAGCGGTTGCGCAGGCTTCCAATGAAACCCGTCGGCGCGCAGATGCTCGACCAACCCGGTGTCCAATACATGCTCGCGTAGCGGGCCGTTGTCGACGCTGGTGACATGCACGTGCTGGCGGGTGAGCACCCAGGTCCAGCCGCCGGGTGCCGCGCCCAGATCGGCCGCGCGCATGCCGGGCTTGACCAGCGCTTCGCGTTCTTCCGGTGTGAGCAGGGTGAGCAGCGCTTCGTCGAGCTTGAGCGCCGAGCGCGATGGCGCCTCCGGCAATAACTTCAAACGTGGAATGCCCAGCGGCCACGGTGCGCTGTCGGCGCTGTCGGCCACTGCCAGCAAGGCGTGGTCGCCATCGAGAAAGCAGATATGCAGGCGTGCCTGGCGCGGCTGCGGTTTGTCGGTGAGCAGGCCAGCCTTGCGCAAGGCCGGGCGTAGCGCATTGCCGAAGCTGCGTGCCAGCCCTGCCAACGGCTTGCCCGCATCCGAATCCGGGTGCTCTACCCACAGATCGCCGAAGCGCTGTTGCCCTTCTAACGCGGCAAGAATCGGCGTGATGCGGTCCTTGGGATCGATGCCTTTCAGTTCGGCAATCACCACCAGCTTCTGCCGCGCGAAGATCAACTCGCGGCAGTGCAGCTTTGCAGCCAGCTGTGCGGCTTCATCGCAGACAAACAGCACATAGCCATCGTTGCGCTGCGTGCGCGCATAGCCGGCAATACCGACGAATGCGGCGCGCGCGCTCAATTCTGCAGCCAGCTCAGGTTCGAAGCCCTGGCGGCAATAACACAGCAGTCCGCTCATCGCAGTGCCTGGCGTGCGTGATCAATGCGTGCGAGATCAATAATGGTCACCGCCGCCCTCGCCATAGTCGCGCAGCACCGCACACGCCTGCTCACGCTGCACGTCCCGCACCACCTCGATGCCGCGGCGGGTAAGCTCGCCCACCCAATCGGCAGGCAGCGGGCCTTCGTCGAATTCGGTCAGTGCCATCACGTCTTCGGCGCGTGCGCCAATCAGCAGGCGGTCGATACCTGCCCACACCGTGGCGCCGTAGCACTGGCAGCACGGCTGCGCGGACGTGGCCAGCGTCACCGGCGACAGCACATCGTTCAGGCGTGGCGTCTGCAGGCGCTGCTGCGCGAGCATGTAGGCCATGTTTTCAGCATGCGCCAGCGAGGTGGTCTGCGCCACCACGCGGTTCACCGCCGCGGCAATGATGCGGTGATCCGGGCCGAACACCACCGCACCAAACGGGCCGCCGCTGCGCTCCTGCACGTTCATCCGCGACAGCTCGATCGCCAGCGCCACCTTGTCGGCGTCGCTGGGATAGGCGCGGCTGTCCTCGACATGCGCGTGAATCCAGCCGGGCAGCGTGAGGCGCACGTGCGCGTAAAGCATCAGTGGACCATGTCTGTAGAGGGGGGAACGGGGCGCAGTGTATCGGCCTGCGCGTGCTTTGCGGCACATTGGCCAGCCACGCACTGGCAGGCGCTGATCTCGCGGAAGCCGCACACGCTCATCATGCCGCGGGCTTGGCACTGCGCCATCACGCCCTTGGGGTCGGTTGCACTGTTGACGTTGACGCAGGCGGGGAATGCGCCGCAGCAATTGCCGACGTTCTTCACCGTGCAATCGGCGTCGGTGCGACAGTTGGTGGGGACGGTGATCGGTTTGCCGGTTGCTGTGCCGGTCGCCGGAGGCGGCGTGGCCGCATCGGTCCGGAGGGGGGCCACACAGCCGATCGCCACAAGACAAGCCATCAACAACAGGCTGCTCAGACACCAGGACAAAGGACGGGACATGCGGCTGCTCCGATCAGGACATGTGAGCTGCCATGGTAAGCCCCTGATGTGCGGAGTGTGGCGAGACGTGGGGCAGTTACCACCGTTTCGTCTGGATCTAGACGCTCTGGACCAGGCTACTGGTGATGAAGCGATTGGAGAAGGCTGTTAGATCGGTTTTAGAGCGGCTGATCTGCGGCTTGGTTGCACAGTCCTTGCCCGCCCACCATCGCGGGACAGCCCGCACGTACGTCCGTGTAGGCGCTTATGCGGCATCCATGCCGCATAAGGTCCCGCGACGGTGGTCGGACAATGACCAGTCGCGATGGTCGGTTTGCATGGTTCTTAACAAAGCAACGGCAGACTTTCTGGTGCGATGTCATCACCGCTTGCGGGACCCTGCGGCATGGATGCCGCCACGGCGCCTTCTCTGTTAGGAATCTGGCAGTTTGGGGGGGCGAGAGCCGGCGTTGGCCACCGTTGGAGCATGGATCTGAACGATCGCCTTGGAGCTTGATGCCCACGCCGGATGCGCCCTTGATCCGGCCGAACAGGTGCCCGAGGTGACACGCGACACGAGAAGACTGGGCAAGCGAGGGAGCTCTGGACATGTCCAGCCTGGCGGAGATTGCCTATGAGCGGAATCGGGATCGATGCGTGCAACAACTCCCTGGACGTCACGGTTTTTCAAGGCGAGACCGGTCAGTTCACCAACCCCTCAGGCGGCCACCAGAAGCGTGTAGATTGGCTGGGTACGCTGTCGGTGCGGCAGGTGGTGCTGGAGGCGACAGGGGGGCGACGAGCTGGAAGCGCGAAATGCCTTGCAGCACGCCGAACTGGCGGTGGCGCGCGCCAATGCGCAAAGAGACTGCAGGGCAACGTGAACCAGCTTCTGCGCAGTGTGGCGCGGCTGGATAAACGGATCGCCGGGCAGCTGAAGACGCTGCTCATCAAGCAACCGCACGTGGCCGCGGTGAAGACGCTCAACGGGGAAGGCAAGGCCGCCATCGTGGCGGTGATGCGCAAGATGCGGGTCATCCTCCATGCGCGCGTGCGCGCTGAAAGAGCCGCCATGCGTCCAGCCTGGGCGCACTCGGCGGCCATCATCCTACGCAAAAGCGTGCCGGCCAACGGCCGGCACCTAGCCGATGGACGGGCNCCCTGATCAACACCGTTGCTGCATGGATGGATGCACGGCGTGTCCTGCGGGCGGTGAGGGCATCGCGCACTCGACCATGCTTCAGGCAGAAAACGCACGCCAGCTGTTTGCGTCATTTGGCTTCCGCATGCAGCGCTGCGCACCACAACACCCCGACCAGCAGACAGGCGATGGCGGCCAGCTCCAGCGGCGTGGGCAGGCGCATTTCCCAGGCAAAGCCGTACAGCAGCGCGAACACGGTTTCGAACACGATCATCTGGCCGACCAGGGTCAGTGGTAGTACGCGGCTGGCTCGATTCCACAAGGCGTTGCCGATCACCGATGCCAGGATGCCCAGCAACAACGAAATGCCCCAGAAACTTGCCCATTCGATCGGTGCGTGCGCCGCGCTGCCGATCAGAGCGGCCGGTGCCAGCAACAGCGCCAGTGCGCCGGTGACCACGCCGGTCAGTAGCGACCAATCGACGCCGGACAGGTCCGGGCGCTGCCGCAGCCAGCGCGCATTGGCGATCGAATAGGCCGACCACGACGCCAATGCACCGAACGCGCAGAGCAGGCCGGCGATGGGGGTGGCGCGATCGCTGGCGTGCTGGCCGGAATCGTGTTGCAACGTCTCGAGTGCGACCAGCGCCACGCCAATGACGCACAACACGCACGGCGCAGCCAGGCGTCGCAATTGCACCGCGCCCGCGGCATGCGTGCCGATCACGGTGACCACCACCGGCAACAGGCCGATGATCAGCGCGGTCGCCGCGCTGCCGGCCCACTGCACCGCGCTGCCGAGCAGGACGTAATAGATCAGATTGCCCAGCAAGCCCAGTCGCGCCAGCGCCCACCACTCGGCGCGACCCAACCGCGCAGCGGTCTGGCGCGCGCGCGGCGCCAGCACCAAGGCCGCCACTGCGCCATACGACAGATAGCGTGCCACGGTCAATTGCAACGGCGTAAACGCCGCCAATAATTGCGGCGCCAGAAACACCAATCCCCACAGCGCACCTGCACCGATCCCGCAGGCGACGCCTACTATCAAGCGCTCACGCATGCCGCTTCTCCGTTATGCCGCGCAGAAAGCTGCAAAGCGCGACATATCGACTTGCCATGTCTTCTGTCATTTCGCGCGGGAAGATCGCTGCTTGATCCTGGCATTGCGATGTACGCATAAACGACGCAGCATGTTGCTGATCAACGCGCCAACACCAGCGCGCTGTGCATCACCGCGCCATGCATCACAGCGGCCGTTCAACAGCCGCTGCCGCACCGGATGATCGCCGTCTGGTGCGCATGCTGACTCACTTGGCCCAGGTGTCGCGCAAGGTCACGCTGCGATTGAATACCGGCGTGGCGGTGCGATGGTCGCGACGGTCGGCAACGAAATAACCGGTACGCTCGAACTGAAACGCTTGTTCGGGCGCAGCCAGCGCGGCGCTCGGCTCCACATACCCGCGCACGCTGCGCTTGGACTCGGGGTTGAGATAGTCGCGGTAGGTCTTGCCTTCGGATTCGTCATCGGGCTTTTCCACCGAAAACAAGCGGTCGTACAAGCGGATTTCCGCCTCCACCGCATGCGCGGCGCTGACCCAATGGATGGTGCCCTTGATCTTGCGATTGGCGCCTTCCATGCCCGGACGCGATTCCGGATCCAGCCAGCCACGCAACTCGACAATCTCGCCGGCCTCGTTCTTGATCACCTCGTCCACGCGCGCAATGCCGGCACCGCGCAGGCGTACTTCGCCGCCAGGCACCAGACGCTTCCACCCCTTGGGCGGCACTTCGGCAAAATCTTCGCGCTGGATCCACAGCTCACGCGAGAACGGCACCTCGCGCGTGCCGAAGCTTTCGTCCTTGGGATGATTGGAAAAATTCAGCGTTTCGCTATGCCCTTCCGGCAGGTTGCTCAGCACCATCTTGATCGGATCGATCACCGCCATGCGGCGTGCGGCAGCCGCGTCCAGATCTTCGCGCAGGCAGCCTTCCAGCACCGAGAAATCGATCAGCGAATTCTGTTTGCTGATGCCGACCCGGTCCACGAACAAACGTATCGCCGCTGGCGTATAACCGCGACGACGCAGGCCCTGCAGTGTGTACATGCGCGGGTCGTCCCAGCCATCCACCAGCTGTTCTTCCACCAGTGCGGTGAGCTTGCGCTTGCTCATCACTGTGTAGTTGATGTTGAGGCGCGAGAACTCGATCTGGCGCGGCCTGGCTGCCTGGCGCGGCAGGCCTTTATCCAGCAGCGGCTGCAGCAGTTCCGGATGCGCGGCCAGGTCCATCTTGTCCACGCACCAGTCGTAGAGCGGGCGATGGTCTTCGAATTCCAGCGTGCACAGCGAATGGGTGATGCCTTCCACCGCATCGCCCAGCGAATGCGCGAAGTCGTACATCGGGTAGATCGGCCACGTATTGCCGGTGTTTTGATGCTCGACGTGCTTGATGCGGTACAGCGCCGGGTCGCGCAGGTTGATGTTGCCGCTGCTCATGTCGATCTTCGCGCGCAGCGTGCGCGCGCCATCGGGGAATTCGCCGGCCCGCATGCGCCGGAACAGCTCAAGGTTTTCGTCGGCACTGCGCTGGCGGAACGGCGAATTGCGGCCGGGCTCGGTCAGCGTGCCGCGATACTCGCGCACCTGCTCGGCGGACAGATCGCAGACGAAGGCATGACCGTCGCGGATCAGTTTTTCCGCGGCCAGGTAATACACCTCGAAATAGTCCGATGCATGGCGCAGCTGCGCCCATTCGAAGCCCAGCCAGCGCACGTCGTCCTGGATGGCGACCACGAACTCGGGGTCTTCCCTGGCCGGGTTGGTGTCGTCCAGGCGCAGGTTGCACAGCCCGCCGAACTCGGCCGCCAGGCCGAAATCCAGGCAGATCGCCTTGGCGTGGCCAATGTGCAGATAGCCGTTGGGCTCGGGCGGGAAGCGGGTGCGGATGACCGTGTGCTTGCCGCTGGCCAGATCCTCGCGGACGATCTGGCGGATGAAGTCTTTCTTCTCCGCCGGGGCGGTGGCATCGGTGGCTAGGGTCTCGGACATGCGCGCATCAGCAATAGGTAGACCACAAGTTTAGGCGGTGGCACCGGTTTAGGGGTAGGACGCGTGTGGGTGGCCGGACATTTGGCGCCTGCGCGCGTTGCTCATGCGGGCAAGCGCCTTGCTGGCGGGCGTCCTGCACGGGTTTGCTGCATGTTGGCTCCACTGATGTCCAAGCCGCAGCGGCAGACAACACAACGGGCTGGCCGGCATCGCCGCTGACGCGTACGCTGCGCCGATCAGTCGGAGTACCCCCCACGTATGCCATTGCCCCGCCTGGTGATCGGCGACGAGACCCTATCCTCCTGGTCGCTGCGCCCGTGGCTGCTGCTGCGGCACTTCCAAGTGCTGTTCGAGGAAATCGCGCTGCCGCTGGATACGCCCGAATTTCAGGCCCGCATCGCCGGATATTCGCCGACCCGGCAGGTGCCGGTGCTATGGGACGGCGCCCTGCATGTCTGAGATTCGCTGGCGATCTGCGACTACGTCAACGAGCGCTGGTTCGCTGGGCGCGGCTGGCCGGCCGACCTGTCCGTGCCGGCGCAGGCACGCGTCGCCGCGGTGCAAATGCATTCCGGCTTTGCCGCCTTGCGTACCCAATTGCCGATGGATCTGGCCCGCGCGCCTGGCCCCGCGCACTGGGATGAAGCCGCCGAGCGCGACATCACCCGCATCCAGGCGCTGTGTGCCAGCCTGCGCGCCGAGCACAGCCATGCCTGGCAGTTCCTGTGCGGTGACTTCGGCGTTGTCGATGCGATGTTTACACCGGTCGCGCTGCGCTTTGCCAGCGACGGGGTACCGCTTTTTGAAGCCGCTGGCGATTCTCTGGCTGCACTGGACGCCTTGCCGACAGTGCGCGAGTGGAAGCAGGGCGCCGAGCGCGAACGTCTGGGGCGTCACTGACCATGCAGATCGCTTATCGCGCCAGTCATATCATCGACGCGCACCTGGCCAAGCATGCGCTGGAAGATGCGGGAATCACCGCGTTCGTCTTCGGCGAATCGCTGTTGGGCGGTGCCGGCGAACTGCCGACGTTCGGCGTGCTGCAGGTCTGCGTGGCCGACCTGCACCTGAGTCAGGCGCAGGCGGTGCTGGCTCAGATCGGGTTGTGCGGCGAGGTCACGCGGGCGGTGTGATATTCATGGCGGCAATCGGCACGTAGCGAGCGGTCGAGCAGTCGTTTGTTAGCTACTCTTTCGAGTCGTGGTGTGTCATAGGTGCAGTCAAATGTCTAGGTCAAGAGCCTAGGTGGTCGAGGGCGCGATGCCCTCACCGCTCGCGGGACACGCCGTGAATCCGTCCGTGGAGGCTCGGTGGCGGCATCCATGCCGCCACACGGTCCCGCAATCGGTGAGGACACCGCGCCAGAGAGTCTGCTGGTTGCTTTGTTGAAAACCATGCGCACCGACACTCTCGACTGGTCCTTGCCCGGCCAGCGTCGCGGAACCTTACGCGGCATGGATGCCGCGTAAGAGCCTACAAGGATGGACTTGCGGCGTGTCCCGCGATGGTGGCCGGGCAAGGGCCTTGCAGCCAAGCCGCAGAACATCCGCTCTAAAAAACCTAACTCTGCTGACGCCACCCCGGCGGCGCCGCATCAGGCGCTGCCAAGGCGCGCAGTCGCTTGAACAGCACGGTGGTTTCGGCCACGTTCCAGACCCGTAGCGCAACCTCGAAGGTGTCCAGCGGTTTGGTGAGAAAGTCCTTGGCGCCCAGGCCCAATGCACGGTGGCGCGCGCTGCGGCTGGGGTCGGCGGTGAGCACGATCACCGGCAAAAAATGGGCGGGGTCCGATAGCCGCGCCAGTTGCTCCAGCAGCGCGTAGCCATCCAGCTCGGGCATTTTCAGATCCAGCAGGATCAGGTCCGGCGCAAACGCCGACACCAGCCCCATTACTCGCAGCGGGTCGGTGGTGGCGATCACCTGTTGAAAGCCTTCGCGCTGCAACAGGTCTTCGAGCAGCCGCACATTGGCTGGCTCGTCGTCGACGATGAGGATGCGGGAACCCAGGATTTCGTCGCGTGTCATGCCAGCAGCCTGTCGATCACAGTGAAGAATTCCGCCACGTCGAGCGGTTTGGTCAGATACGCGCGCACGCCCTGATGACCCACACGCGCCAACGTGGCAGTGGTGGCATCGGCACTGATCACCACCACCGGTAGATCCGCAGTGGCCGGCTGGGTCTGCAACTCGCGCAGCAATTCTTCGCCGTTGCCGTCGCTCAGGTGCAGATCCAGCAAAATCAGATCCGGCATGCCGTGCGCCAGTAGCTCGCGCGCCTGCGCCAGGCTGGCCGCTTCGAGCAGCTGCCATTCCGGGCGACGTTCGCTGAGCGTGCGGATCAAGGCTTGGTTGGACGGGTTGTCTTCGATGCTCAGCAGCCGGCACACGCCGCTGCCGGCATTGCTCGGCGGCAGGATGGTGCGCGCCGGCTCGCTGCGTTGCGGGTCGCCCTGCGGTAGTGCGATCCAGAAGCGTGCGCCATCGCGGCTGCTGTCCACACCGATGTGCCCGCCCATCGCTTCGATCAGCCGCTTGCTCAGCGCCAGCCCCAGACCGGTGCCTTCCACCGCCGAGCGCTCTGCGCCCAGCCGCTCGAACGGCGTGAACAGGCGTTCGATCTGCGCCGGCGTCAGCCCCGCTCCCTGGTCTGCAACGGTGATGCGCACCTGCTCGCCATCTGGCTGCGCGCTCACCTGCACTTGGCCGCCAGTGCGATTGAACTTGACCGCGTTCGACAACAGATTGAGCAGCACCTGACGCAGCCGCTGCGCATCGGCGCGCACCGTCCACGGTCCGTCGATGGCGGCCGGTTGCAGCGTGATTCCGTACTTGTCCGCGTCTGGCGCGATCAGGCCCAGGGCTTCGTGAACGGCGGCACGCACCGAGATCGGCTCCGGGCTGAGGTCCAGCTGATCGGCCTCGATACGCGCGATGTCCAGCAACTCGGTGATCAGCCCTAGCAGATGCCGGCCGGCATCCAGAATGTGCTGCAAATGACGGCGATGCCCGGGCTCGGGCAGATCCATTTCCAGCACCTGCGCGTAGCCCAGGATCGCATTGAGCGGCGTGCGTAATTCGTGGCTGCTGCGCGAGAGGAATTCGGTCTTTGCGCGGTTTGCGGTTTCCGCCTCGCGACGTGCCAATTGCGCTTCGGCCGCACGTGCGGCGAGCAGTTCGCTGGCTTGCGCCAGGCGCTGGCCAACCTGGCCCAACTCATCGCCGGCACGCGGCTGCGGTGCCAGCGGCAAGCCTTCACCCAGCCGATCTGCGTTAGCCGCCAAGGTGCGCAGGCGCCCGGAGAGCGCCGAGGCGAACCACGCCACCGCGAATACCGCGCCCAAGCCACCAAGCATTGCCGCGCTCAAGGTAATGATGAGATTGCGCTGGCGCAATCCTTGCGCCTTGGCGGTACGCACCTGCAATTGCGCGGTTTCGTAGTTGCGCAGTTCGCGCAATTCGGCACGCAGGATGTCGAGCTTGTACTTGCCGTCCCAGAGCTGGCGGATCTCTTCTTCACGGCTCAGATCCGGTGCAAGCAAACGGCGCCACCCCTGCATTTTTTCGGCAAATAACGGCTTGATGCGCGCAAACCGCTGTGCCTGCCCCGGGTCGGTGATGCGTTGCGACAGCCGCTCGGCCACCCGTTGCAAACGCGGTTCGGCATCGCGATACGGGGTGAGGAATTCATCGCGGCGCACCAGTCGATAACCGCGCACGCCGGCTGCGGCTTCGGCCAGCAGCGAGTGCGCTTCGTATAGATCGCTCAGCACTTCCAGCGTCTGCCGCACGTCGTTTTCGGCGGCGATGTTCTGCCGCTCCACGCTGTAGATCGCCATCAGTGCGACCGCCAGCAACAGCAGCGGCAAGGTCACCACCGCCAGACTTTTGCGGGTGATCGGCCAATCGTTCCAACGCACCGCCAAAGCATTCATAGCGCGAGTCCGGCATGGACCGCGTACACCGCAGCCTGGGTGCGATCTTTTACCTCAAGTTTCTGCAGGATTCGCTCCACATGCACTTTTACCGTGCCGGGAGAAATCCCCAGTTCAGCTGCGAGCGTGGCGTTGGTGAGCCCGCGCGGGAGCAGCGACAGCACCTGTTTCTCGCGTTTGCTCAGCGCGCCGAGGCGATCGTCCTGCATCGGTTTGCGCCGGCGTGTGGTCAGGGGTTTGGCCGGCTCGGCCACCATTGCCGGCAGCAACAGCGCGAAGGCCTGCAGCGCTTGCACATCGTCGTTGCCGGGAGCGGGGCGGCTGTCGTTCCAGGCCACGCACAGCATGCCGTGGGTGCTGCCCAGCGCATGGACCGGTACCTTGGCTTCGCGCATATTGGCCGGGCGCGGCGGCATCAACCAGGTCGCCTCATGGCTGTCGCCGGCAGCACTGGCGCCGGGCGGCAGCGCGCGGCCGCGGCTGGCGAGCACCTGCGCGCGCGGACCGCGTTGCGCCAGCACCGCGCCATGTTCCAGCCCCAGCAACAGCAACACGCGCCCCAGCACCGCATCGCAGGCCTGCTCCTGGGTCTGTGCCTGACGCAGCGCCACAGCGGTCTCCCGCAGCGCGTGCCAACGTGCGCTATCGGCGGCGTCGCGCCGTAGCGCAAGGCGCCAATCGCCAGCATTGGTGTGGGTTTCCATGTCCTGCCTCTAGGCCGATCAGCCTATTTGAGTATAGGCTGATCGGCAGAATTTTCGCGGTCGCTCGATTTCGATACTGAGCTCGCCCAATGAGCTACCCCCATCAACTACACGGAGATTCCCCCATGCGTCCCACCCTCTTCTCTCTGGTTTTGGCTCTGGCTGCCTCCCCGGCGCTGGCTGGCGGCGTGATGCACTACACCGACAAGGCCAAGCTGCAGGCCGGCGGCGAAGAGCGCGAAGTCGCTGCGCTGTTCGACACCTGGAATGCGGCGCTGGCCACCGGTAACCCGCACAAGGTGGCCGATCTGTACGCACCGGACGGGGTGCTGCTGCCGACCGTCTCCAACGAAGTGCGCGCCTCGCGGGCGCAGATCGAAAAGTACTTCGAGATGTTCCTGACCAAGAAGCCGCAGGGCGTCGTCAACTACCGCACCGTGCGCGTGCTCGATGAAGACAGCGCAGTGGATGCCGGCGTCTACACCTTCACCCTGACCGACAAGGACGGCAAGAAGAGCAAGGTGCAGGCGCGTTACACCTTCGTGTACGAAAAGCGCGACGACAAGTGGCTGATAATCAATCACCACAGCTCGGCGATGCCGGAAGTGGACACCGCCACCGCCTCGTTGACCAAGAAGTAATGGTGCATTCGCCGTCGCGGCTTGAAAGCTGCGACGGCAGGCGCCATCCAGCAGGCAATCCTCACGATTGCGGAGTTGCACCATGCTGGGAATCGGCGCCTTCAAACAACGCATGCCACGTCCAGGCGAAGCGTTACCAGGACGCGAGCAAGCGCTGCCGCTGCACAACACGCACCTGATCAACGGTCATCCGTTGCGCGGGGAGTTCACTGGCCTGTCCCAAGTGCAATTCGGGCTTGGCTGCTTCTGGGGCGCAGAACGCAAGTTCTGGGACGTGCCAGGGGTGTACAGCACGGCAGTGGGTTACGCCGGCGGCGAAACACCGAATGCGACTTATGCCGAAGTGTGTTCCGGACAGACTGGCCACACCGAGGCGGTGTTGGTGGTCTATGACGCACTGTCGGTGTCGTTTGCGCAATTTCTGCGCACGTTCTGGGAAAGCCACGACCCCACCCAGGGCATGCAACAAGGCAACGACGTGGGCACGCAATACCGCTCGTCGATCTATTGCACGACACAGGAGCAATACGACGCTGCGCTTGCCAGCCGCGATGCGTACCAGCAACAACTGGACGCAGCCGGGTATGGCGCAATCACCACGGAGATCCGTTTCCCGGCGCCCACGTTCTATTACGCCGAAGACGATCACCAGCAATATCTCGCCAAGCATCCCAATGGGTATTGCGGGCTTGGCGGAACGGGAGTGAGCTGCCCGATCGGGCTGGATGCCTGACGGAAAGGCGGGCCGGATTGAGCGCTGTCATCCACCTCGTGGTGACGTGCCGATGGCCAATAGTGATCGGCAGCGTTATCACGATCAGGCAGCGCATGGGAGTGCATGCCAGGCAACTTGAATGGCTACGTTGGAGACAGCGTGGCCATCTTTTTTTGTGCGGCACTCGCAAGGCAGCGCCTGCGACGCAGCAGTGGATCAGTGCAGCCAAGCAGATCCGCCGGTTCAGATCCGCCGAATCAAATTTGCTATGTCAGACGAATTCACCGGCGAACATGCCGCGCAGTTGCGAAAGCATGTCGGTGCGTTCCGGATGCAGCAGTCGCATGCAGGCGAGCGCGAAACCGACCGGGCTGGTGCCGGGTGCGGTGATGACGCCATCGGCAGTGACGACTTTTTCGTGACGGTATTGCGCAGCGCCCGCGTACGGCACCACGTGCTCTTGCAGAAAGGCCAGCGAGTTGCTTGTATGTGCGCGGTCATCGAGCAAACCGGTATAGGCCAATGCGATGGTGGCATCGCAGATCGCCGCGACCGGGCGCTGGTGTTGCACGCGTTCGACCAACAAGCCGCTCTTAGTCCGGGAATCTCGCCGGCTTGCCAACGCTCGCTGCCGGGCAGGATCCACAGATCGGCGTCCACGACTGCAATAGTTGCCATTGTCCGCTGCACTCGTGGAAGAAACTGGATTCTCGCAGCGCGCGCGCTGCGGTTGTCAGCGTTTTGTGGAAGAAGGCGCTGAATGAAACGCCAGAAACGACAACGCCCGCATCCAGAAAGCTGCAGGCGTTGGTGTCATACAACCACGATAGAAAATCAGCCGGCTAGCTTGTCGGTGATGGTCTTGCGTAGTGCCTGCAGATCCTTTGCGAAGGCGTCGATGCCGCTGGCCAGCTTGTCGGTGGCCATCGGGTCGGCGGCCAGATCGGTGGCGAAGCTGTTGCTGTCGATCGGGGTGATCTGCGCGTTGTCGGCGTGCGCGGTCCAGAGCTTGCGCGGCAGTTCGCCATGTTCGGCATCGAGCTTTTCCAACAGCTCCGGCGAGATGGTCAGACGATCGCAACCGGCGAGCGCTTCGATCTGCGCGGTGGAGCGGAACGAAGCGCCCATCACCACCGTGGACGAGCCACGCTGTTTGAATTCGTTGTACACCGTGCGCACGAAGGCCACACCCGGGTCTTCGTCGATGCTGGCCGGGGTCTGCCCCTGAGCGACGTAGTAATCCAGAATTCGGCCAACGAACGGCGAGATCAGGAACACGCCGGCCTCTGCGCAGGCCAATGCCTGCGAGCGGTTGAAGATCAGCGTCAGATTGCAGTCGATGCCTTCGTGCTGCAGCCGACGCGCCGCTTCGATGCCTTCCCAGGTCGCTGCGATCTTGATCAGGATCTTGTCCTTGGACACGCCGCGCTCTGCATACATCGCAATGAACTTGCGCGCCTTGGCGATGGTGGCTTCAGTGTCGTGCGCCAGGTCGGCATCGACCTCGGTGGAGACACGCCCCGGTACCAATTCGGCCAGCTTGACGCCCACGCCGATGGTGAGGCGGTCGGCCACTTCGTTGACGGTGCTGGTGCGATCGTCGCCGCCGTGTTCGCGGCCCCAGGCCAGTTCGCGCTCGATCAGATCGGCATAGACCGGCAGGTCCAGCGCTTTTTTGACCAGGGTGGGATTGGTGGTGCAGTCGACCGGCTTGAGGCGCTTGATGGCGTCATAGTCGCCGGTGTCGGCAACGACCACGGACAGGTCACGCAACTGGGCAAGCTTGGAGGGAGATGCAGTCATGCGGGTACTCTCGAATCGTGGAACAGATCAGTGGATAGGACGCAGCGCGCTACGGTAGCGCGCCTGGCGTGGGAAGTCAGGCGCCAGCCAGTGCATGTTGATAGTTCACGGCGCTCACGCGCGTACGCAGATCGCGTCCGTCAGGCGTGCGCCAGTCGATGCTCGGGCCGACCGACACCCCAGGCAGCGCGATGCCAACCGGCGCCAGCACCAAAATGCGGCTGCGCTGTACATTGGCCTCGTGCGGATACACAAGGGTGAGCGTATGTCGTTCGCCATGCAGCTCATCTTTGCAATCGATGCGGGAGTGCATCGCCAGGAATCTGGTCGGGCGCCACAACCCGTGCGCGGCCCAGTTGGTCGCTCAGCGCAGTGGTATCCGGGTGCTTGTTGAACGCGGGTAATCGAGCAAGGCCTCACGCCGGGCGAGGTCGTGGCTGGAAACAAGAATGGACGGCGGCAAGCCGCTGTTGTGTTGCGAAGGCATGGCAATCTCCTGACAAAGCGCGGCTAACAAACACTGCGCGCAGCTGCCGAAGAGATGAGGGCGATGCAGGTCGATCGCAATGGGTTGCTGCAGGCCGGGTGAGTCGCTGTGATGAATGTGCAAAGGGCGACACCTGGATGTCGCCCTGAAATCTCTTGCCGGCAATCTCTAGTCGGCAAAGGTGAAGCGTCAAGCGACCGCAGCAGTGACGCTGCGCTCAGGCAGCGACGGCCTTGGGGCCGGTGGTCGCCTGATCCAGCGTGAACAGGCTTTCGGGCAGTTCCTTGAACAACTGCGACAGCTGCTCCAGGAACGTGATCATGGCCGAGCTGCGGCGCCAGACCATCGCGATACGACGGCTGGGCTGTTTGTCTTCGCGGAACCGGATCAGCCGGATATTTTCCGAACGCGCCACTGGCGGCTTGACGGCCAACAACGGCAACAAGGTGACACCGACATTGGCCGCCACCATCTGGCGCAGTGTTTCCAGACTGGTGGCCTGAAATTCGGATTTTTCCAACGCGCCGGCAAGGTGGCAGACATCCAGCGCCTGTTCGCGCAGGCAATGCCCGTCTTCCAGCAACAACAAGCGCTGCTCGGACAGGTCATCCAAGGTCAGGCTGTCGTGGCGCGACAGCGGATGGCCTTCCGGCACCGCCAGCACGAAGGGTTCTTCGAACAGAAATTCTGCGTGCAGTTGATCGTCCTGCAACGGCAGTGCAAGCAACGCCGCATCCAGACGCCCTTCCCGCAGCTGGTGGATGAGCTGGTCGCTTTTTTCTTCGATCAGCAGCAGTTCCAGACGCGGAAACCGCTCGCGAATGCGCGGCACTACATGCGGCAACAGATATGGTGCCAGCGTGGGGAAAATACCCAGTCGCACGGTGCCCGCTTCCGGGTCCTGGCTACGCCGTGCGGCTTCTTTCATCTGTTCCACTTCGGCCACGATGCTGCGTGCCCGCATTGCGGCTTCGCGGCCGGCAGGCGTCAGCATCACCTTGCGCGGTGCACGTTCCACCAGCGGCACGCCGAGCTCGTCTTCGAGTTTCTTGATCTGGGTAGACAGGGTTGGCTGACTGACAAAACACGCCGTTGCAGCACGGCCGAAATGCTTGTGGTCGGCCAGCGCTACCAGATACTTCAGGTCACGCAGATTCATGTGCAGCAGCCCTTATTGCAGTGACGGGAAACGACGTGAGCGCTTGGCGAACTTAGCGCCCGGCAGTGCCGGGCATTGTGATGCGTGGCGGTTAGCGGCCTGTGCCTCGACGTCGGCGCTGGCCGGTGCGCTGGAGCGGATCAGGTAATCGAATGCGCTCAGCGCGGCCTTGGAACCTTCGCCCATCGCGATCACGATCTGCTTGTACGGCACCGTGGTGGCGTCGCCGGCGGCGAACACGCCGGGGATGTTGGTCTGGCCACGGTCGTCGACGATGATCTCCCCGCGCGGCGACAACGCAACCGAGCCCTTGAGGAATTCTGTGTTGGGCAGCAGGCCGATCTGCACGAACACGCCTTCCAGGTCGACATGCCGGATGTCGCCGCCGGTACGGGCCTTGTAGACCAGGCCGGTGACCTTTTGCCCGTTGCCGAGCACTTCGGTGGTCTGCGCGCTGGTGATGATGCGCACGTTGTGCAGGCTGCGCAGCTTGCGTTGCAGCACTTCGTCGGCGCGCAGCTTGTCGTCAAATTCCACCAGCGTGACATGCGCCACAATGCCGGCCAGATCGATCGCGGCCTCAACACCCGAATTTCCGCCACCGATCACCGCCACGCGCTTGCCCTTGAACAGGGGGCCATCGCAATGTGGGCAGTACGCCACGCCCTTGTTCTTGTACTGGTCTTCGCCGGGCACATTCATCTGCCGCCAGCGCGCGCCGGTGGACAGGATCACGGTCTTGCTTTTGAGCGAGGCGCCATTGGCCAGCTTGATCTCGATCAACCCATCGGCACCGGCAGGAATCACCTGCTCGGCGCGCTGCAGATTCATGATGTCCACGTCGTACTGGCGAACGTGCTGCTCCAGTGCGGCGACCATCTTCGGACCTTCGGTTTCCGGCACCGAGATGAAGTTTTCGATCGACATGGTGTCCAGCACCTGACCACCGAAACGCTCGGCTGCCACGCCGGTACGGATGCCCTTGCGTGCGGCGTACACCGCCGCTGCCGAACCGGCCGGGCCACCGCCGATCACCAGCAGGTCGAAGGCCTCTTTGGCCGCGATCTTGACCGCGCCGCGCTTTGCAGCGTTGGTGTCGAGCTTGGCGACGATCTGCTCCAGCGTCATGCGGCCCTGGTCGAACAATTCGCCGTTCAGGTACACGGTGGGCACCGACATGATCTGGCGGGTTTCGACCTCGTCCTGGAACAAGGAACCGTCGACGGCGACGTGCTTGATGCGCGGGTTGAGCACGGCGGCAAGATTCAGCGCCTGCACCACGTCAGGGCAGTTCTGGCACGACAGCGAGAAATAGGTTTCGAACTGGTAGTCGCCATCCAGCTGTTGCACCTGCTCGATCAGCTCGGCGGTGGCCTTGGACGGGTGACCGCCAACCTGCAGCAGCGCCAGCACCAGCGAGGTGAACTCGTGGCCCATCGGCAGGCCGGCAAAGCGCAGCGAGATGTCTTGGCTGGGCGTGGTCAGCGCGAACGAGGGCTTGCGCTGGTTGTCGTCGCGGTGGATGTCCAGGCTGATCTTGTCCGACAGCAACACCAGATCCTCGAGCAGGTCGAGCATGTCGCGCGAACCGGCGCTCTCGTCGATCGAGGCATTGATCTGAATCGGCCGCGTGACCCGTTCCAGGTAGGCGGTCAGCTGGGTCTTGAGGTTGGCATCCAACATGGAAAACTCCTGGGAATGGGCAAGGGGAGGGCGTGGCGTCGCTGCGGTGAGACAGGTCGCCGGGGAAGAGGGGATGAACCGCAGCCGGCGCATTGCTCGGGGATGCGTGCTGGCGATGGCTGGCGGGTAGTCCGGCACCGGCTCCGGTTCACCCCCGGCCCAGTGCTGGGCCGGAGATGCCGCTTCGGCCTGGCGACGGGCCGGAAGGGGACGAGTCGACTTAGATCTTGCCTACCAGGTCCAGCGACGGAGCCAGCGTCTTGGCGCCTTCTTTCCACTTGGCCGGGCAGACCTGGCCAGGGTTGTTGGCGACGAACTGAGCAGCGGTCAGCTTGCGCAGGGTCTCGGTGACGTCGCGGGCGATGGAGTTGTCGTGGATTTCCAGCGTCTTGATCACGCCTTCCGGATTGATGATGAAGGTACCGCGCAGGGCCAGGCCTTCTTCTTCGATATGCACGCCGAAGGCGCGCGTCAGCTGGTGGGTCGGGTCGCCGATCAGCGGAAACTGCGACTTGCCCACCGCCGGGGAGGTTGCGTGCCACACCTTGTGCGAAAAGTGCGTGTCGGTGGTGACGATGTACACCTCGGCGCCCGCCTTCTGGAACGCGGCATAGTTGTCGGCGGCGTCTTCCACTTCGGTCGGGCAATTGAAGGTGAAGGCGGCCGGCATGAAGATCAGCACCGACCACTTGCCCCTCAGGCTGGCGTCGGTGACTTCGATGAAATTGCCGTTGTGGTACGCGTTCGCCTTGAAGGGCTTGACCTGGGTGTTGATGAGAGACATTGAGTTTCCTCGAGCGATGAAGGGGGGGTGGGGGATGGAGCAGTCGCTATGATAGGGAGAAGCGATAGATTTCTAAAATCGATTGATGGAATTAAATAGATAGGCTTAAGCTATCATATTGGCAGGTGGCATCTTGCGCTGCAGGAGCCCATTTTCATCTCGGATAATGTTCGACCGATGTTTCGCATGAGTGAATGATCCGTATGACCGACGATCTCGCGGCCGTTCCTGCCGACCAGCTGTTGCGGCGGGCAGCCGAGCGTATCGACCGCAGCGATGCCGAAGCGTTGCTGCTGCATGCGCTGGGCCGCGACCGCGCATGGCTGTTCGCGCATGGCCGCGATCCGGTCGCAGATTTTGTGGCGCAAGCGTTCGAGGCACTGGTGCAGCGGCGCCAGGCCGGTGAACCGGTCGCTTACCTGACCGGCTCGCGTGGGTTCTGGACGCTGGATCTGGCGGTTTCGACTGCCACGCTGATTCCACGCGCCGATACCGAGACGCTGGTCGAGCTCGCCCTTGAGCGGCTCGACACCGCGCTTGGACGCCGCGTCGCCGATCTGGGCACCGGTAGCGGGGCGATCGCGCTGGCGATCGCCAGCGAGCGGCCGCACGCACAGGTGATCGCGACCGATGCCAGTGCTGCGGCGCTAGCGGTTGCCAAGCAAAACGCCCATAACCACCTGCTGCGTCATGTCGAATGCCGGCTGGGGAGCTGGTTCGCGCCGCTGGCGGGTGAGCGCTTCGATCTGATCGCCAGCAATCCGCCGTATATCGCCGCCCAGGATCCGCATCTGGGTGAAGGCGATCTGCGTTACGAACCGGCGAGTGCGCTTGCCTCCGGCCCAGATGGGTTGAACGACATTCGCTTGATCGTGGCCGATGCGCCGACGCATCTACGTGTGGGCGGCTGGCTGCTACTCGAACACGGCTGGGGCCAGGGCGCTGCGGTGGCCGAACTGCTGCGGGCACGTGGCTTCGACGCGGTAGCGACGCATCAGGACCTGGAGCAGCGAGATCGGGTGACGTTGGGGCGTTGGTCGACCGCTGCGGGCTAGGCGTTCGCGAATCGCTTTGCGCATGCTGTGGGTCGCCAGCGTGCACGCGCTGGCTGCCGATACACTAGCGGTTTCCCGCAGGACCGACGCATGCGCACGCTCTATCCCGTGATCACGCCGTACGACCACGGCACCCTCCAGGTCGACGACCGCCACACGCTGTATTTCGAGCAGTGCGGCAACCCGCAGGGCAAGCCGGTGGTCATGCTACATGGCGGCCCCGGTGGCGGTTGCAACACCAAGATGCGGCGCTTCCACGACCCGGACAAGTACCGCATCGTGCTGTTCGATCAGCGCGGCGCAGGCCGCTCTACCCCACATGCCGATCTGGTCGATAACACCACCTGGGATCTGGTCGCCGATATCGAGCGTTTGCGCGCGCATCTGAGCATCGCGCGCTGGCAGGTGTTCGGCGGCAGCTGGGGTTCGACGCTGGCGCTGGCCTACGCGCAGACCCACCCGCAGCAGGTCACCGAGCTGGTGCTGCGCGGCATCTTCCTGCTGCGTCGTTTCGAGCTGGAATGGTTCTATCAGCAAGGCGCCAGCCGGCTGTTTCCGGATGCCTGGGAGCATTACGTCAACGCGATTCCGGCGGTGGAACGCGCCGATCTGATGTCTGCCTTCCATCGCCGCCTGACCAGCGATGACCAAGCCACGCGACTGGCTGCGGCCAAGGCGTGGAGCGTGTGGGAAGGCGCCACCAGTTTTCTGCATGTGGACAATGATTTCGTCACCGGGCATGAGGACGCGCACTTCGCACTGGCGTTCGCGCGTATCGAGAACCACTATTTCGTTAACGGCGGTTTCTTCGAGGTCGAAGATCAACTGCTGCGCGACGCGCGCCGCATCGCCGATATTCCCGGTGTGATCGTGCACGGCCGCTACGATGTGGTGTGCCCGCTGCAAAGTGCATGGGATCTGCACAAGGTGTGGCCGACGTCGAAATTGCAGATTAGCCCGGCATCAGGCCATTCGGGATTCGAGCCGGAAAATGTCGATGCGCTGGTGCGTGCGACCGATAGTTTCGCCTGAGTTTAATCATGTCTGCCCAGTCTGAAGATACACAAAAATTTGCTGCAACGACTTTACGGGAGGCCGTTCGCGACCTCCAATTCATCGGCAAGCAAATCGCACGATTCAAGGGATTACCTGATTAGCCCCGACCTTCAGCCGCCAGTCGCAGGATCTGCGCCGCGCTTTGTGAATGCTGCTGTCACCTGAAGCCAACGCGGTGGCGTGATGCGCATCAATGCCGTGCAGTTCCAAGCTGGATTATCGATGTCTGAGTTCTTCGCGTCCTACGGCACCGAAGCCAAGTGCTATCGCGCGCTCTACAAGTGGCGCTGGCCGCAAGGCTTTCGTTGCCCTGTCTGCACCGGGCGGGTGCGGTCGCGTTTCAAGCGGGGTGCTGCGATCTACTCCAAATGCAGCGCGTGCCGGCATCAGACCAGCTTGATTGCAGGCACGATGTTCGAAGGCACCAAACTGCGGCTGCGCACCTGGATGCTGGCGTTGCACTTGTTGACCTCGACCAAAACCAACATGGCCGCACGGGAGCTGATGCGTCATCTGGGGATCAACTACAAGCGCGCCTGGCGGATGAAGCACAAGATCATGCAGGTCATGGCCGACTCGCCATCAGTAGCGTGTATCACGCCATCGCGCAAGGAAAATACGCAAGGCGGTATCTGGGAGAAGCGGCCTATCGGTTTAATCGTCGATTCCGCTTGCGCGACATGCTGCCACGACTGGCCACGGCCATGATGCAATCCACACCATGTCCAGAGCCGGTTCTGCGTGCGGCGAGCAATTTTCACGGCTGAGAGTCAGGGCTAATCAGGAAAGAATATATCTGAAGTAGATAGCATCGATTTATTATGTGTTTGATCCCAGGCTTTGATGGTGCACTCTTTTCCCTCGAATGGAAGCAAGCACGATGGGCCAGGTTCTACACGGGAGCGCCACCACGACAGAGGCGATCCGTCGAGCGATACCGCAGAGTCAAGAGAGCCTGATAGCGCTGTCCAAGCGTTACGGCATCCATCACAAGACGGTGGCGAAGTGGAAGACGCGGACCTCGGTTGCCGATGTGCCAACCGGGCCGAGGAAGCCGTGTTCCACCGTGTTGTCCATTGAGAATGAGGCGGCGATCGTCGCCTTCCGCAAGCACACGTTGCTGCCGCTGGACGACTGTCTCTACGCTGATGCGCCCAGGGTTTCCCAGACATCTCATGGCCATGGAAAATGGTCGATTCGGAGGTGTCTATGAGCAGCAAGCGGTA
>NZ_MDEJ01000047.1 GCF_002940065.1 Xanthomonas populi
TCGCTGATTTTTTGAAGGTATGGTCATCATCCAGTGCGTGTCACCACGGCTACGACTTGGTTGTTCGAGGTGCCCTTCTACGCAATCGATCCGTCGGCACTGCATATATCCTGCATAACGCTCATCCGTCCACGCGCGCTATGCCAACCAAGGCCATCAGCCAGACGCAGATTTCGGCAACACTCAACACCAGATTTACTGCTCGATCACTCACACAAGCTCGCGCAGACGATCTGCTGCTATGCGTCAGACGCTTCGTCAGCGCGCATATCGCAACCGACTCGACAATGCGTTTCGTGCGAGTTTTCTGCCACTGGTGAACGAATCCCCGTCGAAAGACGCTTTTTTCGCGTTGTTTCATCGTTTGCCTATTGGCGACGCGCAACAGTTGCCCTACATTTCGCGTTGCCGACTGGGTCGGCAGACCCAACACCACCTACGAATACGGAACACATAACTCATGGCAAAAACCTCCGCTAAGAAAGCTGCCCCCAAAAAGGCAGTGAAAAAGGTCGCCGCCACCAAGACGGCAAAGCCGGCGAAGGCCGCCGCTGCCAAGTCCGCCGCGCCGAAGCCGATCAAGGAAGCACTGAGCAAGACCGGCCTGGTCGCGCACATCGCCGAATCCACCCAGCTGGCTCCCAAAGACGTCCGCGCTGTACTGGCTTCGCTGGAAGCCACTGCACACGCCTCGCTAAGCAAGAAGGGCGCTGGCAACTTCACCCTGCCGGGCATGCTCAAGATCACCTCGGTGAACGTGCCGGCCAAGCCGAAGCGCAAGGGAATCAATCCCTTCACCAAGGAAGAACAGATGTTTGCCGCCAAGCCTGCCACCTGCAAGATCAAGGTTCGCGCGCTCAAGAAGTTGAAGGACGCCGCGCTCTAATCGAGCACGCATCCAGTGTCATGAAGGCGGCCTGAGGGCCGTCTTTTTTTTGCGCGCGCGTTGCCGCATGCGTGACTCCCACATGCCGCTCATCGCCGTTTGCCTACGCTGCGTGCTGATCAGCGACGCAGCAGGTGCATGTGACCGATCCATCGCCCCATCCTCCATCGACAACGCCGCCATCCACAGAACGCAGCCCCCCACGCCGCGTGCACCGCCTGCTGGTGTCGATCGCCATGCTGTGCGCCCTGGACGTTGGCGCACGTTGGGTATGGCAACTACCGATCGCCGAGCAGTTGCGCACCAGCTGGGAACTGTCGCGGATGCCACCGCCGGCGTATCTGAAGATTCCGGTCGAAGGTGTGCATGCGCGCCGCATCGCCGACACCTACGGCGCGCCGCGTGGCCGCGATCGTAGCCATGCCGGTGTCGATATTTTCGCCCCACGCGGCACGCCGGTGCTGTCCGCAACGCGTGGCGTGGTCAGCGCCATTCGCGATCAAGGCCTGGGCGGCAAGCAGGTCTGGGTGCTTGGGCCGGCCATGCAGCGGCATTACTATGCGCACATAGACGACTGGGCCGCAGGGTTGAAGGTTGGCGATGTGGTCGAGCCTGGCACATCGCTGGGCATGGTCGGCACCACTGGCAACGCGCGCGGCACGCCGCCGCATCTGCACTATGGGGTCTATGGGCGCAACGGTGCGTACGATCCGCTGCCGCTGCTGCGCAAACCCGCACCACAGCCGACACAGTGAACCTGTTGGAACACTGCGTCATGGTCCGACCTATCGAGGCCGATGCACGCTGCGCCTATGGTGGAGACAACCCAGCAACGACGCCATCTCCATGCCCCGAAAACGCTACCGCATTACCGTGACACCCATCGAAAGCGATGGTCGCCCCTGCGACGACCGCTGCACCATCGAATTCGAACGGCGCTCGCGCGCCGACTGGATGCGGCTGCTCGAAGAGCTGCACCTGCGCCGCGACCTGAGCAGCGACGAATGCGCCGCACTGACCGTCGGCTCGCAGCTGCTGGAAGATCTGGCCGCCCGCCCCCGAGCGCAGCCCAGCGATGCACTGGATGCCCTGCGACCAAAGCTGCAACTGCTGCTGGAGCGCCTGCAACGCGTGCATCCAGCGCCCCGCGTCTGAGGCCGCATCGCCACGTTACGCGCACCGCTACACTGCACGCATCGGGGACGGGGACGCGCTATGCGCTGGTTTGGAATCGTATTATTTGCCGCTGCAATCGTTGGCTGCAGGTGTCAGCGCACAGAAGACCAAGAGACACCTAGTGCTGCGCCCTCGTCACCAACCGAGGCTGTAACAGGCAATTCAACCGCGGCCATCGACCGTAGCGCGGCCGCACCATTAGCACCGACGCCGGACCCAAACGATGCAGCAGCGCGCGCCAACTTCGCCAAAGCAAGCGCCACCGTTCATCGGTATCTGGGAGCACTGCCCGGTTCCGCACGCGCGGATGCCGATGCGCTGTGGACCGGTGGCCGGCCTTCGCCCATGCCGGACGACGCAGCCCTGCGCAGCATCGGCAACATTCAGTCGATGCGCATCAACAACGATCCGCCCATCGCATTGGATCAGCAACATCCGCCGCAGCTGATCGAGGTACCGGTGCAACTGACCGTACGCACCACCACCGGCACGCAGCGCCTGGTCGGCGCGTATCGACTCAAACCCCGTGTCGGCAGCGATACATGGGAGATCTATTCGGCGACGCTGCAGCCGGTGCTGCGCTAACCCGTGGTTCACCGGCGCAGACTAAGGTGATGTGGTCTGCTACCGGAGTCACCCGATGAAACTGCGTTCGCTTGCCGGATCCATGCTCGCCCTCGCCCTGGCGATGCCCATCACCGATGCCTGGGCCACGCCGCAGATCCAGGGACATCAAATCAGCGTGCAGGGCAGTGATCTGCAGCAATTCCTGGGTGGCCGCTTCCCGCAGACGCATGACGCACTGGGCGGTCTGGTCGAAATGACCATCAGCAATCCAGCGCTGTCGCTGCCCCCGGGCGACCGCCTCAAGATGGCCTTCGATCTGGCCCTCGCCACCGCAGGCGGTGCACCGGCACCGGTCGGGAACGTGACCTTGACCAGTGCGCTGCGCTACGACGTGGCCAAGCAGGGCTTTTATCTGGATCAGCCCAGCATCGATGATTTTCGCCCGGCCAACGCGGGCGCAAAGCTCGATCACAGCACCCGCCAGTTGCTCAATACCTGGCTGGCCGATTACGCGCGTAAGGAGCCGATCTATCGCATCGACCCGGCAATCGCTGCGGTGATGGGCAATGTGCAAGTGGAATCGGTGGGCATCCAGAACGGACGGGTGGCAGTGAACTTCAATCAGAACATCGAGCAACTGGTGCCTGCGGCAGCGCTGTCCGGCAAATAGACGGCCGGCGCTGAATCAACGCGACGGTCGCTTATCGGCGCCAATGCGCCGCAGGCGTTGCACAAACGCAAAGACTGGCGCATCGACCGCCGAGCCTTTGTTGCGAAAGGCGTCCAGTAAGACTGGCAATACTTGTTGGAGGCGATCCACTACCAGAGTGAATTGACTACGTCAGCATGCAGGTCGAACCCGCGTGCTGCGCTTCTGGTTGCGCACTCCTCAGAGTAGAGAGAGTGCCCATCGCACCACCGCGATCCCGACACGCACCTGTTCAGCGCTTGGGCTGCAGCATCGTGCCGGTGCAGTTCCTGGAGCCGCAGCGGCATTCCCAGATCTTCTTCAGGCGCGGCGTATGGCGCTCGGCCAGCGTGATGCCGTAGTTGTAGGTGAGCTCTTCGCCGGCCTTGATCGCGCGCTTGGCCTCGATGAAGATCTTGTCCTTGCTGCGGTCGTCGCCTTCGGCCTCTTCGATCACCGCTTCGCAATTGGGCTTGCAGCTGTGGTTGATCCAGCGCGCCACGTTGCCTTCGTAGTTGGCATCCAGCACGTAGTCGTCGCTGAGCGTGAACAGGAACGTATGGCCGCTTTCCACAGCGCCGGTATCGCCCGCATCCACTTCTGCATGCGTGCGCAAGCGCCCCTTGTATTGAATGATGCGCTCGCCCTTGCGGAGCGCGGTGAGGGCGAACATGCCATTGCCGTGGATACGTGACTTGCGGGCGGCAACTTTGCGCGACATGAAGGGGTCCAGTGATGGGGCCGCTCATTGTGACCGCAGCGCGACAATGCGCCAAGCGCAAGCGCACCGCCGCCGCCGCCGCCGCCGCCGCCGCCGGCAACATCCCCCGCTTGCCGGCGGCTGAACAGCGCGGTTGGCCCCGCCCTGCCCGAAAGAGTACAATTTTGGTCCGCTTTCGGATTTACCCGCTCTCGCCATGTTGCGCGTCACCAAACTCACCGATTACGCCACCGTCGTACTGACCGTGCTCGCTGCACGCAGCGATCAGGTGCTCAGCGCGAGCGAGCTGGCCGAACAGGCCGGCCTGGAAGCGCCGACCGTGAGCAAGATCCTCAAACCGCTGTCGCAGGCGGGTCTTGTCGAAGGATTGCGCGGCGTGCATGGCGGTTACCGGCTTGCGCGCGCGGCCAGCGAGATCACCCTGGTGGAAATCGTCGAGGCAATGGAAGGCCCGCTGGCGATCACCGAATGCAGCCAGGACCACAGCCAGTGCGGCATCGCGCAGACATGCGGCGTGCGCTCCAACTGGCGCCTGATCAACGACGTGGTTGGCGATGCCTTGCGTCGTGTCACGCTTGCGCAGATGTTGCAACCCCTCTCTCTCCCTGGCGACAGCCGTCGGCGTTCCAGCGCCGCACGCGTCGCGACCACCTGACCTGTAGGCAGCCCGATGGCCACCGAACTTGCTCCCCCGCAGAACGCCGAGATTATCGAACGGCTCGGCCGACGCTACGACGCCGGCTTCATCACCGAGATCGAATCGGACTCGCTCCAGCCCGGCCTGGACGAGGACGTGATCCGTGCGTTGTCGGCAAAGAAAGAAGAGCCGCAATGGATGACCGACTGGCGTCTTGAGGCGTATCGGCACTGGCTGAAGATGCCGATGCCAGAATGGGCGAAGTTGAAGATCTCCCCGATCGACTTCCAGGCATTGAGCTATTACTCCGCGCCCAAAGGCCCGAAGTACGCCTCGTTGGACGATGTGCCGAAGGAATTGCTCGACACATACGACAAGCTCGGCGTGCCGCTGCACGAGCGCGCCCGGCTGGCCGGCGTGGCGGTGGATGCGGTGTTCGACTCGGTCTCGGTCGGCACCACGTTCCGCAAGGAACTGGCCGAAAAGGGCGTGATCTTCTGCTCGATGTCCGAAGCCATCAAGGAAAACCCGGAGATCGTCAAACAGTATTTGGGCAGCGTGGTGCCGGTTGGCGACAACTATTTTGCCGCGCTCAACTCGGCAGTGTTCTCCGATGGCAGCTTCGTGTTCATCCCGGCGGGCGTGCGTTGCCCGATGGAATTGAGTACCTATTTTCGCATCAACGCCGGCCATACCGGCCAGTTCGAGCGCACCTTGATCGTGTGCGAAGACAAGGCCTACGTGTCGTACCTGGAAGGCTGCACCGCGCCAATGCGCGACGAAAACCAGCTGCACGCCGCAGTAGTCGAGCTGGTGACGCTGGAAGACGCCGAGATCAAGTATTCGACGGTGCAGAACTGGTACCCGGGCGATGAAAATGGCGTTGGCGGCATCTACAACTTCGTCACCAAGCGTGCCGAATGCCGTGGCGCACGCAGCAAGGTCACATGGACCCAGGTCGAAACCGGTTCGGCGATCACCTGGAAGTATCCGTCGTGCGTGCTGCTAGGCGACGATTCGGTGGGCGAGTTTCATTCGGTCGCGCTGACCCATCACCGTCAACAGGCCGACACCGGCACCAAGATGATCCACATCGGCAAGCGCACCAAGAGCAAGATCGTCAGCAAGGGTATCAGTGCCGGGCGTGGTCAAAACACCTATCGCGGTCTGGTCAAGGTGGACCGCAATGCGGATGGCGCGCGCAACTACACCCAGTGCGATTCGCTACTGATCGGCAAGCAGTGTGGCGCGCACACCTTCCCCTATATCGAGGTGAAGAATCCCGGCGCCACCGTCGAGCACGAGGCCACCACCTCCAAGATCAGCGACGACCAACTGTTCTACTGCCGCGCGCGCGGCATCAGCCAGGAAGATGCGGTGTCGTTGATCGTCGACGGTTTTTGCAAGCAGGTGTTCCGCGAGCTGCCGATGGAGTTCGCGGTAGAAGCCAAGAAGCTGCTGGAAGTTTCTTTAGAAGGCAGCGTCGGCTGACACCTTTTCCCTTCTCCCCCTCGGGAGAAGGTAGCGCGCAGCGCCGGATGAGGGGCGCCCGGAAGATCTATGGATGATTGGCCATGACGAAAGCGTCGCCACGCGCCAGCCAGGGTGAATCATCGAAGATCCCCGGGTATTCACCTCAATGGCGCGCAGCGACGCGCTCATTAACTGCTGACGCCTTCAAGTTGTTTGCGGCGCCCCTCACCCCAACCCCTCTTCCGCCGGGAGAGGGGCTAAAAAGAATTCGATGGAAGATGACATGCTAACGATCAACAACCTCCACGCCAGCATCGCCGGCAAAGACATCCTCAAAGGCCTGTCGCTGGACATCAAGCCTGGCCAGGTGCACGCCATCATGGGGCCCAACGGTGCAGGCAAATCCACGCTGGGCAACGTGCTGGCAGGGCGCGACGGTTATGAAGTCAGTGCCGGCAGCGTGCAGTTCGAAGGCAAGGACCTGCTCGACCTGCCGCCGGAAGAACGCGCCGCAGCTGGCCTGTTCCTCGCCTTCCAGTACCCGGTGGAAATCCCCGGCGTCAATAACACCTACTTCCTGCGTGCCGCACTCAATGCGCAGCGCAAGGCGCGTGGCGAAGAAGAATTGGATTCGATGCAGTTCCTCAAACTGGTGCGGCAGAAACTGGCCGTGCTGCATCTGAAGGACGAGCTGCTGCATCGCGGCGTCAACGAAGGTTTTTCCGGTGGCGAAAAGAAGCGCAACGAGATCTTTCAGCTGGCCGTGCTCGAGCCCAAACTCGCCATCCTGGACGAAACCGATTCAGGCCTGGACATCGATGCGCTCAAGAGCGTGGCCGACGGCGTCAACGCGCTGCGCTCGCCGGAGCGTTCGTTCCTGGTGATCACCCATTATCAGCGTCTGCTCGACTACATCACGCCGGACGCGGTGCATGTGCTGGCCGAAGGCCGCATCGTGCAAAGCGGCGGCCCGGAGCTGGCGCTGGAGCTGGAAAAGCACGGCTATCACTTTCTCAAGGACCGCGTGGTGCCCGAGGCAGCTGCCTGATGAGCGCCCTGCTGGAATCCCTCGCACGCAACTTCAGCGGCAACGCTGTGCAGCGCGCCGAACTCGATGCCGTGCTGCAGACCAGCCTGCCTGGCCCGCGCGCCGAAGCTTGGAAATACACCTCGCTGCGGCAGCTTGAGCGGCGCAGTTTTCAACCCGCACCGCTAGTGCCGACGTTGGTCGATGCGTCCGTGCTGGACGAGATTGCTTCGCCACGCTTGGTGTTCGTCAACGGGCGTCCGTCCGAAGCATTGAGCGACCTGTCCACGCTGCCAGACGGCGTGCAGCTGGAGACCTTGTCCGCCTCGCTGGCCGCAAGCGACGACGCGCAGCAGTTGCTCGGTCGCCGTTTCGAAGGCAGCGATGAAATCTTCGCCCGCCTCAATGCCGCACTTGCCGACGAAGGCGTGATGGTTAGCGTGCAGGAAGGCGCACAGATCGATGTTCCACTGCAGTTGGTCTTTATCAGCGTGGCTGTTGAGCACGACTTGTCCTGGCATCACCTTCATCTGATCGAACTGCGTGCCGGCGCTGCGCTGAATGTGGTCGAACATCACCTGCATGTCGGCGATGCCGCGCATCTGGACAACAACCTGATGCACGTTCATCTGGCCCAGGATGCAGTGTTGTCGCATGCCCGCGTGCAGGCCGACAGTGCGCATGCAACCTCACTGCTGCGCACCGATGCGGTACTGGCGCGTAATGCGCGCTACCAGCGCGTGGATCTGGAACTGGGCGCCAACCTGTCGCGCCACGAGCTCAACGTGCGTCTGGAAGGCAACAACGCCCAGCTCACCGCCAATGGCGTGCTGCTCGGCAACGGTCGCCGTCATGTCGATACGCGTCTGGGCATCCAGCACATCGCACGCGACACCACCTGCCAGCTAGTCTGGCGGGGCGTGGGCGCCGATCGCAGCCGTGTAGTGTTTCATGGCGGCATCCATATTCGTCCCGGTGCAGACGGCAGCGATGCGCGGCTGTCGAACAAGAATCTGCTGCTCTCTGCCAATGCCGAGATCGATACCCAGCCGGTGCTGGTGATCGATGCCGAAGAAGTGCAGGCCGCCCACGGTGCCACCGTCGGCCAGCTCGACGACAACGCCTTGTTCTATCTGCGCTCGCGCGGTTTGCCGCAAGCCGAAGCGCAACGTCTGCTGAGCGCCGCGTTCTGCCACGAGCCGCTGCGCGTGCTGCCTACTGCGCTGAGTGCGGTGCTGGCGCTTCAGCTGGACCGCGCATTGACCTCGGCAGGCGTGGCATGAACGCGCCCGCCGTTCCGCAGGCTGTTGCGCCGGACTGGGAGCGCGTGCGCTCGGATTTCCCGTTGCTGATGCGGCAGGTGCACGGCAAGCCGCTGATCTATTTCGACAATGCCAACACCAGCCAGAAGCCGCTGCAGGTGATTGCCGCGACCGACGAGTTCTATCGTCGTCAAAACGCCAATGTCAGCCGCGCGGTGCATGCATTGGGCACCGAGGCCACCGATGCGTTCGAAGGTGCGCGCAGCAAGCTCGCGCACTTTCTCAACGTGCGCGCCGACGAGCTGGTGCTGTGCAGCGGCACGACCTTTGCGATCAATCTGGTGGCGTACTCCTGGGCACTGCAGCGCCTGGGCGCCGGCGATGTGATCCTGATCTCGCGCATGGAGCATCACGCCAACATCGTGCCCTGGCAGCTGGTGGCGCAACGCACCGGCGCCACCATTCGCGTGGCGGAGATCACTCCCGACGGCGCGCTGGATCTGGATGCCTTGCGCAAAGCGATGACCCCCGAGGTCAAGCTGCTGGCGATCACGCACGTGTCCAATGTGTTGGGCACGGTCAACCCGATGCGCGAAATCTGCCGCGAGGCACGCAAGCGCGGCATCGTTACCGTGGTGGACGGCTCGCAGGCCGCGCCGCACCGCAAGGTCGACGTGGCCAGCATCGGCTGCGACTTCTACGCCATCACCGGCCACAAGATGTGCGGGCCGACCGGCACCGGCGCGCTGTGGGCGCGTCGCGAACACTTGCAGGCGATGCCGCCATTTTTAGGCGGCGGCGAGATGATCAAGGAAGTTAGTTTCGATGGCACGGTGTTCAACGATGCCCCGCACAAGTTCGAAGCCGGCACCCCGAACATCGCCGGTTTCATCGGCCTGGGCGCAGCGGTCGATTACCTGGAGTCGGTCGGCCTGGCGCACGTGGAAGCGCGCGAAACCGAGTTGCTCGCGCACTTCACCGAAGAACTGCAGCGCATCGAAGGCCTGCGCATTTTCGGCACCACGCCGGACAAGGCCGCGGTGGTGTCGTTCCTGATCGAAGGCGCGCACGCGCACGACCTGGCCACCCTGCTCGACCTGGAAGGCATCGCGATTCGCTCGGGCCAGCATTGCGCGCACCCGCTGCTGCAGTACTACAGCGTCGCCGCAACCTGCCGCGCCTCGCTGGCGTTCTACAACACGCACGACGAGATCGAGCGCTTTGTTGCTGCGCTGATGAAGGTGCGTCGGCTGCTGGGCTGATTGGAATCGAGCATCGAGAAAGCGGCGCTCCCGCGTACTGCGTCAGCCGCAGTTCGATACGCGAAACCTAGCTCATCGAGCAGAGCAATGCTTTTCCCGATTCCCGATTAAACTGCTTCCCATGCAGACCACCGCCTTCCGCACCGCCACAGTCGACGATATCGACACCCTCGTTTCGCTGGTGACCTCCGCCTATCGAGGCGATGTCAGCCGCGTCGGGTGGACGACCGAAGCCGATTTCCTCGACGGCGCGCGGATCGATTCTGCGGTGTTGCGCGAGGACCTGTTGCGTGACCGCAGCCGGGTGCTGCTGGTGGAGCAGGACGGTCACCTGCTCGCCTGCGCGCATATCGCCGACGACTACGGCGCCGGGTATTTCGGCATGTTTGCAGTGGACCCTTCCCTGCAGGGCAGCGGGCTCGGCAAAACGCTGCTGGCCGAAGCCGAGCGCATCGCTTTCAGCGAGTGGCGGCTGCCGGTGATACGCATGACAGTGATCGACATCCGCGAGAAGCTGATCGCGTTTTACGAGCGACGCGGCTATCGCCGCACCGGCATCACCAAGCCGTTTCCGTATGGCGACGAGCGTTTCGGCGTGCCGCTGCGCCAGGACCTGCGTTTCGAAGTGCTGGAAAAACCGCTCGGCGGCGCAGCGCTGTGAGCGAGACCTGGACCTTCGTCTGCGCCAGCGAGGCGCTGCTGCCCGGCGAGTTGCAAACTGTCTGGGATGAGGTGACCGACGCCGCGATCGTGGTCTTCAACCTCGATGGCGAGCTGTACGCGCTAGAAGACCGCTGCAGCCACGAAGACTATGAATTGTCGCCCGGAACTTTCGACCCGGCGGAAGGAAGCATCGAGTGCCTGCTGCACAGCGCCCGCTTCGATATTCGCGATGGCCGCCCGCTGTGCGCACCGGCCTACACCGCCGTGCCCAAGTTTCCGGTCAAGCGCGAACACGGCGGCATCTGGGCACGTGACGACCGCTAACAGAGCGGTGAAATCGGTGAGAGCGACACGTCTGCTGTGGCTGTGGCTGTAATTCTGGCTCTGGTTTGATTTTGGCTTTCGCCGTGTCTGCGGCTCTGAGCATGCTCGCGCTCGGCACTCCCGAGTCCAGCAAGACCCTCGCCGCTGCGTAAAGGTGGGCATCGTGGCTGAGCTCGACCACAACCAAATCACCGGACGGCGCAGTTCCCGGTACCCAACAACCGCACAAACCGTTCTGCCACCACGCTTCAGGCAGCCGGAGTGAACCCCGCAGGACCAGGCCACGAAAAAGATTGCAACGAAGAATGATTTGCATTTAAGATCGCAGCCCTTCAGGCCTTCTTAACAACTGGCCTGCCCTGCGATCCCATGCGCACAGCTCTGCTCGACCGTTTTCTCCTGCATTCGCCCCGCCTGCGCCCCTTGGCGCTGTGCCTCGACGTGCTCGACATCCGGTCATGCCAGCACATCGCATCGGGCTAGCGGCACGCACGTCGATCCGCATTTTCCAATCCGCATCCCATCCCCGCCTCCGCCGAGCCGCCGCCAGGCCGGAGCATCGCTTCCCTCTTGAGACATCCCATGACTCCCAGGATTTCCCCGCTCACCTCGGCCATGCTGCTAACGCTGTCTGCTCCTGGCCTCGCCCAGCCCGGCGATGCGCAGGCGCCTCCGGGCGCGGTGGATCTGGACGCCATCCGGGTGCAGCAGGAACGCGCGCAGAAGCCGTCCTCTCCCAAGTACACCGAGACGCTGCGCGATACGCCGCAGACCATTACCGTGGTAACCAAGCAAACCATGGACCAGCAGAATCTGCTGTCGCTGCGCGATGTGCTGAGCACGCTGCCGGGGATCACCTTCGGCGCTGGCGAAGGCGGCGGCGGCTATGGCGACAGCATCAATCTGCGCGGTTTCACCGCCAGCAGCGACATCACCACCGATGGCGTGCGCGACAGCGCGCAGTACAGCCGCAGCGACACCTTCAATCTGGAAGCGGTGGAGCTGATCAACGGCGCCAACTCGGCGATGTCCGGCGCCGGCTCGGTCGGTGGCAACATCAATCTGGTCACCAAGACCGCCGGCCAGGGCGACTTCACCAATGTCATGGTCGGTGGCGGCAGCGACCGCTATGGCCGGCTCACCGCCGACAGCAATTACGACTTCGAAAACGGCACTGCGGTGCGCTTGAACGCGATGGGCCACACCCAGGACGTGCCGGGCCGCGATGAAGAATTCCGTCATCGCTGGGGCTTTGCGCCTTCGGTGGCGTTCGGCCTGGGCTCCGATACCCGCTTCACCTTGAGCTACCTGCACCAGCACGACAACAACCTGCCGCAGTACGGCGTGCCGTTCGCGCTCAGCCCGTTCAACGACGGCCCGCTGCCGGGCGTGGACCGCGAAACCTATTACGGCTACCGCAATGTGTCGCGTCAGGAAATCGAGGTGGACATGCTGACCGGGGTGCTGGAAATGGACTTCGACGACAACGTCAAACTGCGCAGCCTGGCGCGCGCACAACGCGTTGACCAGAACACCACCGCGACCGCACCGGAAGGTACCTGGTGCCTGCCGAACAACACCAACGCATACACCGGCCGCGCCTGTGTGGGCCAGCCGCCAGCGACATGGAATACCAACAGCGGCCCGCGCGGCCTGGTACGCGAGACCGAGAATTTCATTGCGCACAGCCAGACCGATCTGACCGCCACACTGCATACCGGCGCGATCGAGCATCGCATTGCTGCAGGCGTCGCGTTCAGCAAGGAAGACTTCGAACTCAATAGTGGTTCGATCTTCCGCAACGCCGATGGCTCCACCACCGGCATCACCTATCCGCTGCAGTCCTTCGACAAGACCTACAACATCTGGACCGGCCCGCAGAATTACTTCCGCACCGGTCGCAGCAAGGGCAGCCTGGCCAATCAGGCGGTGTATCTGTTCGACACCCTGCAGTTCAACGAGCAATGGATGCTCAACCTGGGCGGCCGCTACGAGCACAACAAGGGCGACAGCACCACCTACACCGTCAACGCCGCAGGCGGCATCACCGGCGTGAGCCCGGGTTTCCCGGCAAGCAGCGAAGAGGACCTGTTCTCCTACCGTGCCGGTCTGGTGTTCAAGCCGGTCGACAATGCCAGCCTGTACCTGTCCTACGCCAACAGCAAGACGCCGTCCAAGGCCGCGGTCAACGGCTCGTGCACGCCGATCGCCACCGCCACTGTGGGCGCCAACTGCAATGTCGCGCCGGAAAGCGCGGTCAATATCGAACTGGGCGGCAAGTGGGACGTGCTCAACGAGCGTCTGGCACTGACCGCTGCGGTGTTCCGCAACGAGCGCGAAAACTACAAGGTCAACAGCGGCGACCCGCTGATCCCCGAACAGGTGCTGGATGGCAAGGCACGCGTGGACGGCATTGCGCTCGGCGCTGCCGGCTATCTGACTGACCGCTGGTCGATCTTCGCCAACTACACCTTCCTCGATAACGAAGTGCTGCAAAGCGTCTCCAACCGTACCGAAAGCCTCACCGGCGATCCCATCGCCGGGCGCGCACTGGTGCAGACGCCGCGCAATGCCGGCAATCTCTGGACCACCTATCAGCTCAACCAGTGGACCTTCGGTTACGGCGTGACCTACCAGGGAAGCTTTTATCCGAACAACACCTCGACTGCGGTGTACCGCAAGACAGACCCATACTGGGTGCACCGTGCAATGGTCGGCCTGCGCGTCAACGATTGGCTCAGCCTGCAGTTGAACGTCAACAACCTGTTCGACAAGGAGTACTACACCAGCATCCGCAATAACCTCACCGTCAACGCCGCAGGCACCGTCACTGCCGGCAATGGCTGGGCGTTGCCGGGTGATGGCCGCTCGGCGGTGTTGAACGCCACGTTTAGTTTCTAAGCTTCGGCACGCCGTCTGCACAACGCGGGCGGCGTGGAGATCTACACATGTTGCTGCCCATTCCCGATGTGCTCACTCCCGCACAACTTGCCGAGTTGCGTGCGCGGCTGGACGCGGCTGACTGGGCAGATGGCCGCATCACCGCCGGCCATAAGTCGGCGCAGGCCAAAGACAACGCACAACTGCCAGAAGACAGCGCCATCGCGCGCGAAGCCAGCGCGCTGGTGCTGGACGCGCTGGCGCGCAGCAGCACGTTCTTCTCGGCCGTATTGCCGCGGCGCATCTATCCGCCGCTGTTCAACCGTTATAGCGGCGGGCAATCGTTCGGGTATCACGTCGACAACGCGATCCGCTACGACCGCAGTCGCGGCGGCGCAGATCCGGTACGCACCGACGTCTCTGCCACGTTGTTTCTCAGCGACCCGGACAGCTACGACGGCGGCGAACTGGTGATCGAGGACACCTACGGCACCCAGTCGATGAAGCTGCCGGCCGGGCAGCTGGTGATCTATCCCGGCACCAGCCTGCACCGGGTGATGCCGGTGACCCGCGGCACGCGCGTTGCGTGTTTTTTCTGGACCCAGAGCATGCTGCGCGACGATGCGCAGCGCCGTCTGTTGTTCGAATTGGATGTCTCCATTCGACGGCTCACGCAGGACACCCCGGGCCATCCGTCGCTGATCCAGCTCACCGGCGTCTATCACAACCTGTTGCGGCAATGGGCCGATGTCTGAGTACGCGCTGGATACCGCGCAGCTGATCGACTTGCTGCGCACGCAACCCGATCAAGCGCTCGCACTGCTGCGCAAGGCTGCTGCACGTCAGGATGTGGATGCACAGCTGTTGCTCGCGCAGATATATGCCGAGGGACGCGGCATTGCCGCCGATCCGGCCATGGCGATGCTGTGGTACGAAGTCGCCGCCAATGCCGGGCATGCGGAAGCGATGAATCAGCTTGGGCGTTGCCACGAACTGGGCTTCGGCACGGCGTGCAACATCGTGTTGGCCGCGCTGTGGTATCGCCGCGCCGCCGAGCATGGGCTGGATTGGGGCATGTACAACCTCGCCCATCTATACGGCTCCGGCCGTGGCGTGGCGCAGGACAACGCCCAGGCATTGGCGCTGTATCGCACTGCGGCCGAACGCGGGCATGCCAAATCGATGAACTTTCTGGCGCGCTATCTCGACCAGGGCCTAGCCTGCGATGCAGACCCTACCGCTGCGCGCGACTGGTATCGCCGCTCTGCAGAAGCAGGCGATTTTCGCGGCCAGGCCAGTTACGCCACCTTGCTGGCAGATAATGGCGACCTCGATCAGGCCGAACACTGGATGCGGCGTGCGATCGCAGGCGGACACGCCGGTTTTCTGCAACAGCTCACGCCGCTACTGGCGGGCGCGGCGCAGCCGCGCCTGCGTGCATTGCTGAGCCAAGCCGCTGCACGGCAATCGCAGGCACAGCAGGCACTTCCAGCAGATGCGGCCTGAACGCGACATGGCGACCTCCAACGAAACCATTGCCACCACCCAGCAACGCCGCGGTTTTTGGCTGCGCATGCTACATCAATGGCACTGGATTAGCTCGGCGCTGTGCCTGATCGGGATGCTGATGTTTACCATCACAGGGCTGACCTTGAATCATGCCGCGCGCATCGAAGCCAGCCCTTCGACCGAACACCGCACGCTCACGCTGCCGCCTGCCCTGCTCAAGACTTGGGCAACCGCCAAGACGGCGATGCACCGCTGCCGCCACACGTGGCGCAATGGCTGGGGCGCGAACTGGATATCAGCATCGGCACGCGTGCTGGCGAATGGTCGGCCGATGAGGTGTATCTCGCGTTTCCGCGGCCAGGCGGCGATGCCTGGTTGAGCCTGGACCGCAGCAACGGCGCGATCGAATACGAACGCACCGGACGTGGCGCCATCGCCTATCTCAACGATCTGCACAAGGGCCGTAATGCCGGGCCGGCCTGGGGCTGGTTCATCGACGTGTTCGCCATCGCCTGCCTGGTGTTCTGCATCACCGGGCTGTTCCTGCTGCACCTGCATGCGCGCCAGCGCCGTATGACCTGGCCGCTGGTCGGACTGGGTCTGCTGATTCCACTGCTGCTCGCCCTGCTGTTGATCCACTGAGTTTTTTCTACCGGAGACGATCATGCGCGCCACCCTGACCATCGCCCTGAGCGGCCTGCTCGCCATGCCGGCATACGCAGCCACGCTCGACATCAACGTCGAGATTCCCAATCTCAACGTCGCCGAATATCACCGCCCGTATGTGGCGATCTGGTTGGAAGGTGCGGACCAGAAGGTCGCTGCCAATCTGGCGGTCTGGTATCAATCCAAGGACACCGCCGAAGGCCACGGCACCAAGTGGCTGCCGGACCTGCGCCAGTGGTGGCGCAAGAGCGGGCGCACGTTGGATGTGCCGGTCGATGGTGTCACCGGCCCCACTCGCCCGGCCGGCGCGCATGCGCTGTCGTTCTCCGATACCAAGGGTGCGTTGACGTCGCTGCCGGCAGGCCAGTACACGCTGGTGGTGGAAGCTGCGCGCGAAGTCGGCGGCCGCGAGCTGGTCAAGGTGCCTTTCACCTGGCCGGCAACTGCGTCGCAAACCGCCAAGGCCAGCGGCAGCAGCGAGCTCGGCGTCGTCAGTCTGGTCGCAAAACCCTGAGCGTTGCGCTGGCTGTATTTGCCATTGCACACCGCGTGCGTGACAAGCAACGACGTAATGCACGCGGTGTGCTAGAAAAATAACGCTTCCCTCGCATCCACGCAGCGCTAGACCATCGCGCTGATCAGACACGTGACCCACCGTCCTTATCGTCCTTCAAGGAGTTGTCATGAAGCGTTCTCTTGTCCTGATCGCCATGCTCGCCGCACTGCCGGTCAGTGCACTCGCCCACAAGGCCTGGCTGCTGCCGTCGCAGACCGTCATCGCTGGTGAAGCGCCATGGATCACCGTCGATGCGGCGGTCTCCAACGACCTGTTCTACTTCAATCACGTGCCGCTGCGCCTGGACAACCTGAGCATCACCGCACCGGATGGCAGCGCGCTCAAGCCCGAAAATCCGGCCACCGGCAAGTACCGCAGCGTGTTAGATCTACAACTGACCCAACCCGGCACGTACAAGCTCAGCATCGTCAACGCCGGCCTGTTCGCCAACTGGAAAGAAGACGGCAAGCCCAACCGCTGGCGCGGCGACGAAACCCGCTTCGCCACCGAAGTGCCGAAGAACGCGCAGGACTTGCAGGTCTGGCAATCATTCAATCGCGTGGAAACCTTCGTCACCCGCGGTGCGCCGACCACCACGGCATTCAAGCCCAGCGGCAAGGGCATCGAATTGATCCCGGTGACCCATCCCAACGATCTGGTCGTCGGCGAAGCGGCGCAGTTCACGCTGCAACTGGACGGCAAACCGGCGGCCGGGCTGGAGATCGACATCGTGCGCGGCGGCACCCGCTATCGCGACGCACAGAACGAGATCAAGCTGAAGACCGATGCCAAGGGCGGCTTCAGCGTGACCTGGCCGGAGGCAGGCATGTACTGGCTGGAAACCACCACCGAAGACACCAAAACCTCGCTCCCGCATGCCAAGCAGCGTCGCCTGGGCTATGTCGCCACGCTGGAAGTGCTGCCGCAATAATCCACAAGCACGCGGCAGGAATGCACGCAGCGTGCATCCTGCCGCACCTTCCCCCTTACGATCCCTACATGCCTGCACCGTCTTCCGCCGACCACGCCATCGCCACGCTTGGCGGCCGCAGCATGGGCACCACCTGGAGCGTCAAGCTGGTCGCGAGGTGCGGGCGCAATCTGCATCCGTTGCACGCCTGCATCCAGGATGCACTCGACCGCGTGGTCGCGCAGATGAGTACCTGGGAAGCGGACTCGGATCTCAGCCGCTACAACCGCGCTGCTGCGGGTCAGTGGCAAACCCTGCCTGATGAATTTCATACCGTGCTGAGCGCAGCGCTGCAGATCGCACAAGCCAGCAATGGTGCCTTCGATCCCACGGTCGGCCCCATGGTCGAGCTGTGGGGCTTCGGTGCTGCAGGCGGGCGTCAGCGCGTGCCGGCAGCGGAGGCGATCGCATTGGCCAGCCTGCGTTGCGGCTGGCAGCGACTGCAGGTGGATGGCATGCGCGTACTACAACCGGGCGCAGTCGCGCTGGATCTGTCCGGTATCGCCAAAGGCTTCGGTGTGGACTGCGTGCATCGCGTATTGCTGCAGTCGGGTATCGACGATGCACTGATCGAAGTCGGCGGCGAACTGTTCGGTTACGGACGCAAGCCCGATGGCAGCGCATGGCGCGTGCTGGTCGAATCAGCGCCCGACGAAGACGCCGGTACGGCATTGCCAGCGCGCGTGCTGGCGCTGGACGGCTTGGCAGTCGCCACCTCCGGCGATCGCTGGCACCGTTTCGATGCCAGCGGCATGCGCTATGCGCACACCTTCGACCCACGCACCGGCGCGCCCGTTCCACATGCGCCCGCAGCAGTGACCGTGCTCGCGCCCGATGCGTTGCAGGCCGATGCCTGGGCCACCGCAATGACCGTACTCGGTGTTGATGCCGGTCTTGCCTACGCACGCAGTGCAGCGCTGGCAGTGCGATTCCTGACGCGCAAAGACGATGTGCTGCTCGAATCCATGAGCCCTGCATTCGAACGCCACTTGTCCGCGTCATGACCACCGCCACCTCACGCGTGCGGCTTGGCAACGCGCTGGTTCTGTTGGCGCTTGCAGCCATCGCAGGCTGGCTGGGTAGCTTGCATGACGGCACAGGGTGGAGTGCACCCACGCCGCATCGCTGGCAACTGGCAGGGCTAGGATTGACGCTGTATCTAGGCCTGTGCGCGGTCGTGCTGGTGCATGCGCGCAAGCGCGTCGGCGCACAACGCGCAGACGCCAGCGGCGTGCTGATTGTGTGGGCAAGCCAGACCGGATTTGCGCGCGAATTGGCGCAACGCAGCGTTGCCGCGCTGCAATCGGCAGGCGTCGGCGCGCACGCGCTGCCGATCGAAGCCGTCGATAGCGATCACCTCTCACGTGTGCCGCGGCTGCTGTGCATCGTCAGCACCACTGGCGAAGGCGACGTCCCCGATCATGCGCAGGCAGCCGAGCACGATTGGCTTGCAAACGATGCGCAGGATCTGACTGCCGTGCACTACGCGGTGCTGGCCCTCGGCGACCATGGTTACGCGCAATTCTGCGCGTTCGGCCGGCGCGTCGACCATCGCCTGCAGGCACGCGGCGCCACCCGATTGTTCGATCGCATCGACGTCGACAACGCCGACCCGAAAGCACTGCAGCAGTGGCAACGGCGCTTGGCAGAACTGGCACCAGCACTGGCGACGCAACCCGACTGGAGCCTGCCGACCTACACCGCCTGGCAGCTACACGAACGTGTCCACATCAATCCCGGCAGCGCGGGTGCGCCGATTTACCGACTGCGTCTGACGCCGTACGAGGGCCCGTTGCCGCAGTGGAGCGCGGGCGATATCGCGGAGATCGCTCCACACAACGCACCGAATGCGGTGGAGTCCTGGCTGGAGCGCAACCAATACGATGGCACATCGCGCGTCAACAGCCGCACGCTGAGCGAATGGCTCAGCGGCGCGCAACTTCCCGCGGATGTCGATGTTGCTATGGATTTGGTTGCCGGTCCCGGTGCCGAAGTCAAAATCGACCCAGCTACGGGCACTGACACAAGTACAGCTACAGGCACAACTCAACCACTGGACGCAGATGCGTTAGTGCGCAGCCTGGTCGCCCTGCCCCATCGCGACTACTCGCTCGCATCCATTCCCGAGGAAAGCCACGCAGAACTGCTGGTGCGCGAACGCCGGCACGCCGACGTCAGCCTAGGGCTGGGCAGTGGCCGGCTCTGCTTCCATGCACCGATCGGCGCCCACATCGCGCTGCGCTTGCGCAGCAACCCCGGCTTCCACCCACCCGCACCCGACCAGCCGATGCTGCTGATCGGCAACGGCACCGGCATCGCCGGACTGCGCGCGCATCTGCGCGCTCGCATCGCAGCTGGCGCGCGTCGCAACTGGCTGCTGTTCGGCGAACGCAACGCCGCACATGACGCGCTCTATGCCAACGAGTTGCAGCAGTGGGAACAGGATGGATGGATAGAACGTCTGGACCTTGTCTATTCACGCGATCAACAACAATCACAGCGCTACGTACAACACGCACTGGCCGCTTCCGCCGACCGCTTGCGTCTGTGGATCGATCAAGGCGCCTGCATCTACGTCTGCGGCAGCCTGCGCGGTATGGCCCCCGAGCTCGACCAGACGCTGGATTCCATCCTTGGCGCCGATGTCAGACCAGACCTGCTGCGCAGCGCGCGCTATCGCCGCGACGTGTACTGAGCAAACGCCTGCGGTCACTGCCAAAAGCGATCAACAAAGCGACTACGCAGACGCCAGGCGAATGCGCCTGGCGCTGAAACCTGTCATCTATCCATATTTCCGGTAGCTGCGCGCTAACAGCACACAGCACCAGTTGACAACCGCTCGCGGCGCTTTATCAGCCGCTGATGGCGAAGAAGAAAGCACTCTTTTTGCCACGAAATTTTCAAAGATAGCGGTATCCGATGACTGTCCGCGTTGCGAGAAGCAATCTTTCGTCCGACGCGTTACGTGACGAAACTTCCTTCCAGCGCAGTATTCCATCGACAACGCTTGCAGCGCCATCGCGACACCGCCAACGCACCCCAGCGTAAGCGTTGTCGCTCAATCGGTGCATTTACGCTGCCAGATCGAACAGATTGCTCGTTGTCGCGCTGCTGCCAATGCTGCGGTACTGCCCCACGGCCTTCTGTACCAACGCTGCATACGCCTGCTGCGTACCGTTACTGTTCAATGCATAGGCGGATGACGACGGTCGCGATGGCGGATCGCGCGGCTGCATCGCCGCTTGCAGTTCCTGCAGACTCAGCGTCCCGCTCTTGTCGCTGTCGAGCAGGTCAAGAAGTTGCGAGCTCGTCTGGTTGTCGCCGTTGACCAGCGTACTCAATTCACCGCTACTGACACTCTCGTCGCCATCGCTGTCCAGGCCGGTGAACAACGACTGCACGTCTTGTCCTTGCTGACCCGGCGGTGGAGGCGGCGGTGGCAATGCCTGCGCCAGTTCGCTCTCGCTGACGGAGCCACCCGCCATCCTGATCGAGCATGCTCAGCAGCCCGTCGATGTCGATATTGCTGCTGTCGTCGCTGCTGGACGGCAACGCGGTCGTCAGTTCCGACGCAGTCAGACTGCCGTCACTGTCGCGATCGATGGACTTGAACAACCGCGTCAGCGGATTGGTTTTTTCGGACTGCGCGGCGGATGCGGTGTTGCCGGTGGTGGCACTGCGGTTCGTATAGGACGTTTAGGCGGCATAGCCGGACCCGACCGAGCTGATGGCATTCATTTGATTTCCCCCTGGAATTGCCGGAGCCAGTCCCGGCACACGCACTGTTCCCGAGCCAGGTGGCACAGCGATGCCGTCGCTTGTCTGCGTTGACAAGAACGCTCCAGGGCGCGCGCTAAGGCGACGCGATCTGCTCGGTGATGGACGACACGCCCTAGACTGGACTCACCCGGGTGGCCAGCAACTCGCCACCGCCATCAAGTACGTAGCGTGTCCGCGTGGACGCGGACAGCCAGGCGGTATCCCCGGCGGCCAAGGGTGGCAAATCACTGTCGTGCCCAAAGTTGGCTTGGCCTGCAAGCAGATGGATCGCCCAGGCGCAACCCGGATCCGAGAAGAACAGCATGGTACCGACCAACGGACGATGCAGAAGCTCGGCCTGCAGCACACCGCGCCGCCACATCAGGTTGAAGTCCTGGGTCGGCCCATCCAGCAGCGTCGCACTTACCGTTTCTTCGCCAGCGAATCGGACTCGCTGGTAGGGCGGCAGCAATTCGCAGCTGCGCTCACTGCTGCCGGGACCAGTGTTACCGCGAGCGGCGCTGGCTTCATGGCCGCAGGTAACATCGCTATTGCTGCCACTGCCACTGCCACTGCCACTGCCACTGCCACTGCCACTGCCACCGCCACCGCCACCGCCACCGCCAGCATTGCCGAACTGCAGATGCATGCCATTGCCTTGCAACAGCACCAGCTCGCGATCAATGCCAGGGAACGCGGAAAACTCCACGTCCTGCTCAATCTCGGCGATCGACAAGCGCAGCGACCACCTATCGGCATTGCCGAGGCGCAGGATCTCGCGCGTCCAGCCCAATTGATTGCGCCATCGCTCGCGCCGGTACTCAGTGGCCGGAATCACCCGGCTGCTCAGGTCAGTCAGCTGCATCGGCGCATTGTGCCCGAAGCGCTGCGATCAAGCTGCCATGCGGCAACGCACGCTTTCAGGCAGTGACTCACGCTCTTGTGCAATCCCGATTCCACGCGGTCGTCCCCACCACGCAGCCCCAAACGAAAAAAGCCCGGCTGCACATCCAAGTGCAACACCGGGCGATTCCACGTCCTTGTCGGCTTCCAGCCATCCCCCGGACATCCTGTCCAGTTAGGTTGCGGCCACGCATCCTCGCGTCGAACCGTATCTCTCGGATCCATTCCCCTTAACGCCGTCCCACCGGTTTCACCGCCGCCCCCTTGGCAGCCTTCTTGGCGGGAGCCATCGTGGCTCCTACTTCGATCAGGTCTCGATTCCGTTCGACCGTCTTGAGTCCGATGCCCTTGACCAGTGCCAGTTCCTCGGCACTTTTGAAGGGACCGTTTGCCTGACGGTGCTCGACGATTGCCTCAGCTTTTGATCGCCCGACATTCGTCAGCGCCTTGTCCAATTCCTCAGCAGACGCGGTGTTGATATCGACCTTGTCGAGCGCATACGCGTTCGAGGACAACAACAACGCCAGTAGCAGGGACTTCAGAACTACGGTAAATGACTTCATTGCAACGCTCCTTGTGGCTTGGGTGATGGTCCTAGCCAGCATTCCTGCCGGCGGAGCCAGTATCCCGCGCCACATGCAGCAATCCTATCGCCAACGAACTTTTCACACAGCAGGTGAACTGCGCGCCGCCTTGTAGGGAAATACCTACCCCGTCTCCTGCGCAAGAGGCAGGTAGCAGGCCACGGCGTAGAATGTTGCGTTACTTCACGTATCTGGAGCCTTCATGGACAGCGCCAAGATCGATCAATTCATCAGCGATACGTGGGATCGCGAGATCGTCCCGCACTTGGTCGAATACATCCGCATTCCCAACAAGTCGCCGATGTTCGACGCCGATTGGGTCGCGCACGGCTACATGGAGCAGGCAGTCACCTTGATGGAAACCTGGGCGCGGGCGCAGCCGATCGAGGGCATGCAGGTCAAGGTGGTGCGCCTGGAAGGCCGCACGCCACTGATCTTCACCGAAATCCCGGCCACCGGCGCAGAGTCCGGCGACGACACCGTACTGCTCTACGGCCACCTGGACAAGCAGCCGGAAATGACCGGTTGGGACGCCGACCTCGGCCCGTGGGAGCCGGTGCTGCGCGACGACAAACTGTACGGGCGCGGTGGCGCCGACGATGGCTACGCGATCTTTGGCTCGCTGGCGGCGGTGCTGGCGCTTCGCACCCAGGGCATGCCGCATGCGCGCTGCGTGGTGCTAATCGAAGCCTGCGAGGAATCGGGTAGCTACGACCTGCCGGCCTATGTCGATCATCTGGCCGAACGCATCGGCAAGCCGTCGCTGGTGGTGTGCCTGGACTCGGGCTGCGGCAACTATGAGCAGTTGTGGTGCACCACCTCACTGCGCGGACTGACCGGCGGCAACCTGAGCGTGAAGGTACTGGAGGAGGGCGTGCACTCGGGCGATGCATCTGGCGTGGTGCCGTCCAGCTTCCGCTTGCTGCGCCAATTACTTTCGCGCATTGAGGACGAAGCCAGCGGCCGCATCCTACTGGACGGCCTGCACGTGGAAGTGCCGGCCGAGCGACTGACCCAAGCCAAGGCCGCGGCAGCGACGCTGGATACCGCTATCTTCGACAAATTCCCGATGGTCGATGGCCTGGTGCCGATGCACGCCGACCTCACCGAGCTGGTGTTGAATCGCACCTGGCGCCCGGCGCTGTCGATCACCGGTGTGGACGGCATGCCGCCACTGGCCTCGGCCGGCAATGTGTTGCGTCCACAGACCGCGGTGAAGCTGTCGTTGCGTCTACCGCCGACCGCCGACGGCAAGGCCTGCGGCGAACTGCTCAAAGAAGCGTTGCTGCGCGACCCGCCCAATGGCGCACAGGTGACGCTGGAGCTGGAAAAAGCATCGTCCGGCTGGAATGCGCCCGAGATGGCGCCATGGCTGGAAAAAGCCATCGATGACGCCAGCCTGGCGTTCTTCGACAAGCCCGCGATGTACATGGGCGAAGGCGGCTCAATCCCGTTCATGGGCATGCTGGGCGAGAAGTTCCCCGGCGCGCAGTTCATGATCACCGGCGTGCTCGGACCGCATTCCAATGCGCATGGCCCCAACGAGTTCCTGCACATCCCGATGGGAAAGCGCGTGACTGCCTGCGTCTCCAAGGTGATTGCCGAGCATCATGCCGCCTGCCTGCGTGGCGAGACCAGCGGTTCGCCGGTGGCTGCCGACAGCGGCACCCGTCATGGCGGGCATGGCTGCTGCTGAGTCGAGATGATGCACACGGGCTGCCGCGCGCATGCTGGGGCGGTCCACGCTGGATTGCCGTCGGTTGCAGCGCGAGTATGGATGCATCGCTAATGCCGTCGTCGCGGTCGACGCTGCGCACATGAATGCAGCGGCAGCGAATGCTAGTCTGCCGATCCCACTTACTTCAGTGCCTGCGATGAACAATCTCTTCGGTAGCGACAGCTGGCTTTACATCATTCTGGTCGGTTTCGTAGTCGGGCTGCTGGCCCGCTTCATTACACCGGGCACGCAACGCCTGGGTTGCCTGCTGACCATCGTGCTGGGCATCGTCGGTGCGGTGGTGGCTAGCTGGTTCGGTGGCTACATGGGGTGGTACCACGCAGGCGAACCGGCCGGTTTTCTTGGTGCGTTGCTGGGCGCGATTGCGATTCTGGCGTTGCTGCGGCTGTTCAGCGGCAGCAAGCGTTGATCGCCCCGTCGCCGCTCTGACCTGGCGGCGGCTCACTTCATTACACAGCATTTACTCATGACGTCATCGTTACTTCCCGATACCGCGCGCGCTGCGCTCCGTCTGCAGTGGGTGCGGCACACGTTGGATGATCCGCAGGTCACGCTGCAACGTGCGTCGGTCGATGCGGGATTTCGCAGTTATTGGCGTACCCAAGGTAGCGGCATTGATCGCATCCTGATGGATGCGCCACCTGATCTGGAGAACGTCGCGCCGTGGTTGCGGATGCATGCACTGCTCGGCGAGCACGGCGTGCGTGTACCGCAGGTGCTTGCACAGCAGTTGGAAACCGGATTTCTGCTGCTGGAAGATCTCGGCGTACCGACGCTAGCGCAGTTACTGACCGACGCCAATGCCGATATGTTGCTGGATGACGCGATCGGTCAGTTGCTGCTGCTGCAGCGCATTCCGCCGCCCGCCGACAGCGGTGTGTTTGGCGAGGCGCTGCTGCAACGCGATGCCGGCCTGTTCGAAGAATGGTTTCTCGGCCGCCACCTTAGCCTGCAGCTGGACTGCGGCCGCGCCGAGCAACTGCAGTTGGTGCAACGTCGTTTGATGGACAACGCGCTGGCGCAACCGCGCGTGTTCACCCATCGCGATTTCATGCCGCGCAACTTGATGCCGGTTAGCGATGGCCCCGCAGTGCTGGATTTTCAGGACTGCGTGATCGGCCCGATCGCCTACGACCCGATCAGTCTGTTCAAGGACACCTCGGTGAGTTGGCCGATCGCGCGCTTGGATGGTTGGCTGGAGCGCTATCACGCGCGTGCCGCAGCGGCCGGGCTACCGGTGCCGCCGCTGACGCAATTCCTGCGCGATGCGGACTGGATGGGCGTGCAGCGGCATCTGAAGAATCTGGGTATTTTCTCGCGCCTGAGCCATCGCGACGGCAAGCATTGGTATCTGGAGAACGTGCCGCGTTTCATCGCCTATCTGGACGAAGTGTTGACGCGCTACAGCGAATTGGCGCCGCTGATCGGGTTGCTGGATGAGCTGGTGAAACCAGCCTTGGCCGCACGCCAGGCCCAGGCTGGCGCATGAAGGCGCTGATCTTTGCGGCCGGGTTTGGCGAGCGCATGCGTCCGTTGACCGAGCACACGCCCAAGCCGTTGCTGGCGGTCGGCGGCACGCCGTTGATCGTCTGGCATCTGCGCAAACTGGCGGCGCTGGGCGTGGACGAGGTGGTGATCAACACCTCGTGGTTGGCCGCGCAATTTCCGCAGGTGCTGGGCGAGGGCAGCGCGTTCGGGCTGCGGCTGACCTATTCCTTTGAGGGCGCCACACCGCTGGAAACCGGCGGTGGCATACTGCATGCGTTGCCGTTGCTGGGCGACGCACCGTTTCTGTTGGTCAATGGCGATATCTGGACCAATTTCGATTTCGCACGACTGTCGGACGCACCGGCAGGATTGGCGCAGCTGGTGCTGGTCGATCAACCTGCGTATGCGACGCGTGCGGATTTCGCATTGCAGGCTGATGGCAAGGTCAGCGCCGATCTGCCTGCGACGCACACTTACGCCGGGATCGGTATTTATCGACCGGCGCTGCTGCGCAATTGGCAATCGGTGATTGGTCAGCTGCCAGAGCAGAACGGCGTGGCGCCGCGGTTTGCGTTGGCGCCGATCCTGCGCGCGCAGATGGCGGCAGGCTTGATCGACGGCATCCATCATCAGGGGCGCTGGACCGATGTCGGCACGCCGCAGCGCTTGGCAGAGCTGGATGCGCAGTTGCTGCGCGACGGCAGCTGATCGCAACCACACGGCTGCAAAGCCGCGATTAACAATGGCTAACAAACCCTCTCAAACGCGGTATCGATGGCGGCAAAGTGTTGACCACACTCGCCTTCGTTGACGAGTGAAGTGATATAGGGAATCGCAGTGACACTGCTCGGATCGAAAGGAGTTGATCACCGCACCTTATCGGACGGCCGCGCTGCGTGGACTGCTCGCAACCATGCACACCTACCCTCTCGACTGGTCCTTCCACGCTGACCGTCGTGGGACCTTCTGCGGCATGGACGCCGCATAAGCGCCTACACGGACGTACGTGCGGCGTGTCCCGCGATGCCGCTCCAAAACCGACGCATCCACACCGTCCAATCACCTCTCAAGGCGACAGAGAGCGTGAGCTTCAGCGTCGTTTGGATGTTCCTAAGCCGAACTGATCGAGCGCGCGATGCCCTCACCGCCCGCGTGACACGCCGTGCATCCATCCATGGAGCAACTGTGTTGATCAGGGCCTCGATCCGCGACCTCCGATCGGTTTCCTCCGGGCCCGTTCATCGGGTAGGTGCCGGCCGTTGGCCGGCACGCTTTTGCGTGGGATGATGGCCGCCGAGTGCGCTCAGGCTGGGCGCATGGCGGCTGTTTCATCGCGCACGCGCGCATTTGAGGATGACCCCCATCTTGCGCATCACCGCCACGATGGAGACCTTGCCTTGCTGACCGCGTGTCCGCAGCGATCTGTCGCAATCGCGCAGACCTGACTCGTGGCGAGCCGAGGACATGCCAGCCATGTAGAGCGCCTGTCCGGATATCGGCTCGGCCTCCCCCGATCCCCCGTTTACCACGCACCGCGCCGCTGTCCCGCGATAGCGGGGCAACCCCAACCAACCTGGATATCTGCTTTACGCTGAGCCTCCCAAGCTCCGGTAACCAGCACCCCAGCACGGCCAGCAGCACCGGACCGACCCCGTTGAGCGTCTTCAACGCGGCCACGTGCGGTTGCTCAATGAGCAGCGTCTTCAGCTGCCCGGCGATCCGTTTATCCAGCCGCGCCACACTGCGCAGAAGCTGGTTCACGTTGCACTGCAGTCTCTTTGCGCATTGGCGCGAGCCACCGCCAGTGCGGCGTGATGCAAGGCATCCAGCGCTTCCAGCTCGTAGCCCCCCGGTCGCCTCCAGCACCACCTGCCGCACCGACAGCGTACTCAGCCAATCTACACGCTTCTGGTGACCGCCTGAGGGGTTGGTGAACTGATCGGTCTCGCCTTGAAAAACCGCGACGTCCAGGTAGTTGTTGCACGCATCGATCCCGATTTCGCTCATAGGCAATCTCCACCAGGCTGGACATGTCCAGAGCTCCCTCGCTTGCCCAGTCTTCTCTTGTCGCGTGTTACCTCGGGCACCTGTTCAGCCGGAGCAAGGGAGCACCCGGCACGGGCACCAAGCTCCAAGGCGATCGGCTACGTGTCCAGGCTCCAACGATGGCCCACGCCGGCTATCACCACCCAAACAGCCAGATCCCGAACAGAGAAGGCGCCGTGGCGGCATCCATGCCGCCACGGGGTCCCGCAAGCGGTGAGGACATCGCACCTGGCAACGCGGTCGTGTGCTGATGGGAACCACAAGCCGGCCGCGCCCATCCGGCGGTAAGCGTCTTAGAGCCCGTTCAAAGTCTTCCCGAATTATCCGATCATATGGAGATGAGAGCACGCTATCCCAGTGACGTCAGCCG
>NZ_MDEJ01000048.1 GCF_002940065.1 Xanthomonas populi
AGCAAGCTACGAACTTGATCGACCGCCTCAGATCGCTGATTTTTTGAAGGTATGGTCATCATCCAGTGCGTGTCACCACGACTACGACTTGGTTGTTCGAGGTGCCCTTAATTTCGTTATTGCGCTGCGCCAGCGTATTCCTGTAATTGACATTACTTTCCAGCGAACCACTCAAGATACCTCTCCCCGTCGCTCCGGAAATGCCGAACCGCGCACCCAGATCACGCGCAAATGTATCTGTCGCGATCACAATACGGCTTTCAATCAGGACCTGATCCACTGGACGGTCGATATGCGAGATCAGTTCACGCATTTGCGCGACCTTCTTCGGAATATCGCTGATCATCAACGTATTGGTGCGCTCATCAGCAACCAGGCGACCGCGAGGCGATAAGAATCCGTTGTCCTGCTGCCCTGCACCGCCTTGCCCACCCTGACCACCGCCGCCGCCGCCAATCCCCTTGGCCTCCGTCAGCGCCTTAAAAATCACAGCCGCATTGTGGTAATTGATCTGCACGTAATCGGTGATCAGATCCTCGCGGTTCTCGATCGCGATGCGGGCGTCTTCTTTATCCTGCTCGAACTTGGCCAGCTCCGGCTGCGGTGCGACCCACACCACGCCGCCGTCGCGGCGCTTGTCCAGACCCTTGGCGCGCAGCACGATGTCCAGTGCCTGGTCCCACGGCACGTTCATCAGGCGCAGCGTGACATTGCCCTGCACGGTGTCGGAAGCGACGATGTTGAGATTGGATTCCTCGGCGATCAGCTGCAACACGGTGCGCACCGGCACGTCCTGGAAGTTGAACGTCACCGGGCGGCCGCTGTAGCCGCGCGCCGCGATCTGCGCTGCTGCCTGGGTGACCGCTGCGGGACTCACGCCGCCGACAGCCGGCTGGCCCTTACGCGGGGTGATCTCGACCACGTATTCGTTGCCGGTCTGATAGGCCAGCGCATCGAAAGCGCCCTTGGTCGACAGCACCAGTTGCGAGCCTGAGCCGGACGGCTTGACCTCGACGCGCTGCACCGGCGTTGCGAAGTCGGTGACGTTGAGCGGGCGCTGCAGTTCGGCAGGCAATCGGGCGTTGCTGATGTCGACCAGCACGCTGTCGCCCTGGGTGCGCAGGTCCGGGCTGGCGCCCTGGCCGTCGAACTGCAGGATCAGGCGGCCAGCACCATCTTCGCCACGTTTGAAATCGATCTTGGACACCGCCAGGCTCGCCGGAGCGACCTTGGCCGGATCCTGCGCAGACTGTTTCAGCGCCGCTGCGGCGAACGCGCTGCTGCTCGCCAGCGCGAACCCCAACGCGCAGGCCTGGAATATCGCGTGGCGCCGAACCGGACGCAGCCGCCGAGCATTGGAAAACGTCATCGTGCTATCCCCTATCACTTTATTGATCATCCAATGCGAGTGCGGCAGGCCGTTCAAGCCATCCACCCGCACCGTCCGGCACAAGTTCAATCAGTTCGATGCGGTCTTCGTAGACCCCGGTCACCCGGCCATCGCTCTGTCCCAGATACACACCCGACCGCACCCGGTAGGTCACCTTGTCAGGTGCCATCACCAGCGCGATCAAGCCCGAGCCACCGCCAATGGTCCCCACCATGTCGAGGGCGTCGAGCGGATAGGCTTCCAACGGTTCCTTGCGCCGGTTCGGATCCGGACGCGTGCCGTTGCTTCCTTCCGCAGTGACCCAGGCATCACTGAACGGGTCGCGCATCACCTGCGCGGCGTATTCGAATGTCTCGAACTGCTGCATCACCGGCAATGGCTCCAACGGCGGCGCCGGACGTGCGCGCACTTCGGCAACCCAGGCTTCCAGATTCGGCGCATCGCCCGGTGTGCTGGTCACACCGCGTGTGCACGCCGGCAGTACCGCAATGAGCGCCACGCAGGACAGGATCTTGAGCAGTTTCATGGTCATTGGCCGCCCTTCTTCGCAGCGTCGGCCGCAGCCTTCTCCTGACTCTGCCATTTCCTCATCGTCCAGATAACGATAGGTCTTGACCGTGCCGGACAGTTCCAGCGCCCCGCGCGGCGTGATGCCGGCCTTTGGATCCTTCGGCTTGAGGTTGATGTCATGCATGGTCAGGATGACCACGCGCGGCAGCGAGGCGACACCGCTGACGAAGGCACCGAACTGGTGGTAACTGCCCACCATGCGCAGTGCGATCGGCTTTTCGGCGTAGAACTCCTTCGGCGATTCCGGACCCGGCTGGAACAACTCGTTGGACAGGCCGCTGGACAACGCGGTCTGCGAGATGTCGATGATCAGATCCGGCATTTCGGTCTTGCTGGGCAGCTGACGCAGCATCTGCTGCAGCACCTGTTCCATCTGCGCGAGCTGCTGCTTGAGCGGCTCCAGATTCACCGCGCGCCCCTGCTGAGTCTCGAACTCGGTACGTAGCTGCGTTTCGGCGCTTTCCAGGCCTTGGAGTTCATCGCGCTTGCTGCTGATCAACAGGAACCAAGCCAGCACAAGGATGAAAAGACCGACCACCACGCAGAACACGATGCGTGCCTGCTGCGGCCAACCGCCGATGTTGTTGAAGTCCAGATCGCTGAGCTTGAAGGATTTCTTGCTCATGACACTGCCCCCTGCTGCGGCCGATTGGCTGGCGCCGGGGCCGGCGCAGGCTGCACGGGTGCAGGCGCAGCGGCCGGAGGCGTGGCAGGCGCAGGCGCTGCAGGTGTCGCCGCTGGCCCGCCCGCAGGTGCGATGACGGCCGGCGCTGCACCCGGCGCTTGCGCGTCGATCACTGCCGGTGTGGCGCCGTTCTTGTCGGCTTCGTTCGGATTGGCCAACTTGACCTTGAGCGTGAACACGTACGGCAGCGCCTTGGTTTCCATTGACGACCCGGCAGGTTGCCCGGCCTTGTCCTGGCCCTTGGCCTCGATGATCGACAGCTCCGGATTGGTCATCCAGCCCGAGCCTTCCAGGTTGCGCATGTAGGCACTGACGCGCGCATTGGATTGAGAGCGCCCTTCCAGGGTCAGGATGTCGCCGTCCTGCTTGATGTTGGTCAGCGCCACGCCATCGGGAATGGTGCGCACCAGCGAATCGAACAGATGCACCATCTGCGAACGATTGGCCTGCAATTCCTCGATCACCTTCTTGCGCGCAAGCAGGCGGTCCTTCTTCTTGTCGAGTTCCTTGATCTGTTCGTTCTGCGCCTTGACCTTGTCGATCTCGGTGGTCAAGAACGCATTGCGTTCGGTCTGGCCGCTGATCTGCGCGTCGTAGTAGAACCAGATCAGTACCGACAGCAGCACGCCGCCCAATGCGGCGAACCCGAGCATGGAATAGAACTCACGCTCGCGCGCCTTCCGGCGCTCTGCGCGCCAGGGCAATAGATTGATTCTTGCCATCAGTCAAAGCTCCTCAGGGCCAGGCCGGTGGCAATCATCAATGCAGGCGCATCCAGTGCCAGCGCATGGGCCTGAACCTTCGGGCCCAGCGTCATCTGTGCAAGCGGGTTGGCCACCACGGTGGTCACTCCCAATTGCTCTTCCACCATCTCCGGCAGGCGCGACAGCGCGGCGCAACCGCCGGCCAGCACGATGCAGTCGACGCGATTGAATTCGCTGCCCGCGTAGAAGAACTGCAACAGGCGGCTAATCTGCTGCACCGTCGCCTCTTTAAAAGGCTCCAGCACTTCGACCTCGTAGCTCTCCGGCAAACCGCCCTGACGCTTGGCCAGGCCTGCTTCTTCATAGGTCAGCCCGTAACGGCGCATCACTTCATCGGTGAGCTGCTTGCCGCCGAACACCTGCTCGCGGCTATACAGACTGCGGCCAGAACGCAGCACACTCAGCGTCGTCATGGTCGCGCCGATATCCACCAGCGCAACCACTGCATCGGCGGCCACCGGCAATTCGCTGGCGACCAGGGCAAACGCGTTTTCGACCGCGAAGGCCTCCACGTCCATCACCTTGGCAATCAGCCCGCCCAGTTCCAGCGCGGACTGGCGCAGTTCCACATTCTCCGAACGCGATGCGGCCAGCAGCACCTGGACCATGTCCGGGCTGTTGGGCATCGGGCCGAGCACCTCGAAATCGAGATTCACTTCCTCGATCGGGTAAGGAATGTAATTGGTGGCTTCCAGTTCGACTTGGGCCTCCATGTCGCTGTCGTCCAGATCGGCGGGCATCGGGATCAACTTGGTGATCACCGCCGACCCGGCCACGGCCGCAGCCGCGTTCTTGGCCTTACTGCCTGAACGGTTGATTGCGCGGCGAATGGCTTCACCCACCGCCTCGACTTCGACGATGTTCTTTTCAACGACCGCATTCGGCGGCAACGGTTCCACCGCGTAATGATCAACGCGAAAGCGATTCCCGCTGCGCGACAGCTGCAAGAGCTTGACCGCAGTGGAACTGATATCGACACCAATAAGTTTCGATTGACTCTTGGGTAGAAGCCCCACGGAAACTCCCCTGCCGACGGGCACTTGGACGCATGTCTGCGCCCTCGTATTAATAATCAAATTTTAACAGTTGACAAGCCCTTCACGCGCAAAGCAAGAGCCCCACGACGTGATCCCCAGCGCTGTCTTCTGCGATCCCCAGCGTTCGGCCCCAGCCAAACCCGGGGTCATCTATACTCTGCGACCAAGAAATCTGCAATCGGAATCTCTCTTACATGCCCCGTATTCGCCGTTGGTTGGGCTGGATCCTGGCCACCCTCGTCGTGCTCGCATTGCTTGGCGCTAGTGCTGCCGGCAGCCTGTACTACGCCATTTCTTCGAAGTTGCCGGACGTGCAGTCGCTCAAGCAGGTCGAGCTGCAGGAGCCGATGTACGTCTATGCCAGCGACGGCCGCCTGATGGCCGTGTATGGCGAGACCCGGCGCTACCCGATCCAGATGAAAGACGTGCCGTTGCGCCTCAAACAGGCCTTCCTGGCCACCGAAGATGCGCGCTTCTATCAACATGGCGGCGTGGACTACAAAGGCATCGGCCGTGCGGTCTGGCTGCTGGCCACCACCGACGCCAAGCGCGTGCCGGGTGGTTCGACCATCACCCAGCAGGTGGCGCGCCAGTTCTTCCTCAGTTCCGAGTACAGCTACACCCGCAAGCTCGCCGAGATCCTGTTGGCGCGCAAGATCGAGAGTGAACTGAGCAAGGACGAGATCTTCGAGCTGTATCTCAACAAGAGCTTCTTCGGTAATCGCGCCTACGGCGTGGGAGCTGCGGCCGAGTACTACTACGGCAAGAAGATGAGTGCGTTGAGCCTGGACGAGATGGCCTCGCTGGCGGGCATCCCCAAGTTCCCGTCCAGCGGCAACCCGATCAGCAACCCGGAGCGTGCGCAGGAACGTCGCGATTACTACGTGCTAGAGCGCATGGCCGAACTGGGCTTCGTCAGCCGGGCCGAGGCCGATGCTGCCAAGGCGGTGCCGATGCACGCCAAGCCGCATGAGCCGCCGGTCGAGGTCTCTGCCCCGTATGTGGCCGAGTTGGTGCGCCAGGAAATGATCGGCAAGTACGGCGGCGATGTGCTCAACAAGGGCTACCACGTCACCACCACCATCGACGCCACGCTGCAGACCGGCGCGGACACGGCGATCAGCGAAGGCCTGCGCCTGTACGACCACCGCCACGGTTGGCACGGCGTGGAGCAGCATGTCGAGGTCGCTGCCGATGCGGACGCGCCGACACTGGCCAAGCATTTGTCGGGCCTGTTCACCCAAGGCGGCTTGCGCGTGGTCATCGTGGCACGCACCAACGCCGATGGCGGCGTGACCGTCGTGCAGAGCGACAAGACCGAGCTGACCTTGCCGGCGAGCGCCAGCCGCTGGACCAACAAGACGCCGGCCAAGCTGTTGACCCGCGGCGACCTGACCCGCATCCGCGCCGGCGAAAAAGAGGGCGAATGGATCATCGATCAGTTGCCGCGCGGCCAGGCGGCGCTGGTTTCGTTGGACGCCAATAGCGGTGCCCTGCGCGCACTAGTTGGCGGTTTCAGCTTTGCCGGCAACAAGTTCAATCGCGCCACCCAGGCGCGGCGCCAGCCGGGCTCAAGCTTCAAGCCATTCGTGTATGCGGCGGCGTTCGAGAAGGGCTTCAATCCGGCCTCGATCGTGCTCGATGCGCCCGTGGTGTTCCGCGACCGCCGCGGCAAGACCTGGTCGCCGCAGAACGACGGCGGCGGCTTCCGTGGCCCGATGCGTCTGCGCGAGGCATTGGTGCAATCGCGCAATCTGGTGTCGGTGCGGCTGTTGGACGCGATCAGCGTCGATTTCGCACGCAAATACATCAGCCAGTTCGGATTCCAGGAAGCGGAGCTACCGCCCAACCTGTCAATGTCGCTGGGCACTGCGTCGCTGACGCCGCTGTCGGTGGCGCGGGGCTACGCGGTATTCGCCAACGGCGGCTCGCGGGTGGACACCTGGATCGTGGATGAGGTCAAGGACCGCGACGGCAACGTCATCTTCAAGGAAGTGCCGGCCGTGGCCTGTCGCACCTGCGCGCTGCAGGGCGGCAATGTCGCGCCGGTGAGCCAGGTGGTGGATGGTTTCAACTTCGGCACCCAGGCACCTGCCACGCCTCCGGCACCTGCAGCCAATGCGGCGCCGGCAGCAGCGGAGACCTTGCCAGCCGCCATTGCCGAAACCAGGATCGCGCCGCGCGCCATCGACGAGCGCACTGCGTACCAATTGGTATCGATGATGCGCGACGTGGTCCAGCGCGGCACCGGCACCGCGGCCAAGGTGCTGGGGCGTGAGGACGTGGGCGGCAAGACCGGCTCGACCAACGATCACCGCGATGCCTGGTTTTCCGGGTTCGGCGGCCCCTACGCCACCACCGTTTGGGTGGGTCGCGACGATTTCCTCTCGCTCGGCTATCGTGAGTACGGCGGCAAGGCCGCGCTGCCGATCTGGATCGATTACATGCGTGTGGCGTTGAAAGACAAGCCGATCGCAGCCAACGACCCGCCCGAAGGCATGACCCAGGCCACCATCAATGGCGTGGTGGAATGGGTGAAGAACGAAGATCTGGATCGCCTGCAGGATTACGACTATGGCCTGCAGGAACAGCAGGACGAGAAGGCGTTCGATATTTTTTGAGTGCTGAGAATCGGGAGTGGGGAATCGGTGCGGCGTGGGTCGGCCGATTGCCCCGGTTGGAGTAGCGGCGTCGGCGGTGTGATCTCCCCCGAGGTGCGGACGCTGGCCGACGTCCATCGGATGGATGATCCGCATGACGACGTAGCGCATTCGCCACGCCGTCATGCGGCTGTTGTAGAGCCGAGCCAGGTTCATTAGGGGGGCCCGGTCATGCACCACGCGCGCGAGCACGCTGATACGCGTACCCGAGAACGTCGCCATCGCCTGGCGCACGAAGCCGCCCGGCTGATGGCCGAAGGCGGCATCCGCGATTTTCATCAAGCCAAGCTCAAGGCGGCCAGCCGTTTGGGCATCCACGACGATGCATCGCTGCCACGCAACCGCGAGATCGAAGACGCATTGCGCGAGTATCAACGCCTGTTCGCCGGCCCCGCGCATGGCGCACGACTACGCCAGCGACGTGAAGCCGCGTTACGTGCGCTGGAATTTCTCGGCCCGTTCCAGCCGCGACTGACCGGCCCGGTGCTCGATGGCACCGCGGACGCGAACACGCCCGTGCAATTGCAGCTGCACAGCGACGATGCCGATGCAGTGCAGCGGTTTCTCGAAGAACATCGCATTCCAGCCGAATCGCGCACGCGCCGGCTGCGCCTGGACCGTGAACGCAACGGCGCGTTTCCGGTGTGGCTGTTCAGTGCAGAGGAGCTGACCTTCGACCTGACCGTGCTGCCGTACGACGCACTGCGTCAGGCCCCGTTGTCGCAGCTGGATGAAAAACCGATGCAGCGCGCCTCGGCCGCTCAGGTGCGTCAGCTATTGGCTGACGGGGACGCTTGCGGCTCTTTACGACAGCAGCGCTGACCGCAGCCGGCCGTAACGATGGACGACCGACCACAACGCCCAAGTCATCAAAAGCAAACGCCCCGCACTGCGGGGCGTTCGTTCAAGCAGACCGCCAGCCGCAAGCGCTTAGCGCTGGCCGGCGTCCTTGTAGTCGCGTTGGTCGTAGCCGGTGTAGATCTGGCGCGGACGGCCGATCTTCATTTCCGGGTCGACCTGCTGTTCCAGCCAATGCGACACCCAGCCGGCGGTGCGTGCGATGGCGAACATCACGGTGAACATTTCCACCGGAATATTCAGCGCCTTGTAGATCAGGCCCGAGTAAAAGTCGACGTTCGGGTACAGCTTGCGCTGCACGAAGTAGTCGTCCTTCAGCGCGGCTTCTTCCAGCTTCAGCGCCACTTCCAGCAGCGGGTCGTTGACACCCAGCTCGCCTAGCACCTTGTGGGTCATCTTGCGGATGATATTGGCGCGCGGGTCGTAGTTCTTGTAGACGCGGTGACCGAAGCCCGACACACGGAACGAAGAATTCTTATCCTTGGCCTTGGCCACGGCGGATTCGACGTTGTTGGCGGTGCCGATCTCTTCCAGCATCTTCAGCACGGCTTCGTTGGCGCCACCGTGTGCCGGCCCCCACAGCGCGGTGATACCGGCGGCGACCGAGGCGTACGGATTGGCACCGGTCGACCCGACCAGACGCACGGTCGAGGTCGAGGCGTTCTGCTCGTGATCGGCATGCAGGATGAACAACAGATCCAGCGCCTTGGCGACCACCGGATTGATCTCCAACGGCTCGCTCGGCACTTCGAACATCATGTGCAGGAAGCGGTCGACGTAGTTGAGGTTGTTGCGCGGGTAGCGGATCGGCCAGCCGATCGAATAGCGGTACGCGGCAGCAGCCAACGTCGGCATCTTGGCGATCAGACGGATGGCCGCCTGGCGGCGCTGTTCCGGATCGTTGAGGTCCAGGGTGTCGTGGTAGAACGCCGACAGCGAAGCGACCGAACCGGCCAGCATGGCCATCGGATGCGCGTCGTGACGGAAGCCACCGAGGAAGTTCTTCAGCGACTCGTGCATCATCGTGTGATGCGTGACTTCGTGGTCGAACTTCTGGAATTCGTCCGCCGTCGGCAGCTCACCGTTCATCAGCAGATACGACACTTCGAGGAAGCTGGACTTCTCGGCCAACTGCTCGATCGGGTAGCCGCGATACAGCAACACACCGTTGTCGCCATCGATGTAGGTGATGGCCGACTTGCAGCTGGCGGTGGCGGTGAAGCCCGAGTCGTAGGTGAACAGACCGGTTTCTTTGGTCAGCTTTGAAATATCGACGCAATCGTTGCCAAGCGTGGGCTTGAGTACCGGCAGAACAACCGACGTGTCGCCGGCGTTGAGCGTGACCTGATCAAGATCGGACACTGTGTACGCTCCTTACAGTGGAAGGCGCCTGCACCTTGTGGGCAGGCACGTGATGGACGTCCTGAGGCATCGCCCCCGGATCACGTCATTATCGCACAGCAAAATTTTGGCCGTCGCTTGGACAGAAGTCGTAGACGAAGCCATCCAAACTCACGATTTCACTGTTCGGCACGTACAAAAAAAAACGGCCGCGCAATGCGCGGCCGTTACCGGTACAGCCCGTCCTGCAAGCTCAGCGCGCGTAGCGCTTCTGGAACTTGTCGATACGGCCACCGGTGTCGATCACCTTCTGCTTGCCGGTATAGAACGGGTGCGATGCCGAGGAGATCTCCACCTTGATCAGCGGATAGTCCTGGCCGTCTTCCCACTTCACGGTCTCTTTCGAGCCCATGGTGGAACGGGTCAGAATCTTGAAATCGGACGTCACGTCGTGGAAGACGACGTCTTTGTAGCTGGGATGAACGTTATCTTTCATAGACTTGGCGCCGGGCTTCCTGAATAAGCCCATGATTATAGCGACCTACCTCTGCCCTGCGCAACCTGGTCCTAATCGGCTGCCAACGCGGCCCCGACCAGACCATAGAACTGCTGGTGGTCGTACTCCAGCAGCAGGTTGGCGTTGTCGGGCGCGCCACCTTGGCGATTCCAGTCCACCAGGGTCATGCCGCGGGTGTGGGTGCCGGTCAGCTCGATGTGCACCGGCCGCCGCTCCAGCCGCTGCGCGCCGTGCGGATGCAGCGCGAACGCCATCGCCAGCGCGTCGGCGGCATACCAGTGCTCGCCGCGGCTGTCTTCGGACCACCAACGGGTCTTGCGCGAGATTTCTTCGTAAAACCGGGCACGCGCCGAGTCGGCAGCCAGCCATTGTTCGACATCGCGATGCAGCAGAGCGTGCGCGATGGTGGCCTCCCAGTCGGCGACATCGAACTGCGCAAAGCCGCAGAACACGATATGGGCCGCTTCCGGGTCGAAGCCGATATTGAATTCGGCCGCCGCAGTGACGTTGCCGTGCCCGGTCAGCGCCCCGCCCATCACCACCAGCCGCGCGACGCGCTGCGGCAGAGTCGGATCCAGCGTGAGCGCAAGGGCCAGATTGGTCAGCGGACCGAGCGCGACCAGCAACAGTTCGCCCGCATACGCGTGCGACAAACGCAGGATGGCGAGCGCTGCGTGCTCGGCCTCGGCGGTGCGCTTGGCCGGCGTCAGGCCGACATCGCCAAAACCATCGATGCCATGCACATGCGCCGCATCCACCGAGGGATGCAGCAGCGGCTGGGGGCAGCCCGCGTAGACCGGCACATCGTCGCGGCCCGCAATTTCGCAGACCTTCAAGGCGTTGCGCACGGTGTGCTCCAGGCCCACGTTGCCGGCAGTGATGGTCAAGCCGACCACCTCATGACGCCTATCGTTGAATGCCATCAGCAGCGCCAGCGCGTCGTCCACGCCCGGGTCGGTGTCGATCAGCAGCGGAATCTTTTTGGTCACGGGATTGGAGATTGTGCGTGCGGGATTCGATCCGGCATCTTCGCAAGGATCGAGCAGGCACGCGAATCGAGATCAAAGCAAAGCGGCGCTGCCGCCTCGCTTTTTAAGAACCCCCAATCCCGGATGCCCCACCCCGCCCTACGCCGATGCGTAACGCACCGCACTGCCAATCCAACGCGCAACCACACGATCGGCAATCTCCGGAGCTTCATCCAGCAGACGCTCAGCGAGCACCTGCAGGCGCGGCAGCAGCCCGGCATCGCGGGCTAGATCGGCGATGCGAAAACTCGCCAGACCGGTTTGCCGGGTGCCCAGCAATTCGCCGGGGCCACGCAACTCCAGATCCTTTTCGGCAATCACGAAGCCGTCGTTGGTCTGGCGCATGGTTTCCAGGCGTTGCCGCGCCATCATCGACAACGGCGCTTGATACAGCAGCACGCAACTGGACGCGGCAGCACCGCGGCCGACCCGGCCGCGTAACTGGTGCAACTGGGCAAGGCCGAGCCGCTCGGCATTTTCGATGATCATCAGCGAGGCGTTGGGCACATCCACGCCCACTTCGATCACGGTGGTGGCGACCAGCAGATCGGTGTGGCCTTGCTTGAAATCCAGCATCGCCTTTTGTTTTTCGGCCGGTTTCATGCGGCCGTGCACCAGCGCCACGCGCACGCCGGGCAACTGCGCAGACAAGGCTTCGAAGGTGACTTCGGCGGCTTGGGCTTCGATCTTTGGCGGACCAGGCGGGGCGCCTTTCTCGGGCTCTTCGCTTTCTTCGATCAAAGTGCACACCCAGTACGCCTGGCGCCCTTCGGCACAGGCGGCGCGGATGCGCTTCACCAGGTCCGGGCGACGTTCTGCGCTCAAGACAATCGTCTGCACCGGCGTGCGACCGGGCGGTAGCTCATCGATTGCCGACACATCCAGATCCGCGTAGGTCGACATTGCCAAGGTGCGCGGGATGGGCGTGGCAGTCATCACCAACTGATGCGGCACGCTGCCGGCGGCCGCGCCCTTGTCGCGCAAGGCCAAACGCTGATGCACGCCGAAGCGGTGCTGCTCATCGATGATGGCCAGCGCGAGGTCGTGGAAGACCACCGCCTCCTGCATCAACGCATGCGTGCCGACCACGAGTTGCGCCTGGCCGGAGGCCACTTCGGCCATCGCCGCAGCACGCGCCTTGCCGGTGACCTTTCCGGCCAGCCAGACGATGCGCACGCCCAAGGGCTCCAGCCAGCCGCGCAAGTTGGTGAGGTGCTGCTCGGCCAACAATTCGGTCGGCGCGGCCAGCGCCACCTGCTTGCCCTGCTCCACCGCCAGCATCGCCGCAAACGCGGCGACTACGGTCTTGCCGCTGCCGACATCGCCCTGCACAAGGCGCAACATCGGCGATGGCTTGGCCAGATCGCGCGCAATCTGCTCGAACACGCGCTGCTGCGCGCCGGTGAGCTGGAACGGCAATACCGCGCGCAGTTGCTGCACCAAGGTGCCGTTGCCAGGCAGCATCGGTGCATGGAAGCGCTGCAAGGCGATGCGTTGGCGGCGCAGGCTGAGCTGATGCGCCAACAGTTCTTCAATGGCCAAGCGCTGTTGAGCCGGATGACCGCCCGCCAGCAATTGCTGCGGGTCGGTATTCACCGGAGGGCGATGCATGGTGAGCAGTGCCTCACGCAGCGAGGGGAGTTGTTCGTCCTGCAGCCAGTGCGGCGGCAACAATTCCAGCGCGGCCTCCGGCGGTAAGCGCTCCAGCGCCTGGCCGATGAGCTTGCGCAGCGTGGCCGGCCCAACACCCTCAAGCACCGGATAGACCGGATCCAGGCTATCGCCCAGCCCGGCGTCCTCGCCCGGTGCCAGCACGCGGTAACTGGGATGCACGATTTCCCAGCCGTTCTGTCCCGGTTTGGGCGTTCCGAACACCCGCAGCCGCGTGCCCGGTGCGAACTGCGCCACCTGGGCGGCGCGAAAATGGAAGAAGCGCAGCACCACAGTGCCGTGCGAGTCGTCCGACACCGCCACCCGCAGCACCGGCCGAAAGCGAAAGCCGCGCTCCATCGCATCGACGCGGCCTTCGATCTGCGCCGGCACGCCGCCCTGCAACTGCGCGATGGTGGTCAGACGCGTGCGGTCTTCGTAGCGCAGCGGCAGATGCAACCACAGATCCTGCAACGTGAAAATGCAGCGCGCAGCGAACTTCTCGGCCACTTTCGGGCCGACGCCGGGCAGGCTTGAAAGCGACGCCTGGCCTGCGAGAGCCAGGCTCGGCGTCACGGTGTGTGCGCGTGGCACGACAGATCGCATCGGATCAGTCGCGCTGAATCAGTCGAGCACCATCACCGCATCGACTTCGAACCCGGCACCCTTGGGCAGACCGGAGACTTCGACGGTGGAGCGCGCGGGGAACGGGGCCTGGAAGTAGTCCTGCATGACGGCATTGACCGCAGCGAACTGGCCCAGATCGGTCAGGTACAGGCCCAGCCGCACGATCTTGTCGAGCGAGCAACCGGCTGCTTCGGCCACTGCCTTGAGGTTGTCGAACGCACGGCGTGCCTGCGCACCGATGTCGCCGGGCACGATCTCACCGGTAGCCGGATCCAGCGGGATCTGCCCGGAAAAATACACCGTGTTGCCTGCACGCACGGCCTGCGAATACGGGCCAATGGCGGCAGGCGCCTGGTCGGTATGGATGATCTGGGACATAGCGACTCCGTCAACGCTGAAAACGAACACGCATTGTATCGGCGCATGCGGCAGGGGAGCGAATGCCGTGAAGGCGCAGGACCGGCTTGATGAGTCAGGTGCCGGGATCGGACGCGAGCCGGTTCGTTGAAGGAAGCGGCGGACTGATTGGAGCGGCCGCGTTTCGTGCTGAGCAGCGCCGCGTTTTCCGACTGGATAGCACGTCGGTGTTGCCGGGCGTTGCGCGCATGTGTTGCGAGGCATCGCCCATACCCTCCTTCAAACATTGGACAGTTTCTCCCGACAGAAGAAGCGAATGGCATGCCCCTGTCCTGCAAGAGAGCAGCTGGGGTGAGGGTGCGAGCGAAGCACTCGTGCAGCCGAACAACGCTAGGCTTCGCACGAACCCTCATCCGCCCCTGCAGGGCACCTTCTCCCGAGGGGAGAAGGGGTCAGCGTAGGACGCATGCAGAGCAGTGCCACGGATATAAAGCCCCTCACCCCGCAGGGCGAGAAGGCACGGCTTGCACGCCACCGGCGTGCCTGCCTTGGAGCGCCCGCGTCGCGAGCGCGGGCCGGGGCCGTGGCGTGGAACGCGGGTTGGGGTGAGGGTCAGGAATAGCCCTAGGTAATCGGTGCCGGATTGAACAACGCCAGATCGTTGTGCAGGCGATGCTGCTCGGTCCAGGTGCGTTGGCCGCTGGCCACGTCCAGATAGCGCTGGAACAGCTCCCAGCCCAAATGCTCCAGCGTCTTGGCACCGGTGGCGACGCCGCCGGCGTCGATATCCATCAAGTCGGACCAGCGCTGCGCCAGCTCGCTGCGGGTGGCGACCTTGATCACCGGCACCATGCCCAGGCCGTACGGGGTGCCGCGCCCGGTGGTGAACACATGCAGGTTCATGCCGGCGGCCACCTGCAGCGTGCCGCAGACGAAATCGCTGGCGGGTGTGGCGCAGTACTGCAATCCGCGCCCCTTGACCCGCTCGCCCGGCGGCACCACACCGTTGATCGCCGACGAGCCGGATTTGGCGATCGAGCCCATCGCCTTCTCCACGATATTGGCCAGCCCGCCCTTCTTGTTGCCCGGCGTGGTATTGGCGCTGCGGTCGGCCTGGCCGCGTGCCAGATAGGTGTCGTACCAAGCCATTTCGCGCACCAGCGCCTTGGCCACGTCCGCATTGGCCGCGCGTGGCACCAGCAGATGGATGCCATCGCGCACCTCGGTATTTTCCGAGAACATCACCGTGGCGCCGACACGCACCAGCAGGTCGGCAGCCACGCCCAGGCCCGGGTTGGCGGTGACGCCCGAAAACGCGTCGCTGCCGCCGCATTGCATGCCCACCACCAGTTCGCTGGCCGGCACGGTTTCGCGGCGGCGCAGGTCCAGATGGCGCAGCCGTTCCTCGGCCATGACCATGATCGAACTCACCATGTCGGCAAAGCCCAGGCTGGCTTCCTGCAGGCGATACACGCCACTGTCGTCCTCGGTGGCGTCGTCGGGCAGCAGACGCTCGGGTGCGAGCTTTTCGCAGCCCAGGCCGACGATCAGCGCCTGCCCGCCGAAGTTGGGGCTGCGCGCGATATTGCGCAGCGTGCGGATGGGAATGATGGCTTCCGGCGCGGTGATCGCCACGCCGCAGCCGTAGACGTGATTGACCGCCACGACATCGTCGACATGGGGATACCTGGGCAGTAACTCGGTGCGGATGCGTTCCACAGCATGCCCGAGCACGCCGACCACGCACTGCACGCTGGTCATGATGCCCAGGATGTTGCGTGTGCCCACGCTGCCATCGCGGTTGCGGTAGCCCTGGAAGGTGTAGCCCTCCAGCGGCTCCGGTTCCGGTGCCGGATGCAGCGACAGGTCCAGCGCGGCCAGGTCGGGTGCCTGCGGCATGTCCAGCAACTGCTCGCTGACCCATGCGCCGCGCACGATGTCGGCGTTGGCAGTGCCGATGACCGCGCCCAGGCGGATCACCGCCGCGCCTTCAAACAGGTCCACCAGGGCGATCTTGTGGCCTTGCGGAATATGCTCGATGGCGGTGAGACCATCGGCGAAGGTGGCGCCGGCAGGTGCGCCGTCATCGTTGACGACAATGGCGACGTTGTCGCGCGCATGGGCGCGGATGCTGAGCCATGGCAAGGCGTGCTGGGTTGCAGACATCAGGGGGCTACCTTGCAGAACATGGGGGTGGAATGCATGAGCGGTCGGGGCTGTCGAACTGGCGCCGGTACTGCAGGATCAACCGATTTTCATCGACATTGCGCTGGTAGTTGGAGCGAAAGGTGCCGTTGAACCAGATGATGCTGAGATGCTTGAAGCGCTCGCCCTGGGATTGATAGGTAGTCAGCACTTCGCGCGCCCATTCGCGGCCTTCGCCGGCATAGGTCGCCGGCCTTGCGTTGTCGCCACGGATGTAGCGCGCCATGACGTTGAGGCCGTGGACGCCGATGCTGTCGCCATCGATGCTGTAACGCAGCTGCCAGCTGCGCTCGCCGCGTTCGAGGAAGTCGTTGATGAAGGTCCAGTTGAAGACGTTGCCATCGGTACCACCCGGCCATGGCATCGCGCTGGACCCGGACAGCTTCTGATCGCCGGCGCCGAATTCATGGCCGCCGCTGCGCCAGGACACCCTGCTGCTGAACATGCGGTTGTCGATCGGGCCGGCGCGCGACTGGCCGACATCGTCGGTGCGGAAATAACGCAGATCCACGCGCAGGCGGTCCTTGCCGAACAGGTGGGTCTGGATCAGGTCGTAGAGCTGCTGGCGGTAGATGTCTTCCATCAACCCGCCCTGATAACGCAGCTGGGTGCTCGGGGCCAGCGTGCAGGTCGCCGAGACCAGAGTGAAGGCATCCGAATCCAGGGTGCCGAGGAAGCGGCGATTCTTGTTGGTCAGGGTGATCGGCACGCGCGAATCGCCGTCGCGATACCAGGCACTGGTGAAGCGGGCGAGCAGCAGATCGAGCTTGGGCACATCCTTGGATTCCAGGGTCACGCCCTGAAACGTCTCGGGCATGATGCGGGTGATGCTGGCGCGCACCAGCGGCGCGTTGGGAATGAAGCTGCCCCATTTCAATTCGGTCTGCGAGGCGCGCAGCTTGAGCGTGGGCGCCACCCGCACCAGTGCATGCTTGGCGGTGCCATCGTCGTTGTTGGGAAGTAGGCCGGTGCCGCCTTCCGCACGTACGCCATCGAGCTTGAAATCGCCGATGCCCAGCAGGTCCAGGCCCGCGCCGACCGGGCCGCGGGTGTAGCAACTCCTGGCATCGACCACGAAACCCTGTGCCCATTCGGCCCGCTTGCCCTGCCCCTCGCCACTGCGGAAGTCGCGGTTGTAATAGAAGTTGAACGCGGTGACCTCGGCCGTGGCGCCATTCCAGAACCCCTCATCGGGCTGTTGCGCGCGCGCCCGGCCGCGCCGACCGCCAGCAGAGCGGCGCCGCTGATTGCCATCGCGCTCTTCATTGCTCGGTTCTCCACCTGCGGTGAACTCGCGGTCATGCGCTGCGGCCGGCTCTCTGGCAGCAGGCATCGGGACGCATCAGCGCACCAGACACGGCCGCTTGTTGTCGAAGGTCCAGTTGGGGATCAGCGCCTGCATGGCGGCCGCATCGTCGCGCGCGCCAAGGCTTAGGCTTTGGTAGGTGCGATGCGCGGCCTCCAGCGCGTCCATGTCCAGCTCCACACCCAGGCCAGGCTTGGCCGGCACCTGGATCTGGCCGCCTGCAATCTGCAACGGATGGCGCGTGAGGCGTTGGCCGTCCTGCCAGATCCAGTGCGTATCGATGGCGGTGACGCGCCCGGGCGCGGCGGCGGCCACATGGGTGAACATGGCCAGTGAAATGTCGAAGTGGTTGTTGGAATGCGAGCCCCAGGTCAGGCCCCAGTCGCGGCACAGTTGCGCTACCCGCACCGAGCCCTGCAAAGTCCAGAAATGCGGATCGGCCAGCGGGATGTCCACCGACTGCAACTGGATGGCATGGCCCATCTGGCGCCAGTCGGTGGCAATCATGTTGGTGGCGGTGGGCAGGCCGGTGGCGCGGCGGAATTCGGCCATGATCTCGCGACCGGAATAACCCTGCTCGGCCCCACACGGGTCCTCGGCATAGGCCATCACGCCATGCATGTCGCGACACAGCGCGATGGCCTGCTCCAGCGACCATGCCCCATTGGGATCGAGGGTAATGCGCGCCTGCGGAAAGCGCGCATGCAGCGCGTGGATGGCCTCGATCTCTTCCTCGCCGCGCAGCACGCCGCCCTTGAGCTTGAAATCGCGGAAGCCGTATTTCGCGTAGGCCGCTTCGGCCAGCCGCACCACTGCTGCCGGCGTCAGTGCTTGCTCATCGCGTACCGCTTCCCAGGTATCGGTGGCAGCGCTGCCGTCGCGGTAATCCAGCCCGGTCTTGCGGCGGTCGCCGACGAAGAACAGGTAGCCCAGCACGTCCACCGCATCGCGTTGCTGGCCCTCGCCGAGCAGCGCGGCGACCGGTTGGTCCAGGAACTGCCCCAGCAGATCCAGCAACGCCGCTTCGATAGCGGTCACCGCATGGATGGTGATGCGCAGATCGAAGGTCTGCAGGCCACGCCCGGCGCTATCGCGGTCGGCGAAGGCGGTGCGCACCTGATTGAGGATGCGCTGGTAGTCGGCGATGGAACGGTGGCGGATCAGCGCAGCCGCTTCGTTCAACAAACCGGCGATGGCGTCGCCGCCAGGCACCTCGCCCACGCCGGTGCGCCCGGACGAATCGCGCAGCACCAGCACGTTGCGGGTGAAGTACGGCGCGTGCGCGCCACTGAGGTTGAGCAGCATGCTGTCCTGGCCGGCGACCGGCACCACGCGGATGTCGGTGATGCGCGGCGTGGTGCCGATACTTGCAGCTGAGACATGGATGTTCATCAAAGAGTCTCCGAAGACGATCAACGCGGTGCAGGGACAGGCGCGACCGGGCCACCCGGGGGGGGCTTCAGTTCAACGCGCTTGATCTCGCCAACCACAGCCAGATAGGACACCACCGCCAGCAGGGCATTGAGCCCGACGAAGACCAGCGCCCACTCGAAGGTGCCGGTGGTGGAGACGATGTAGCCGATGACGATCGGCGTGGTGATGCCGGCGATATTGCCGAAGGTATTGAACAGGCCACCGGACAGGCCGGCGATTTCCTTGGGTGAGGTATCGGCGACCACCGCCCAGCCCAATGCGCCGATGCCTTTGCCGAAGAAGGCCAACGCCATCAGCCCCACCACTACCCATTCGGCTTGCACGTAGTTGCAGCCGATCATGGTCACCGACATCAGCATGCCGAACACGATCGGCGTCTTGCGCGAGACGGTGAGCGAATACCCACGCCGCACCATGCGGTCGGATACATAGCCGCCAAGCACGCCGCCGACGAAGCCGCACACCGCCGGAAGCGAGGCCACGAAGCCCGCTTCCAGGATCGACAGGCCGCGCTCCTTGACCAGATACACCGGGAACCAGGTCAGGAAGAAATAGGTCAGCGTGGTGATGCAGTACTGGCCGATATACACGCCCAGCAGCATCCGGTTGCACAGCAGCTGCTTGGCGTAATGCCACTGCGTGCCCTTGGGCTGACTGCCGGACCTGTTGCCCTGCTCCATGTCCACCAGCGCACCATTGCGTTGGATATAGTCCAGTTCCTGCACAGACAGGCGCGGGTGTTCGCGTGGCGCATAGATGGTCTTGCGCCACAGCAGTGCCAGCAGCACGCCCATGCCGCCCATCACGAGGAATACGTGCTCCCAGCCCCAGGTATGCACCAGCCAACCCATCAGCGGCGCAAACGCCACCGTGGCGAAGTACTGCGCGGAATTGAAGATGGATGCAGCCAGACCGCGCTCGGCGGTGGGAAACCAGGCCGCCACGATGCGGCTGTTACCGGGAAACGACGGCGCTTCGGCAATGCCCACCAGAAAGCGCAGCACGAACAGCGTGGTCACCGCCCAGGCCACCGGCACCCAGCCGATGAAACCCTGCAGCGCGGTGAACAACGACCAGATCAGCAGCGAGAGCCCGTACACGCGGCGCGAGCCGAAGCGATCGAGCAACCAGCCGCCGGGAATCTGCCCGGCCACATAAGCCCAGCCGAACGCAGAAAAGATGAAGCCCATCTGCAGCGCGTCGATGCCCAGCGCATCCTGGACCGCGGAACCGGCGATGGACAAGGTGGCGCGATCGGCATAATTGATCGTGGTCACCACGAACAACATCAGCAGGATCAGATAACGCCTGCGTGGAACCGTCGCTGCGCCGATTGTCGTTGAACCGACCGTTTTTGAATCGATAGCCATCATCGTTCCTCACCTATGACGATGGAAGCGCGCTGCGCTTCGGTATTCCAAGTGGGCCTGCGATTGGCGTGCCGGACCCTCCTCCTGCACGCCTCAGGCAACGTTGCGAGCGAGTCGGTCAGTCGTGGCCCAATGCGCCGTCCACGCGCCGCCACAGGCCCAGCGGATTGCCGTGCGCCACAGCCGCCGGCAACAGCGCCGCCGGCAGGTCCTGGTAGCAGACCGGCCGCAGGAAGCGATCAATCGCCAGCGTGCCCACCGAGGTGCTGCGGCTGTCGGAAGTGGCCGGGAACGGTCCGCCATGCACCATGGCGTGGCAGACCTCCACGCCGGTGGGCCAGTCGTTGACCAAAATGCGGCCGGACTTGCGCTCCAGCACCGGCAGCAGTGCGGCCGCCAGCTCGGTATCGCCGTCGTCCATGTGCAAGGTGGCGGTAAGCTGGCCTTCCAGCTGTTCGCTCAATACGCGCAACTGGGCGATGTCCTTGCAGCGCACCAGCAGCGACGAGGCGCCGAACACCTCGGCCTGCAGTGCTTCGTCGGCCAGGAAGGCATCGGCCTCGGTACCGAACAACGCCGCCGGACAACGCCCCGTGTCTGCCGCCGCGCCACGCGCCAGCGTGGCCACCTGCGGATGCGCGCCCAACCGTTGCACGCATTGCGCATACGCATGGCCGATGCCTGGGGTGAGCATCGGCGCTGGCGACACGTCCTGCAGCGCTTGCGTTGCGGAAGCGATGAAGGCATCCAGCGCCGGCGAATCGATCGCCAGCAGCAGGCCGGGGTTGGTGCAGAACTGCCCCGCGCCCAGGGTGAGCGAGCCGACGAAGGCCTTGCCCAGGGCAGGCGCGCGCGCCTGCACCGCCTGCGGCAACAGGTACACCGGGTTGATCGCGCTCATCTCCGCATACACCGGAATCGGTTCGCGACGTGCGGCAGCGATCTGCACCAGTGCCATGCCACCGGCACGCGAGCCGGTGAAGCCCACTGCATTGATGCGCGCATCGGCCACCAGCTGCGCGCCAATCTCGATCCCGGCGTCGAACAGCAGCGAGAACACGCCTTCGGGCAAGCCGCACTGCGCCACCGCGGCCTGGATCGCGCGGCCCACCAGTTCGGAGGTGCCTGGATGCGCGCCATGCGCCTTGACCACCACCGGGCAGCCGGCCGCCAGGGCGGAGGCGGTATCGCCGCCGGCCACCGAAAACGCCAGCGGGAAGTTGCTGGCGCCAAATACCGCCACCGGCCCCAGCGCGATATGGCGCTGGCGCAGATCCGCACGCGGCAGCGGCGTGCGCTGCGGCATGGCGGGGTCGATGCGGGCCTGCAGCCAGCTACCTTCGCGCACCACGTTGGCAAACAGCCGCAGCTGCCCCACGGTGCGCCCGCGCTCGCCCTCCAGCCGCGCACGCGGCAGGCCGCTTTCGCGCATGGCGCGTTCGATCAGCGCATCGCCCAGCCCCAGAATCTGCTCGGCGATGGTTTCCAGAAACAGTGCGCGCGCCTCTAGCGCCGTCTCGCGGTAGGTATCGAATGCCGCATGCGCCAGCGCGCAGGCCTGTTCCAGATCCTGTGCGGTGGCCGAGGCGAACACCGGCTGCAGCGCCTCGCCGCTGGCCGCATCCAGCCCCTGAAAGACCGCGCCGGCGCCGGAGACGCTGCCCTGGCCGATCAACGATTCACCCTGGATGGCATGCATCAGCGGCGTCCTCCGATCAGCTGCTTGAGGTGCGCAAACTCGGCCTCGGTCAGGTCGGCCAATGGCGTGCGCACCGGCCCGGCCGGGCGGCCCACTGCGCGCATGCCGGCCTTGACGATGGACACCGCATAGCCAGCGCGCCGGTTGCGCAACAGCGCGTACGGCAGCACGAAGTCGTTGAGCTCGCGATAGATGGTGGTGTAGTCGCGGGCGCGCACTGCGGCGTAGAACGCCAGCGCCCATTCGGGGAGGAAGTTGAAGATGGCCGACGAATAGGTGGTGACGCCCATTTCCAGATACGGCAGCGCGAAGGTTTCGGCGGTGGGCAGGCCGCCCACGTATAGCAGCCGGTCGCCCAGCCGAGCGTAGATGCGGGTCATGCGATCCACGTCGCCGATGCCGTCCTTGTAGCCCACCAGGTTGGGGCAGCGTTCGGCCACACGCGCCAGCGTCACATCGTCGAGCCTGGCGTTGGCGCGGCCGTAGACGATCACGCCCAGCGAGGTCGCCTTGCAGACGCGTTCGACATGGTCGGCCACACCCTCGGCATCGCACTCGGTCAGGTACGGCGGAAACAGCAAGATGCCGTCGGCGTCGTTGCGTTCGGCCGCCTGCGCCATCTCGATCGCGATTGCGGTGCCGTAGCCGGCCGGCGCGATCACCGGCATGCGCCCGGCGGTCTGGGTCACCGCGGCACGCACGGCGCGGTTGACCTCGTCCAGGGTCAGCGAAAACAGCTCGCCGGTCCCGCCTGCGGCGAACAGGCCGGCCGCCGGGTGCGAGGACAGCCAGTCCAGGTTGGCGCGATAGGCCGGCTCGTCGAACGCCAGTTCGGCATCGAAATGGGTGACCGGAAACGACAGCAACCCGGCGCCAAGCGCCTGGGTCATTTCGGACGGGGTATATCTGCTGCTCATCAGACGAATGCTCCTAGGCGGGGGATGGGCTGATCCTAGGAACGCAGATCGTTGCTGGTCCAAACCAAATTACGTATTGTTTGATACGTGAATTGAATCAATCGCGGCATGGATGGCACGAAAACGGTGCAAATAGCTGCTTTGCAACGATTTTCTGTAGCCGTCGTAATTATGGATGCTCGCGCTCGTTGCAGCTGCCTGCGGGGCGTTTGCCGTCTTCATCCCTGTCCTGCGCGTAGGGATGTTGCACGTGCAGCATCGAATTCATTCAAATCCCCCACCCAAGGGACTGCTGCCATGTTCGATCTGCCCCAGTTGCGCTGCTTCGTTGCGGTTGCCGACGAACTGCACTTCCGTCGCGCGGCCGAGCGCCTGAACATGACCCAGCCGCCATTGAGCCGGCAGATCCAGCTGCTGGAGCACAGCGTCGGTACCGCATTGCTGGAGCGCAACAGCCGGCATGTGCGGCTGACCCAGGCCGGGCGCAGCCTGCTGGCCGAAGCGCGCGCGATCCTGCGTATGGCCGAGAACGCCGGCCTGCGCGCACGCCGGATCGGCACCGGCGATGCCGGCAGCGTATCGGTGGGCTTCACCGCTGGCGCCAGCTACCGCTTCCTGCCCGACGCCATCGCGCGCTGGCGCAGCGAGGCGCCGGATGTGGACCTGCAGCTCAAGGAAATGGTCAGCCTGGCGCAGCTGGATGCGCTGGACGCGGGGCGGCTGGACATAGGCCTGCTGCGCCCGCCGATCCAGCGCTCCAGCCTGCACAGCCGCTGCGTGGCGCGCGAGCCGTTGATCGCCGCGCTGCCGGAGGACTCATCGCTGGCGCAGCGGAGCAGTCTGCGCTTGCAGGACTTCGATGGGCAGCCGCTGGTCAACTACGCCCCGGACGAGGCGCGCTACTTCTACGACCTGCTGGCGCAGCTGTTCGGCAGCCGCAGCATCGCGCCGCGCTCGGTGCAATACGTCAGCCAGATCCACTCGGTGCTGGCGCTGGTGCGCGGCGGCATGGGCATGGCGCTGGTGCCCGAAGGCGCCAGCGGCCTGCGCTACGCCGGCATCGTGTACCTGCCGCTGCGCGATGAGGCGCCGGCCACGCCGGTGGAATTGCATCTGGTATGGAAGCAGGACAACGACAATCCGGCGCTGCGCCGATTGATTGTCTGAGCACGGCGGCCGAACGAGGACGCGCGGCAACGCATGAGCCATGCCCGGTGCAAGATGCAGCTGGCACTGCCCTGGCTGCTGCCTCGGTGCCGGTCTTCGCGACTGCGCGCCGAGCTGGTGGCGCAGCACCCACCATCTCGCAGGTGCAAGTCAGCTTGATTTGGGCAGGCACCAGGCAGGCGCTGTCCCTGCCACGGCGAGCACTCGGCACTCAAGCATCACTGCAGCAACGGCTGCTGCAATATAAAGAGGGTTGCGAGTCATGCCGGGGCATTGCCTGCAGCGCAGCCGACCACGCCGGCATCGCACCGCCTGGCAAGCGTTTCCGGTCTGCAACGCGCTGCGCCTGGGCAAGCGATGCACCTTCGGGCCGATGCGCGTCACGTGCATATTCAGCCCCAGGATTCGGCTACGGCTGCTCGCACAACACGACGATTGCGGCTACTGGCGCCCCACGCTCTGCACCACATGCAGCCGCCGCAACCGGCGCATCACTTCGGCCAGATGGCGGCGGTCGCGGACCTGGATGTTGAAGCGCAGCACCGCCGCATTGAAATCGCGGTCCAGGTAATCCACACGTTCGATATTGGACTGGCTTTGCGCAATCGCCGCGGCCAGCTGGGCCAGCACGCCGGTGCGATTCTCAACCTCGACTACCAATGCGGTGTCGTAATCGCCGGTGACGCCGGAATCCCAATCGATCGGTACCCAACGCTCGGGCGATTTGCGCAGTTCGGCCAAGTTCGTGCAATCCAGCCGGTGCACCACGATGCCCTTGCCGGCGGTGTGATAGCCCATGATTTCGTCGCCGGGAATCGGCTGACAACAGTTGGCGAAGCTGATCACGCCACGCTCGCTGCCGTCGATCAGGATCTTTTCGTGCGAATGCTTGGAGTGCCCGCCGCCGCGCAGTTCGGCGTAGGCCATCAGCGCCTGTGCGGCCTGGTTGGGCATCCAGTTGCCCAGCGCCACGTCGGCCAGCAAGGCTTCCAGGCGCGGATAACGGCGCTCGCTGAGGAAGGCGTCAAGGCGCCCCTTGGGCAGACGTTCCAGCGAGCTGTCCATCGCTTCCAGCGCGCGGTCGAGCATGCGGTGGCCAAGCTGCACGGCATCTTCGTGTTCGAGTTGCTTGAGCTGGTGGCGGATCGCGGTACGCGCCTTGCTGCTGACCACGAACTCCAGCCATTGCGGCTTGGGCGTGGCCGAGCGTGCAGTGATGATTTCCACCGCCTGCCCGCTGACCAGCTTGGTGCGCAGCGGCACCAGCTTCTTGTCCACCCGCGAGGCGACCGCGCGATTGCCCACATCCGTATGCACCGCGTAGGCAAAATCCAGCGCGGTGGAATTGCGCGGCAACGCCAGGATCTTGCCCTTGGGCGTGAACAGATAGACCTCGTCCGGAAACAGGTCGACTTTGACGTTGTCCAGAAATTCCAGCGACGAACCTGCGGCGCGCTGCGAATCGATCAACTCCACGATCCAGTCGTGCGCACGGCTCTGCGCGCTGTTGGGCGCTGTGGAACCGACCTTGTAGGTCCAGTGCGCAGCCACACCGCGCTCGGCGATCAAATCCATTTCTTCGGTGCGGATCTGAACTTCGATCGGCGAGCCGTACGGGCCGAACAACACGGTGTGCAGCGACTGGTATCCGTTGGCCTTCGGGATCGCGATGAAGTCGCGAAAGCGCCCGTCCAGCGGCTTGAAGGTGGCATGCACCGCGCCGAGTGCCTGGTAGCAATCGGCAACCGACCGCACCACCAGGCGGAACCCGAACACATCCATCACCTGGTCGAAGGATTTGTTCTCTTCGTGCATCTTGGAATAGATGCTCCAGGGCGTCTTGATGCGGCTGACCAGCCGATGCTCCAGCCCTTCCTTGGCCAGCCGCTGCGACAACTGCACTTCCACCTGCGCCATCGATTCGCGCCGCACCACCGGCTGGCTGCGGATGTGTTTTTCGATAATGGCGTGACGCCACGGATACAGCGCGCGAAAGCCGAGATTCTGCAACTCGGACTTGATCAGACTCATGCCCAGGCGCTGGGCGATGGGCGCGTAGATTTCCAGCGTTTCGCGCGCGATGCGGCTGCGCGCTTCGCTGCTCTGCGCGCCGAGCGTGCGCATGTTGTGCAGGCGGTCGGCCAGCTTGATCATGATCACGCGCAAGTCGCGCGACATCGCCAGCAACATCTTGCGGAAACTTTCCGCCGCCGCTTCCTGGCGGTCGCGGAACTTGAGCTTGTCCAGCTTGGTGACGCCATCGACCAGCTCGGCCACCGCTTCACCGAACTCGCAGGCCAGTTCTTCGCGGGTCAGCGGGGTGTCTTCGATGGTGTCGTGCAGGATCGCGGCGATCAGCGATTCCATGTCCAACCCAAGCTCGGCGAGCACGCAGGCCACTGCGACCGGATGGGTGATGTAAGGCTCGCCCGACTTGCGGGTCTGGCCGGCATGCGCGGTGGCGCCCACTTCCCAGGCGCGGCGCAAGATCGACAGCTGCTCCTTGGGAAGGTAGCTGGCAGCGCGCTCGAGGTGCAGGACGTAATCGGGGATGGCCGGGTCGGAAGACGTGGACGTCACGACGGTCGCCTGGGCGGTGGGGCCTGGGTTCATTGGGGAAGACTATGCCAGCAACGCAGTCACGGCAAACGTTTGCACGTTGCGCATGCGAAAGCCGGTCTCAAACGAAAACAGCCCGCGCAAGGCGGGCTGTTTTTCTCGATCGCAATGGAACCAGCAATCAATCGTCGTTCTTGGACATGTCTTCGTCGGCGACGACTTCGGCAGCGGCCCATTCCAGCGCTTCGCGCTCGGCACGCTCGCGCTCGGACTTCTCGACTTCGTCGATCAGCGCGTTGTCGATCCGGCGAGCGGCGATTTCGCGCAGCGCCATCACGGTGGGCTTGTCGCTGGCATCGGCATTTTCAATCAGCGGCTGCACGCCGTTGGCGAGCTGACGGGCACGCTTGGACGCCATCATGACCAGCTCAAAACGGTTGTTCACGACTTCCAGGCAATCTTCTACGGTAATGCGGGCCATGCGGGCTCCCGGCGACCAGCAACGGCCGCGCATCGAATGACGGAAAGGGGGCAGAGTGTACGCCCGCGCCGCCGCTACAGCAACCAGCGTCTATTCAGTTTCCTTTGGAATCAGGGATTTGAGCCGATCCGTCCAGCAGCGCCTGGATCAGCTGCGCATGCCGCTGCTGCTGCGCCTGCCGCCGCAGCCGGCTGGCGGTGAAGATGGCGCACATCTCCGACACCGCCGTCTCAAAGGTCTCGTTGATGATGACGTAATCGAACTCTTCGAAGTGCAGCATCTCTTCGCGTGCGGCGGCCAGGCGCTGGGCCATTACGTCCTCGCTGTCCTGACCGCGCTTGCGCATGCGCTGGTCCAGCGCCTGGCGCGATGGCGGCAGGATGAACACGCTCACTGCGTCGGGCACTTTCTGGCGCACCTGGCGCGCGCCCTGCCAGTCGATTTCCAGCAGCACATCGTGGCCGGCGGCCAGCTGCGGCTCTACCGACTGCCGCGCGGTGCCCTTCCAGTCGCCATGCACCAGCGCATATTCGAAGAAATCGCCCGCTTCGATCATGCCCTGGAACTCGTCGGCAGACACAAAATGGTAGTGCTCAGCATGCCGCTCGCCAGGCCGCGGCGCGCGCGAGGTGAACGAGATCGACAAGGCGATCTTGGGATCACGCGCCAGGGTGGCGTTGACGATGCTGCTCTTGCCGGCGCCGGAGGGGGCCGCAACGATATAGAGGGTGCCGCGCATAAGGGTAGGATAGGCACTCAATAATTAAGGAAGGATACAACTCGTTCGCAGCCTGGCACCGGGCACGCATCATACTGTGTTGTTTCAGAGGTCACGCTCTCCCAGGAGCTTGAAATTCACTTATTCACTGATTTTCAGTGGGTCAATCAGCAACATGCGAGACAGTTCGGCAAACACCGCTGTGATGCCACCTAGAACCAATAATCTTTGTCGCAACGGAGCTCATCGATCACAGACGTGTTGCAGCAGATTCATACCTCGGCTGAGGTCGGGTAGCCCAGCCGATTCCATGCGATGCCATGCTTATGCCAGTGTGCATCGATATCCTGCGTGAAATCTGGCCGGGCTAATTTTGCCCGCGCTTCGCTCCATTCGGCCGACTCGCGCCGTACTACTACACCCTCTAAGGAAGGTCTGAACAACTCGCAAGACCCAAAAATATCAGCACCGAGAGCGCCATAACGCGCAAATTGGGTATGTAAGACGAGATTTTGCGCGTATCTGGCGGCGTCAGCTGCCGCCGGACAGCATGATGCTTT
>NZ_MDEJ01000049.1 GCF_002940065.1 Xanthomonas populi
TCGCTGATTTTTTGAAGGTATGGTCATCATCCAGTGCGTGTCACCACGGCTACGACTTGGTTGTTCGAGGTGCCCATAAGCGTATCCCTCTTTTGCGTTTTTAATAGACTGCTTTTCTACTGTGACATCGATGGTCGCGGTAATCATTAGGCTTAGACCGGAGGAAGCGGAGTGAAGTGCGTGGTGATTGGCAAGGGAATAATTCTACGAGCGTGGTAATACGTTGCTGCCTCCATAAAGTGCCATTCCACTTTTGCCTGAGGAAGAGCGGTTTCGACTGCCGATATATGCGACAACGATTCATTCCTCATGTCTGGGAAAACGACATTGGAAGGGAAACCCTGCAGCGGCCTTCCATCCTCATCAAGAAACTGCGCATACCGCCCCTTCGCATCAACAACGGTGCAATCGTCCCGCCAGAACCCATCGAACCACACCCCGTTGTACAGCCATTCGGTGATGTTGAGCTGCTCCGCATCCGGCTGCGCCTCACCCTTGAGCGCGCTCCAGGCACGCCCCGCCAACGACAAGTCGACGTCGCTCAGCGGCAGGCCGCTGACCTTGTCGCAATACGAAAAGTGCTCCGGCCCGGCCTTCAGGTTGGCGATGTACAGCTGGTAGTCGTAGTTGAGTTTGGTCTGCTTGCGGATGGCGCGCCGCGGCCGCGCCGGCAGCAGCGCGCCGGTTTTCAACTTGCATTGGTTGCATTGCGTGTCGTCTTTCTGGTTGGTGCAATCGCCTTCGCGCACGGCATCCTTTGGAATGGCGCCGGCCAGCTTGCGCAGGCGCTCGGCGGTGACGATGCCTCGAATGACGTCGCCCAACAGCCGTCCGCCGGCAGGGATCGCAGTTGCCATCTCAGTCGCTCCAACGCGTTTGGGCCATCAGGATCGACAGCATGTCTTCGGCGGCCAGATTGGCGTCGCTGGCGGTCTTGATCTTCAGCGCCAGCGCCTGCTGTCGGCGCAGCTCACCGTTGGAGACGCTGTCCAACTTCACCCAGCGCACCAGGGTCGGAATGCGCGTGATATGCAATTCATACGTTGCCGCATCGTAGGCCGCACGCACCTTTTCCAGCAGCATGCCCTCGGTGAGGTGGGCCACATCGGCTGGCGCGTCGCGTCGGATTTCGGCTGCGATGCGCTGGGTGAACGCGTCCGGATCCGGAAGCCGCAGCAGGGCTTCCTGCTGGGCGGTGAGTTCAATGGGCATTGGTGAGCCGTCCAAGGCAGGTGTGCCATTCGGTGAAGGGCGAGGTAAGCCCGTCCAACTGCGCAGCGCTCAGCACATGCCGCAGGCGCTGCATGACGCGCGGATCGTAGAAGCGCAGCAGGGCGCTCGATCCATCAGGCAGGGCCATGGCAAGCATGGACTGCAGATGGGCAAAGACCGGCTCGAACGCCAGGGGCGAGGCGAGATAGCTGACGCACGGCACGCAGGTGCCGTCCAGCGCGTTGAGCCAGCCATGCAGCGTGGTGGTGGTGTCCACCTGCACCAGCCACGGGCCGGCGTCGGCATGCGCTTGCTCGGGCCGGCCTAGGAAAAGCGAACGGTGCGGGAGGTCTTCTGCGTAGAAGCGCAGGGTGTTGGCAGCGTCGCGGCGCACAGCGCAATCGACCAGGACATAGCGGTGCATCGTCTAGCGGCCCAGGAAGGCCGCGCCTTTTTGCGCGGCGGCCAGCAGGCATTGCTCGCACACGTCCTGGTTTGACGCTGGTACCGAAGCAGGAGAGCAACCGATGCCGATGCCGATGCCGCCGCCATCGCCTTGCCGCTCGTCGCGGCCGAACCGCTGTCGATGGAGGCACTGGGTTGCTTGCCTGAAATCAGCGCGCAGCCACATGCCAGCTTGTCACCATGACGCGCGACCGGCTGGCCGTCGATCATCAGGGTGGCGTCGCCGGTCACAATCGGGAAAACGCCCTGGTGCGTGCTGCATGTGGCGCGGTCGCCGATCCGCGCCACCGGCTTGCCGTCGATGTCGGTTTCCATCGAACCGGATACCACGTGCCCGCCGCCAGTGGTGTAGTCGCCTACGACAATGAGCATGCGCATACCGTCACCTCGATCGACTCCGGAAGAATGATTGGGTGCTCCACCGTGCCGGTCAAGCGCACGCGCGCGCCGTCAGCGCTCCGCGTGGCGGCCGGATGATCTGCGGCCATCTAAACCCATCAGTTGCCCTGAACGGCATAATGGCTGCCTCAATGGAGAGTGCGCATGCATAGCGGCGGTCTGGAACTGGCTCTGGTGCTGATGCTGGCCGCCATCGTGGCGGTGCCGGTATTCAAGCGCTTCGGCCTGGGTGCGGTGTTGGCCTATCTGGTCGCCGGTGTGGTGCTCGGGCCCGACGGTGTGGGCGTGGTGCAGGATGCCGAACGCATCAGCGGTGCCGCCGAAATTGGCGTGGTGATGCTGCTGTTCGTGATCGGCCTGGAACTGTCGCCGTCGCGCTTGAAGGTGATGCGCCATTCGGTGTTCGGTGCCGGCGCCACCCAGGTGGTGGTGACCACGTTGATCCTGGGCGGCTTGCTGATGCTCGGCAATCTGGGCTGGAAAGGCGCGCTGATCGTCGGCGTCGCGCTTGCATTGTCGTCCACCGCGGTGGGCCTGCAATTGCTGTCCGAACGCAAGGCGCTTGGCAACGACTACGGGCGCCTGGCGTTCGCCATTTTGCTGTTTCAGGATCTGATCGCCATCCCATTGCTGGCGGCGATTCCGTTGCTGGGCGGCAGCAAGAACGCCACGCTGGAATGGCAGGACGTGACCAGGGCGGTCGCGGCATTGGCGCTGGTCATTCTGTGCGGGCGCTTTGTGCTGCGGTATCTGTTCAACATGGTGGCGCGCACACGCATGCCGGAAGTGTTCACCGCCAGCGCATTGCTGGTGGTGTTGGGCACCGCCTGGATCATGCAAGAAGCGGGATTGAGCGCCAGCCTAGGCGCGTTTCTGGCCGGCGTGCTGCTGGCCGATTCGCAATTCCGTCACGAGCTCGAATCGCAGATCGAACCGTTCGAAGGCCTGTTGCTGGGTTTGTTCTTCATCTCGGTGGGCATGGGTATCAATCTGAATCGGGTCGTCGCCGAGCCGTGGCTGATCGCCAGCGGCGTGGCGATCCTGCTGATGGTGAAATTCTCGCTACTGGTCGGCATCGGCACCGTGGCCAAGCTGCCGTTGCGCAGCAGCCTGATGCTGGGCAGCGTGTTGTGGCTGGGCGGCGAATTCGCCTTCGTGGTGTTCAACGAAGCCGACCGTGTAGGCTTGCTGGAGCCGGCCAATCACGATCGCCTGGTGGCCATTGTCGGTGTGTCGATGGCGCTCACGCCGGTGTTGCTGCTCGGCATGCAGCGCATCCTCAACGGACCATTGCGGACAGGTGCATCCAAGTCAGATCGCCCGTTCGACACCATCGATACGCAGACGCCCAAGGTCCTGGTGGCGGGCATGGGCCGCTTCGGCCAGATCGTGGCGCGCTTGCTCACCGCCCGGCACGTGCCGTTCGTCGCGCTGGAGCACAACCCCGATACCGTGGATGACATGCGCAGTTTCGGCAGCCAGGTGTATTACGGCGATCCGACCCGGCCAGAGCTGCTGCGCGCCGCCGGTGCCGACCGTATCAAGGTGTTCGTGATCGCGATAGACGACCCGGAAACCAACATCAAGACGGTGCGGCTGATCCGCCGCCTGTATCCGCAGGCCACCGTGCTGGCACGTGCACGCAACCGCCAGCACGCATGGAAATTGATGGACCTTGGCGCAGAACCGTTCCGCGAAGTGTTCGCTTCCAGCCTGGAACTGAGCGAGCGCATGCTGACCTCGCTCGGCCTGGGCAAAGCGGAAGCGCATGCACACGTCAAACGCTTTCGCCAGCACGACGAAGAACTGCTGCATCGCCAGCATCTGGTCTACGACGACGAAGCCAAGGTGATCCAGACCGCACGCGACGCGCGCGCGGACCTGATGAATTTGTTCGAAGCCGACGTCAAGGCGGATGTGGATGGCGACGATGCGCCGGTGGCGGCGACGCAGGAAAAATAAGCCTCGTTGTGGGCATGCCGATAACGTCAGTGCGTTTGGGCAATACGTCGCGGTCGCAGGAGGTTCATTGCGCACACGTAGTGCCTTGCTGACCCACAAAAAAAACCGTGGCACCAGTGCGACGGCTGGCTATCGCTCAATCCGTATACGCGCCAGCCGTAACGCAACGGCTGGCGCGCGTGAATCAGCTACGCGGTTTGCGCGCAGTGGCGCTTTTGCTGGCCGACTTCTTCGCTGCCACCTTGCCGACCGCTGTGTTGCGCACAGGCTTTGCAGCTGCTTTTGCAACCTTCTTTGTCGCGCGTTTGGTGACGGATGTCTTTGCGACCTGGCTGGGCGAACCAGCCGCAGCTTCCGCAGATTTTGCGACAGGTCCGGCAGCACGTGTGGAAGTTGCCTTGCTCGCTTTCTTCTCTGTCTTTTTGGTGGCTTTCTTGATCGGCGTGGTGGCGCTGCTGCGTGCTTCCGGTGCGCGGCGCGGCGGTGGCTTGCGGCCGGGGGTGAGCGCGCGCCAGGCGTGTCCGCCATTCATTGCCAGCAATGCATCGGCGGCCGACGGGCCGGCACTGCCTGCGGCGTAGTTGGGGAAGTCGCTGGGCGGTTGTTTCCAGGCGTCCAGGATCGGCTGCACGATGCGCCAGGCGCCTTCCACCATTGCCGCATCCTGGAATAGCCCGGCCTCACCGTTCATGCAGTCCTGCAGCAGGCGCTCGTAGCCCACCGTGTATTCCTTGGGAAACCAGTCGCGGTAGCGGAAGTCCATGCGCACCGGTGCCAGACTGACCTGCGCACCGGGCCGTTTGACGTCGAACTGCAGCGAAATGCCTTCGTCGGGCTGGATGTGCAGCACTAGCCAGTCGGGGCCGTAACCGCCCACCTCGGTGCTGCGAAACGGTGCCAGCGGCGCAGGCTTGAAGCGGATCGCGATCTCGGTGGTGCGCTCGCGCAAGCGCTTGCCGGTGCGCAGGTAAAACGGCACCCCGGCCCAGCGCCAAGTGTCGACCTGCAGTTTCATCGCCACATAGGTTTCGGTTTCCGAATCTTCCGGCACGGTGTCTTCTTCGCGATAACCCGGCACGGCGCTGCGGCTCACAGCGCCGGAGGCATATTGGCCGCGCACCACATCTTCGGGCTTGATCGGGCGTACCGCTTCGATCACTTCGGCGCGGCGACGGTGCATCGCTTCGGTGGTGAATGCGGCTGGCGGTTCCATTGCAATCATCGCCAGCAACTGGAACAAATGGTTCGGCACCATGTCGCGTAAACAGCCGGTGGGATCGTAGAAACGTCCGCGGCCTTCCACACCGATGGTTTCGGCGGCGGTGATCTGCACATGATCGATGCGGTCGCGATTCCACACCGGCTCGAACAAGCCGTTGGCGAAACGGAACGCCAGAATGTTCTGCACGGTCTCCTTGCCAAAGAAGTGGTCGATGCGGAACACCTGATCCTCATGCAACACGCGGGCGACGGTGGCATTGAGCTGCTTGGCGCTGGGCAGATCGTGGCCGAAGGGTTTTTCCACGATCACCCGACGCCAGCCCTCGCCCTCGCGTTGCTTGACCAGCCCGGCTTCGCCCAGGTTGCGCAACACCGGCTCGAAGAACCGCGCGGCAGTGGCGAGATAAAACAGCATATTGCCCTGGGTGCCATAGCGCTTGTGCAGTTTCTCCAGCACGCCATCCAGCGCTTTATATGCACCCAAGTCAGTGAAATCGCCGCGCAGATAATGCATGCGCTCGCGCAGCCAATCCCAGGTGTCGGTATCGAATTCGTCGGTCTGGAATTCGGCATCGCGGCTGCTGAGCAGCTCGAGCATCGACTGCCCCATCATCGTGCGCCACGCGCGTTCGCTGATGTCGCCATGATCCATGCCGACGATGGCCAATTGCTCGCCCAATGCGCCGGAGCGACGCAGGTTATACAGCGCAGGCATCACCAACCGCTTGGTCAGATCGCCACGCGCGCCTAATACCACGATGATGCACGGCGGCGTTATCGCTTGTTCGTTCATGGAAGTGTTTCCTTTTCGCCCATGCATCCGTGCAGGCGCAATGCCGCATTGACCAGGGCCACGTGGGAATACCCTTGCGGGAAGTTGCCAAGCATGCGTTTGCTGCGCGGGTCGTATTCTTCTGCAAGCAGGCCCACGTCGTTGCACAGGCCGAGCAGACGCTCAAGCAACACGCTTGCCTGGTCGGTGCGCCCGATCAATGCATAGTTTTCCACCAGCCAGAAACTGCAGGCCAGAAAGGTACCCTCGCCCGCCGGCAGGCCATCGGCACTGTCGTCGGCACGATAGCGTTCGACCAATCCATCGATGGTCAGATCGCGTGCGATGGCATCGGCGGTGGCGGCGATGCGTGGGTCGCCCGCCGGCAAAAAGCCCACGATCGGGATCAGCAGCAGTGAGGCGTCCAGGCGGTCGGAGCCATAACTCTGCACGAAGTGGCCATCCGGGTGCACGCCTTTTTCCAGTACTTCATCGCGAATTTCCTCGGCAAGCCGGCCCCAATGCGCGCGCTTAGCTGCGTCGGCATGGGTGATGCCATCGCGGGCGCCGCAATCGAACGCCAGCCATGCCATGACCTTGGAATGCACGAAATGGCGGCGCTCGTCGCGGATTTCCCAGATGCCTTCATCGGGCAGGCGCCACAGGTCTTCCAGCGCGTCCAGTATCTTTTCCAGCAGCGATGCCGACGAGCCATCGTCATCTACGGGCGGCGCCACGCCCTTTTCGCGCGCGTAATGAAAGGCGCCGATCAACTCGCCGTAGACGTCGAGCTGAAACTGATCCACCGCGCCATTGCCGATACGCACCGGGCCGGAGTTCTCGTAACCGGGCAACCAGTGCGCTTCCCACTCTTCCAACCGGCGTTCGCCGGCGATGCCGTAGAGCGCCTGCAACTGATCCGGCGAACCGGCGATGGCGCGTTGCACCCAATCGCGGAATGCTTCTGCTTCATCGCGATAACCAGCCTGCAACAGGGCGATCAGCGTAAACACCGAATCGCGTAGCCAGCAATAGCGGTAATCCCAGTTGCGGGCGCCACCCAGATGCTCGGGCAACGATGCAGTGGGCGCGGCGACAATGCCGCCGGTGGGCAGATAACTCAGCCCTTTCAAGACCACCAGCGAGCGCCGCACCTGCTCGGTCCACGGGCCGACATCGGTGCAGCGGCGTGCCCAGTCATGCCAGAACGCTGTTGTACGTAGCAGTGCCTGTTCCGGGTCGATCGCCTGGGGCGTGGGCTGGTGCGACAAGCCATGGCTGAGTAGAAACCAGGTGCTTTGGCCCTCGCGCAGCGTGAAGTCGGTCTCGGTGCCCATGTCTTCGCCGTGCAGTTCCTGCGGCGAGCGCAAGGCGAGCTGGTCGGGGCCGGCGATGGCGCGGATGCCGCCCTCGATGCCGGTCACCCACGGCACCGTGCGGCCGTAGTTGAAGCGGAACGTCAGGCGCATGTGCATCGGCACCTCGCCCTGCACGCAGCGCACGATCCGCACCAGATGCTGGTGGCTGTCGTCCTCCTCGCTGGCGACCATGAAGTCGACCAGTTCCACCGTGCCGGTGTCGGTGCTCATGCGCGTGCACAACACCAGGCTGTCGTCGTCGTACGCGCGTTCGCTGCGGAATGCGGTGGCGGGCGACAACGCCCATTGCCCGTGTTGCGCATCGCCCAGCAACGATGCGAAGAAGGCATCGGAATCGAAACGTGGCAGACACAGCCAGTCGATGGTGCCGCGGTGGTCAACCAGGGCCGCACTGTGGCAATTGCCCAGCATGGCGTGGTCCTCGATACGCACGCTCATCGTAGAGCCGCTTCCTTCGTGCGAGGGAAAGCCCAGTCTTACACGCGTGGTGTCGGGATCAGGTTACGAATGCGCCGGCAGACGCAGCAGTGGTGGCACCGTGTCTTCCAGACGATGGATCAGTGCCGGGTCCATATAGGCGTCATCGTCGGGAATCTGCAGACAGATCACCCGGCAATGGCGCAGATGCGCAGCGGAGCGTTTGCGCAGCGATGTCAGATGGCGGCGTTCCATCACCAGCACCCCTTGCGCTTCGTGCAGCAGCTCGGGGGTGACCTGCAGTTGCGCAGCTGCGGCCAGCCCGGCCGATTGGGTTTGCACGCCCGGCCAGGCGGCGAACACCCGTTCGGCGGTGGGGCTGCGCAGGCGGTTGCGGCTGCACACGAACAGAACCCGCAGCGGTGCGCCGCCGCGCCGGCTCAGCGGCCTTCGCGCAGGAAGCGCGCCATCGAGGACACACCCGGCAAGGCGGGTTCGAACTGGCCGGCCACATCGATGAAGCCGCGCATGATCGCGATCTCGCGCGCGGTGCGGTTGAGCGCGTCGCGGCGGTCGGCGTCGGCGCCGGCACGCAGCAGGCGCTGCACCAGCAACGGCAGGCCGTGCAATGCGGCCAGATGCAGCGGACCGAAGCCGCGTTGATCGGCCACATCCAGAGCGACGTCTTCGTCGAGCAGGCGTTCGACGCCGGCCAGCACCACTTGCTCGTCGCAGGCAGTGCCCGGTTCGGCACGTGCGCCCAGCAACAGCAGCAACGGGCTGACCCGACCACCGGCCAGGTACTCCGGGTCGGCGCCGGCCAGCAGCAAGGTGTCCAGCAAGGCCAGCAAGCGGCTCTTGTCGCGCGCGGTGAAACCGTACAGCGCGGCGCAATGCAGCGGCGCCAGGCCTTGATCGTCGTTGGCATGGACGTCGGCCGCAGCGGTCAGCAGGCGCGCCACGATATCCGGCAAACCCAGCGCGCCGGCCAGCATCAGCACAGTGACGCCGCCGGGCAGGCGATGCTCGATCTGCGCGCCGGCCTGCAACAACGCGGCCACGATCTCGGTCTGACGCATGCTCACTGCCGCCGACAACGGCGTGGCGCCGCTATTGGCCGCGCGTTGCGGATCGGCGCCGCGCCCGAGCAAATGCGACACCACGCCGAGATGGCCGCCACCGGCGGCGCGCAGCAGCGCGGTGCAGCCTTGCGCATCGATGGCATCGACCGGCAGGCCGAGATCGATCAGGCGACGCACCGCATCGGTGTCGCCGGTCATGGCCGCGGCCGGTACATCGGCGTCGCGCAAGGTGCGGTGCGGCAGCGACCAGATGCGCCAGTCGAGCCAGTCGGCCAGATCGCGACGGCCGATCGACAACGCCACGCCCAGCGGGGTCTGCCCGTCGGCCGCGCGCGCTTCTGGCGAGGCGCCCTGTTTGACCAGCAATTTCAGCGAAGCGTCACGGCCCAGCGCGGTGGCCAGATGCAAGGCGGTCATGCCGTGGCTGTCGCGCGCTTCGCGGTCCACGCCATGCTCCAGCAACCACTGCTGCAGGCGCAGCCAACCCAGCCGCACGGCAAGCGACAACGGCGGGTCGCCGGCGGCCGACCGGGCGAACGGGTCGGCGCCGCGTTCGAGCAATTCCAGCGCGAACTGTTCCAGCCCGCGCGATGCCGCATCGTGCTGCACGCAGGCGCTGAGCAGCCGGGTCAGCCCGCCGGCGCCTGCGGGCGAGACGCCATGGCGCAGCAGCGCCTGCAGTGCAGGCACCTCCTCCACACCGCGCGAGAGCAGCGCAAACATCGGCACGTCGCCACAGGCATCGCGCACGTCGGCATCGGCGCCGTGGCGCAGCAGCCAGTCCACCGCGTCGGCATTCAAGGCCAGATGCGCATCGTGCAACAAGCCGCCCAGTTCTTCCGGGCCGCACAGCCTGGCCAATGCGGCCAGGCCATCGCGTTGACCCAATTGCAGGCCTTCGCGCAACAGCACCAAGGGCGGGCGATCGGCAACGCCGGCGGTATCGCCGCGTCCATCACTGACCGCAGCCGGTAACGGATAGCGGGGATCGAGCAATTGCACGATCGCCCAGCGCCCGGCTTCGGCGGCCACATCCACGGCGCGACGGCCATGCATATCAACACTGTCGGCCGGCACCTGCAGATCGAGCAGGCGCCGGATCAAGGCCGGCGACACGCGGTCGGCGGCGCAGGCCAGCATCACCGCAGTGCGGCCGTCGCCATCGATGGCCAGCACATCGGCCTTGCGTGCGACCAGCCGTTCGAGCACCGCGCTGCGTGCGTGCCGCGCTGCGTCCAGCCACGGCGTGCGGCCAAGCAGATCGCGCGCTTCCAGATTGGCGCCAGCCGACAACAATGCTTCGACGATATCGCCGTGCCCGGCCAGTGCGGCTTCGTGCAAGGCGCTGCGGCGTTGGCGGTCGCGCGCATCCACGCGTGCCTTGTGCTTGAGCAGCAGCTGCACGCCGGCCGGGTCGTCTTCCTCGGTGCCGGCGGCGGCCAGCAGCACGGGTGCGCCGCCTTCCGGTTCGGAATGCGCGCCGCGTTCCAGCAGAAACTTGGCCAGCCGCCAGTTGCCGACCTGGCAGGCCATCGCCAACGGCGAGTAGCCTTCGCTGTTGAGCGCGTCGAGCTCGGCGGCGGCATCGCGCAACAGCGCGGCCACGCCCGGGTCGGAACTGCGCACGGCGTGATGCAGCGGCGTGTTGCCGTCGTTGTCGGTGGCGCGCGGGTCGGCGCCGTTGGCCAGCAGCGTCATCACCGCGTCGGGGCGGCCATGCCAGCTGTCGCGCGTGGCGGCCAGCAATGGGGTCATGCCGCGATGCGGTTGGTTGACATCGACGCGGCGCACGATCAGCTCGCGCAGCAGGCGCAGATCCGGCAATACCGCGGCCAGCGCGGGCAGGCTGCGTTGATCGCGCCATTCCGGCAGCGGCATCGCCTGCGGGTCGGCGCCGGCGTCGAGTAACTGCAGTGCACGGTCCACGCGTCCACTACGCGCGGCTTCGAACAGTTCTGGCACCAACTGATGCTGGGCAACCGGCTCCAGCGGGCGCGGTTCGGCCGCGGCTTCGGAGAAGAAATCGGCGGCCTGCCGTGCCACCGGGGCATCGCTGCGCGTCGGTGCGGCGGTGCGTTGCAGCAGCACATGGGCCGCCGGCAGCAACACGCTGGCTGCCGCGGTCAGGCCCCAGCGCAGGCTGCTCGACAACCAGCCCGGCCAGGCCAGCGCCACGGCCAGCGTGCACATCGCCAGCACCAACACTGCGGCCAGCAGACCGCGCCAGGCATGCAACTCTTGTGTGGCCAGCGCGTGCCAGCGCGGTGCCAGGGCGCCACCGTCACGCTCGACCTCGCCCCACAGCGGCCAGGTCCGCCACAGCCCGAGCAGCGCGGCGCTGACCGCAACACTCAGCGCCAACGCAGCGGCCAGGCTGCCGCTGTCGCGCAAGGCAGTCAGCGGCCAGGTAATCAAGGCGGCCAGGGCCAGCAGACCGACGCCCCAGATCGCCAGCAACGGCGGCAACGCCTGCGCGATCGCACGCGGCTGGCTCGGCAATGCGCGCGTGCCGCGTGCCCACGACACCGCCAGCGCGAATGCCGGCTGCGCCAGCCATAACGTCAACGCAGCAACGCTGCCACCAACGCCGCCCAGCAGCGACAACACCACGCCGGCAGCGCCAGCCAGCGCTGCGGCGCGCCACCGCGCGGCACGCGTGGCCTCAGTCATAGTCGCACTCGCCCGCCAGCACCACCGTCTTGGGCAGTTGCATGTAGAAGCCGTGCTTGCTGAGCGCTTCGAGCACTGTCACCGCGTCCGCTTGCGCCAGACGGCGCTGCGGCGTCAACACCACCTCCAGCACAAACGCGAACGGCGCCAGCTGCGCGTGCACGGCGGCGGGAAGACCGGAGAAATCGTCACGCATGGCGAGATAGCAGAAGGTGTCTTGCTTGCGTTGGCTTTTATAGACGTAGGCGTGCATGCGCGCGTGGTCGCGCTCGATCGAGAAGTGTGTCGCAGGATTGTGTCCCAATTGCGCCGATGGCGAAAGCGCGGACGTTGCGAAAAATCCCAGCAGCGTCAGCGACATGACCGGCACGTTCAGTTGCGCCATCAACGGGCTGGGGACACACCATCGATATACTGAGCGCACTTTTTACCAGCCAGACCACCGTGAACCACGCGCAGCATCCGTCCCACATGGCCCCGGTCGCCGTCACCGCTTTCACTTCCACCACCGCGCTCGGCGCCGGGCTCCACGCCCAGGCCGCTGCCCTGACCGACCGCCGCAGCGGCTTGCGTCGCAACGATTTCGGCCCGCAGCCGCTGCCATGCTGGATCGGCCGCGTCGCTGGCGTGGAAGCGGTGGTGTTACCCGATTCCCTGCAAGGCTGGGACTGCCGCAACAATCGCCTGGCCTGGCTGGCCCTGCAGCAGGACGGCATGGCGCAAGCCGTGCAGGCCGCTGCGCAGCGCTACGGCGCCGAGCGCGTGGCGGTGATCATCGGCACCTCCACCTCCAGTATCGGCGCCAGCGAAGAGGCCTACACGCGCCTGGTCGAAGACGCCGACGGTGCGCGTTTCCCGGACGATCTGAATCGCCCGATCGTGCACACCCCGCATTCGCTGGGTGATTTCGTGCAGCACGCCACCGGCCTGCGCGGCCCGAGCGTGACCGTGGCCACCGCCTGTTCGTCCAGCGCCAAGGTGTTCGCCCAGGCCGCGCGCCTGATCGCCGCCGGCGTGGTGGACGCAGCGCTGGTCGGCGGCGTGGATACCCTCTGTGGCAGCGTGCTGTTCGGCTTCAACTCGCTGCAGGTGGTCGCACCCGAGATGTGCCAGCCGTTCGACGCGCGCCGGGTCGGGCTGAGCCTGGGCGAGGCCGGCGGCTTTGCCATGCTCGAACGCCCAGGCGCCGCACCGGACGGGGCGCTGTGGCTGTACGGCTATGGCGAATCCAGCGATGCCCACCATATGTCCGCCCCGCACCCGCAGGGCCTGGGCGCGCAGCTGGCCATGCGCGGGGCGCTCGAACGCGCCGGCCTGGAGCCGGCAGCGGTGGGTTATCTGAATCTGCACGGCACCGCCACGCCGGCCAACGACAGCGTGGAAGCGGCCGCCGTGGCGGCGATCTTCCCCGCCACCCTGCACGCCAGTTCGACCAAGGCCTGGACCGGCCACACCCTGGGCGCGGCCGGCATCGTGGAATCGGTGATCGCGTTGCTGGCACTGCGCGATGGCGTGCTGCCGGGCACGCTCAACAGCGACGTGCCCGACCCTGCCTGCGGCCCGCAGATCCGTTTCGACAACGCCCATTCCAAGATCGATTACGCCATGAACAACTCCTTCGGTTTTGGCGGCAACAACTGCTCGCTGCTGTTCGGGCGGGCCCGCTGATGCTGGCTGCCACCGTCGAAGGCATCGGCTTCTGGACCCAGGGCCTGCCCAACTGGGACGCCGCCATTGCCTTCGTGAACAGCGGTGATCTGCAGCAGACCCCGGCACGCCCGGCACCGCAGCTGCTGGCCGCCAACGAGCGCCGCCGCGCACCGGACACGGTGGCGGTCTCGCTGGAAGCCGCATTGGCCGCCTGCACCGCCGCCGGCCGCGACCCGGCCAGCCTGCCGTCGATCTTTACCTCCACTTACGGCGATCTGGCCATCTCCGACTACATGTGCACCACGCTGGCCAGCGACCCGTTGACGATCTCGCCGACCAAGTTCCACAACTCGGTGCATAACGCCGCTGCCGGCTACTGGACCATCGGCGCCGGGGCGATGACCCCGGCCACCGCGATCAGCGCCAGCCTGGCCAGCTTCGCCCAAGGCCTGCTGGAAGCGCTGGTGCAACGCGCCGCCGGCATGGACGCAGTGCTGCTGGCCGGCTACGACGCCCGCTCGGTCGGGCCGCTGGGCCGGATTGCGCCCAGCCGCGGCCTGCTCGGTGGCGCGCTGGTATTGGGCTTGCCTGGCCAGGCCGGCAAGCCGCAGCTGCGGGCGCGGCTGGACGACGGCACGCCAACGCCGTGCGACGGCCCGCTGTGTTGCCATCTCGCCAGCAACGCGATGGCGCCGATGCTGCCGCTGTTGGACCTACTGGCCAGTGGTGGCGATAGCGTGGCGCTTTACGCTGGCCCGGGCCGTGTGCTGCGCGTGGAGATCCAGCGGTGAGCCGGCAGCCATTGACCCGCGAAGACACCGCGATCCTGGTGCCGGCCCTGAACGAGTCGTTGCGCATCCGCGACGTGGTCAACGATGCGCTCACCTATTGTTCGCAGGTGATTGTGATCGACGACGGCTCCGACGATGGCACCGCCGATTGCATTGCCGACCTGCCGGTGACGCTGATCCGTCATCCGCAGCGCATGGGCAAGGGCGCCGCGTTACGCAGCGGCTTTGCGCAAGCGCAGCGCCTGGGCATGCGCGCGGTGATGACCATGGACGGCGATGGGCAGCACAAGGCGGCAGACTTTCCACGCCTGCTGGCCGCGGCCAACCGCCATCCCGGTTGCGTGATCGTCGGCGCACGCATGCGCAAGCGCGCCACCCAGCCCGCCATCCGCCGCATCGGCAACAACTTCGGCGACTGGGGTATCGCCTGGGCCTGCGGCTTCCAGTTGGTCGACAGCCAGAGCGGCCAACGCCTGTATCCAGCGTCGGTGTTCACCCTGCCCAACGTGCCCGGCGAAGGCTTCGTATTCGAAGCGCAATTGCTGATTTCCGCCGCACGCCAGGCCGGTGCCCGCGTGGTCGCGGTGCCGATCGAAACCCGTTACGCCGGCACCTCGCCAGGCACGTTTCGCAAGAGCCACTTCCGCCTGGTGCGCGATCTTTGGGAAATCACCTCGCATGTGGTCGCCCAAACCTGGAACTACGGGCATATCTGGCGCGAATACCGCCACGTGCGCGCCAACCCGGTACTGATCGACGACGTTGGCAGCGAATTTGCTACTGTGCCCGCGGTCACCAAGAGCAACCACTCCCCATGAATACACAGCGTGCCGATGTCGTGATCACCGGTGGTGGCCTGGCCGGTCTGAGTCTGGCGCTGCAGTTGAAACAGCGCGATCCCGCGCTGGCGATCACCGTGCTGGAACGGCGCGCGCACCCGGTGCGCGAGGCCGCGTTCAAGGTCGGCGAATCCACGGTGGAAATCGGCGCGCATTATTTCGCCAACGTGCTGGGCCTGCGTGAGCATCTGGAGACCGAGCAGATCCGCAAGTTCGGCTTCCGCTTTTTCTTTTCCGACAAGCGGCAGGACATCGACCGTTGCACCGAGCTGGGCGTCAGCCAGATCCTGCCGACGCCGTCGTGGCAGATCGATCGCGGCCGCTTCGAAAATTTTCTCGGCGAACGCGCCCGCGCGCAAGGCATCACCTTTGTCGACAGCTGCAGCGTCAAGGACGTGGCGTTGGCCGACGATGACAGCGACCACGCCGTGCGCTACGAGCGCGCCGGCGAGCCCGGCACGCTGAGCGCACGTTGGGTGGTGGACGCCAGCGGCCGCGCCGGCCTGCTCAAGCGCAAGCTCGGCCTGGCGCAGGACAACGCGCACGATGCCAACGCGGTGTGGTGGCGCGTGGAAGGCTTGATCGACCCCAATGGCTGGTCGCAGGACAGCAGCTGGTTACAGCGCTGCACGCCCCCAGACCGCTGGCGCTCGACCAATCACATGTGCGGGCCAGGCTACTGGTTCTGGCTGATTCCGCTCTCCTCCAGCGCGCATTCGCTGGGCATCGTCTGCGATGCGGCCATGCATCCGCTGGACAGCATGAACACGCACGAAAAAGCGATGACCTGGCTGCGCACGCATCAGCCCCAGGTCGCCGCCACGCTCGACAAGGCCGATTACCGGCTGCAGGACTTCTTGTTCCTGCGCAACTTCTCCTATGGCTGCAAGCAGGTGTTCTCGCCGCAGCGCTGGGCACTCACCGGCGAAGCGGGCCTGTTTCTGGACCCGTTCTATTCGCCCGGCAGCGACTTCATTGCGATTTCCAACACCTACATCTGCGAGTTGATCGGCCGCGACCGCGCCGGCAAATCGCTCAGCCCGTACGCAGAGCTGTATCAGCAGCTGTATTTCTCGTTCTACGAAAACACCTTGACGCTGTACCAGGATCAGTACGCCTTGTTCGGCGATGCGCAGGTGATGCAGGTCAAGGTGATCTGGGATTACACCTATTACTGGTCGCTGCTGGCGCCACTGTTCTGCAGCGGACGCATCGCGGATCTGAGTTTACTCGCACGCATGAAGACCGACTTCCTGTACGCGCGCGACATCAATCTGGCGATGCAACGCGTGCTGCACGACTGGGGCCAGCACAACAGCGAACAAGGTGTGGCCACCGGCGATGGACGCCTGCTGGATCAGTATCTGATCGGCTGGTTCAACGAACTCAATGACGCCTTGCACGATACGCTGGACGACGAAGCCTTCACCGCGCGCATCCACAGCAACATCGCGCGCATGGCGGTACTGGCGCGCGAGATTCTGCTGCAGGCACGTCAACGCCATCCCGAGCTGCCGGATCACGGCCTGGACGCGTTGACCGCCAACGCAATCGGCGAACCGATCCTGACCGCAGCCTGGTACGCCGACGCGGCGTGAACTTGCTCGAACGCGCCGACAACGGCGCGTTTTGCTTGGTCCAAGCTTTCTTTATACGCGCGTGCTGCACGCAAGCGCAAGCCGGTCATGAAGATCCAACAGACCGGCAGCCAAGCCGGCATTCGCAGCTCACAACCATGCACACCGACACTCTCGACGGGTCCTTGCCCGCCCACCGTCGCGGGACCTTACGCGGCATGGATGCCGCGTAAGAGCCTACACGGACGTACTTGCGGCGTGTCCCGCGATGGTGGGCGGGCAAGGGCCCTGCAACCAAACCGCAGATCAGCCGCTCTACACCAGACGCATCCGCACCGTTCAATTACCTCTCAAAGCGACCGAGATCTTGAACTTCAGCGCAGTCTGGATGTTCCAAGCCGAGCGGGTCGAGGGCGCGATGCCCTCACCGCCTGCGGGATACGCCGTGAATCCATTACTGGAGGCTCGGTGGCGGCATCCATGCCGCCACACGGTCCCGCAGGCGGTAAGGACATCGCACCTGCTCACTTGGCTGTGTGCTGATGGGAACTACGAAGCTGGCGCCCGCCTGGGAGTGCGCGCAGTCGTTTTGTAGCCGCTCTCAGCCCATCCCACCGTTGATGCCGATGACCTGGCCATTGATATAACCGGCTGACTCGGAGCACAGGAACGCCACCAATGCGGCGACTTCGTCGGGCTTGCCGACACGTCCCGCCGGCACTAATTGCTTGATCACCTCCGGCGCAAAACTTTCGCCCACCATCTCGCTTTCGATCACGCCAGGGGCGACCACGTTGACCGCAATGCCACGGCTGGCCATCTCGCGCGACAACGATTTGCTGGCGCCGTGCAACGCGGCCTTGGCGGCGGCGTAGTTGGTTTGCCCGCGATTGCCCAGCACCGCCGCCACCGACGACACACTGACGATGCGGCCCCAGCGCGTACGCGCCATCGGCAACAGCAGCGGCTGGGTGACGTTGAAGAACCCGTGCAGCGACACGTCGATGACCCGATGCCATTGCTCGGCGCTCATGCCGGCCATCGGCGCATCGTCGTGGATGCCGGCGTTGTTGACCACGATCTGGATCGGGCCGACTTCCAGCAAACTTGCCAGCGCCGATGCACTGGCCTGCGCATCGGCCACATCGAAGGCCACCGCCTCTGCACTGCCTCCCTCGGCCACGATTGCCGCAACGACGTCATCGGCACGCGCGATATTGCGGTTGGCATGCACGATCACGTGCCGGCCTTGCGCAGCCAGGTGACGGCAGATCGCACCGCCAAGATCGCCGCTACCGCCGGTGATGAGCGCGCGGCGCTGTGGAATGGAAGTGCTCATGAAAGCCTCGATGGAGCCGCACACGCGGCAGCGGGAATGAGAAGGGACATCATCCTAACCAGTCGCGGCGGCCACGTTTCAGCGCACTGCTCGCGGGTTCGGTAACTACGCGATTACGGAAAACAATGCGCATGCCATGACGCCGCGCGGCTCTGCCCGTTGGATCAGCTGGATGTATCACCAGCACCGAGCCAGTCCAGCGCCCAGGTTCGCTGACGCCCAGGCAGCACCCAACATCACCGTGGCACGCCCTTCGGCGAGCAACTGCTGGCCGTGGGTCAAGCGGAAGCTGTATTGCTGGCTGTCCTCGCCATGCATCAACACCTGCGCTTCGCAGACGATCGCATCGGGCAGCTCGTCCAGATAGGCGACGTGCAGCTCCACTGCGCGCAGCGCCACCAATATGCCAGGGCGCACCGGCTTGCCCGATGCGCGGCCGAGCAAGCCGCCGTGCACGGCCATGGCTTGCGCGCCGTATTCGCAGAGATGCAGCGCGCGCAGGCGGCCGCTGGCACGCAGCGGATGCGTGTCGCTGCGATGCGCGTCACTGCGCAACACGATGCGCTGCGCGTCCCACTCCACCACGTCTTCCCACAGGCACATGCTGCCCTGGTGCGGAATCAGCGCGGCAATCGCGTCACGTCCCTGCATGCGGCTCTCCGTTCTTTATGCGTTCCAGCGCCGGCTCGCGCGACACCAGCAAGGCCAGCATGAAATTGAACAACACCCCCAGCGCCACCGTGCTGCCGATCGCACGCAACACCGGAATGCTGGACGCGGCCAAGAGCGCGAATACCAGCAAGGTCATCAGGCTGCACACGATCAGCGCATGCAGCGTGCGCAGCTGATCGGCGTGATCGTCGCCGGCGTGGTCGAAGAACAAGGCGTAATCCAGGCCCAAACCGGCCGCCAGGATCAGCGCAATCAGATGGAACAGATTGAGTTCCACGCCGGTGCCGCGCAGGATGGCCAGGATCAGCACCGTGGTCAGCGCCATCGGCAACAACACCCGCACGATGCGGCGCGGGCTACGCAGCGCGATTGCCACGGTCACTGCCAACAACAACGCAGCCAGCACCAATGCGCCCAGTACACGTCCGCGATACGCGGCGACCAGGGATTCGGAAGCATCTTTCAGATCCAGCAGCTGCGCGCCGCTGCCTTGTACGGCTGCGGCCAACACCGCCGGATCGCGCAAGCCGGTCAACGACACCAGTGCAGTGCTGCGATCGCCGCGACCGAGCAACAGCCCGCCGACCGAGGTTGCCAGCGGCGAGCCGGTCAGGTCCTTCGGCAACAGCGGTGCCGCATGCTTGGCAGCATCCAGATCCTGCAGAAATGGCGCAAATGCATCGCTGCGGAACGGCGTGGCGGCTACCGCGCTGTCGGTCAGTGCGCGGGCTTGCGCGGCATCCGGCAACGCGGCCTGGCGCGCGTGCTGGGTCTTGGCGCTGGGCAGATAACGCGCGGCCATGTCGTAGCCGGTCAGCGTGCCCTCGCGCACCAGCGCGTCCAGGCGCGGCCGCAATTGCTCGCTGGCCTGCAGCGCCGCCTCATCGTTCGCTGCGTGCAGCGCGAGCACGTAGCGCACATCGGGGGCGCCCAGCTCTTGCCGCAACTGCGTGTCCTGCGCCAACGCCTTGGGCGGCACCGGGGTCAACTTCAACAGATCGTTCTGCCAGAACTGGCCTGGTGCAAACGCGATCACCGCGATGCCGATCAGTGCGATCACTGCCAGGCTGATGCGCGGCCGCGGCAGGCGCGCGATGCCACGCCATAGCGCGGCGAGCAGGCGCGAGTCGGCGTAGTCGCACGGCGCCGGGTCGATCAACGCCGGCAACAGCCAACGTGTGGTGACCGCGGCGGTCGCCAGCCCGGCAATGGTAAACACCGCCAGCTGGCGCAAGCCGTCCACACCGGAAAACAGGAAGGTCACATAGGCAATGCAGGTGGAGACCACGCCGGTGGCCAGCGTCGGCCACAGATGGCGCGCGTTGTCGCGCGGATCCAGACCGGGGCGCTGGTGGCTGAACAAGTGAATCGGGTAATCCTGCACCACGCCGATCAGAGTGAAGCCGAATGCCACGGTGATGCCGTGCACGCCGTCGAACAGCAGCGCTACCGCGCCCAAGCCGGCCAGACCCGCGCTCGCCAAAGGCAGTACGCCGAGCACCGGAATCTTCCAGCTGCGATAAGCGATCAGCAACAACAACACCAGGCCCACCGTATCCAGTGTCCCGATCCACTGCGCCTCGCCTTGCGTGCGCGCGGTGATTTCCACCGCAAAGGCGCCTGGGCCGGTCAACGTGAGCTGCGTCGTGCTGCCCTTGCTGACCTCTGCAAACGCAGCCTGCACCGCGTCGTAAGCCAGCTGCTGGCCGGTCGGATCGAACCCTGCCGCACGCGTCTGCACGATCAACAGCGCCGACGTTCCGGCACGGTCGAACCACACCTCATTGCGCGTCTGCGGTGCGGCCGCTGGCTGCAAGGTCTCGGCCAGATGCAGCACTTCCAGCGTGGGATCGCGCGGCAGCAACGGCTCCACCATTGCGGCGGCGGGCGAGCCCAGGTCCTGCACGCGCGATTGCAATGCCGCTTCCAACGTCTGTGCATCAAGTGGCGTCTTGTCGAAGCTGTCGCTGAGCAGATAGCGATACGGCAGCAAGCGCTCGGAAATCGCATCGAGCCCCGCATTGCCGCCATTGCCGACCAGCTCGAACAATTCCGGCTGTGCGACCAAGGCCTGCTGCAGGGCTTGCGACTGCGCGGCCAGCGTGGCCGAGTCGCTGTTGGACAACGACATCAACAACAGGCGCGAGCCGGGGCCTTCGCCAAGTTCTTCGATCAGCAGTTTTTGCGCGGGCGTGCGCGGGGCGGGCATGAACTTGCGCAGATCGCCGGTGACCTTGAGCGTCTGGCTCAGCCAGAAGCCTGCGACTGCGAGCAACGCCAGCCACAGCAGCGCAAGTCCGATGCGGCGGTTTGCGTCCAATTTAAGCGCCATGGAACGAAAATCCTGCTGCAGCGGCCGAACGTCCACCGGCCGCGCGCGCGGCATCGGGCTGCAACAGCGCTTTGTTTTGTCTGAGGGCGGGCTGCCGTGACGCGTTCTTTCTGTCGATGGTGTGCAACACCAGCCCCTTTATCTTGCCCAGGACGGTCACTGTTTCCTTGCTAAGCGCCTGTCCAGACTGCACACGCAAGACTCGCTCGCGGTGGATCACGCGCCCGAACCATGGCATAGCGTGGTCAACGCCGCCGCATCGCTCACGCGTGCTGCGTCACGCGCCGCGCCAGCCAGCAGGGTGCGCTGCACGTCGCCCTTGGCCGGCAGGCTTTCGATGCAGCGCAGCTCATCATTGCGCCCGTACAGACGCAACTCACGCACCTGCCTGGCCACAGCAGCGTCCTTGGGTTGCAATGTCAGTTGCCAAGCCTGCGGCTGGCCCTGCCCGCTGACGCGGTATTGCTGCTCCAGCAGCGCGCGGTCGCCGGCCAGCAAGGCGCCGAAGCCGGACTTCAAACCGGCCAGTTCGGGCACCCGGCTCAACGAAAAACGCCGCGGCGATTTGCCTTCGCGTTCCAGCACGCCTTCGTCGCCTTGCAACGTGGTGGTTTCGCGATACGGCGCGCTGACTTCGCGCACCAGCGTCTGCGCATCCGGGCGACGGTAGTGGCCCTGTACGCGCAGCGGCGTCTTCAGCAGGGCAGAGCCACGCAGTTCGACGAACTCGGTACTGACCGGTGCGGGGCGTGCCAGGCGCTGCAGCACCTGGCCGACGTCCAGCGTCTCAGGCGGTGCGGCGCATAGCGGTGCGGCGCTGAACAGCAGTATCAGCATCCACGGCAGGGTGCGGCACATCGGCATGGTGGGTGTTCCAGAAATCGTAGAAGTTGAACCAGTTGTACGGCGCGTAGCGTGTGTAATGCTCCAGCCTGGCGGCATAATCGCGCATGAGCACCGCCAGCACCGGAGCACGCTGGCGGCGTGGCACATCCAGGCCTTCGCTGAAGGTCTCGAACGCCAGCTCGTAATGATTGCCGCCGCGATACAGGCCGAACGCCAGCACCACCGGCACCTTGAGCGCAGCGGCGATCAGCCACGGCGAGGTCGGAAACATCGCATTGCGGCCGAGGAACATTGCCGGCAACGCCGGGTCGCCCTCGCGCGGGCGATCGATCAGCAGCGCCACCAGCGCACCGGCGTCGGTGGCCTCCTTGATCGCCATGACGATTGAGATCGCGTCCATGCCGGCGTCGATGATGTTGGCGGCCAGCTGCGGATTCAGCGCGCCTAGCAGATCGGTCATGGCGCGGTTGTGCGCCTTGTCCAGCACCACTTTGACTTGCACATCGGGGCGTTCGGTGGCCAGCACGCGCAGCGCGTCGAAGCTGCCCAGGTGCGAGCCGAAGATCAGCACGCCGCGGCCGCGATCCATCTGCGTGTGCAGCTGATCCAGCCCGGTGATATCGACGCGGAAGCGTTGCATCTGCCCGCACAGCATGTATACGCGGTCCAGAATCGTCGAGGCGAAGGTATGGATATGCCACGCCACATCGCGCAGCGTGGCCGGGCGGTCGAGCACGCGCGCCAGATAGGCACGCGACGCAGTGCGCTCAGGCGCACGCACCAGCAGGAAGTACAGCGTGATCGGGTACAGCAGCACGCGTGCCACCGACCGCCCGGCATGCTGGGCGATGCCGCGGATCAGCCTCAACGCGAGGCGTCCGCCGCCTTCCGGGCGTTGTTTCCACTGACTGTTCATGGCGCTGCCTCCGCGACCAGCTCGCCGCTGACCAGCAACTGGTCGGCGCGCTGCACGCGAAAGCGCCAACGCGGGCAGGCACCGTCCAACGTAACCGATGCGGTCTGGCCGGGCAGCAGCGGCTGCACGAACTTCACCTGCGGCAAGCGTAGGGCGGCGCGCGGGCCATGCGCGGCTTCCACCGCCTGCAGCACATGGTCGAGCACGACCACGCCAGGCACCACGGGGCGACCCGGAAAGTGCCCGGGCAGGCAGGGATGATCATGCGGTACGACGAAATCCATAAGCGGGTAAGTCAGATCCTGGGTTCAAGCATGGCAGCCACGGCGTTGTGTGCCTGCTCGGTCAATTGTTGGCGGTCCGGCGCATCCGGCCCTGTCACCGAGATCGGGTGACCGATGCGCACACGGATGATGCCGGGACGCACCCTGAACATACCCTCCACCGGCAGCACCTTTCCGCAGCCATCCAGCGCCACTGGCACTACCTGCACACCAGCATCGATAGCGGCCTGCAGTAGCCCGGCCTTGAATGGCAAGAGTGCGCCGCTGCGACTGCGGGTGCCTTCGGGAAACAGACACACCTGTTTGCCCTCGCGCAGCAGCGCGGCCGCCTGACGCCGCACCATCGCCCCGGCACGCCGGCTGTTGCGGCCCAGAAACAGCATACCGGTGCCACGCGCGAACCAGTTCAAGAACGGCACCTTGCGCATTTCGTCCTTTAGCAAGAACCGCAGCGGCACCGGCAATGCGTAGAACAACGCGCAGATATCGATAACCGACTGGTGGTTGCTGACGAACAGATAGTTCTTGGACCAATCCACGCGCCCGCGGCCTTCCACGATCACCTTGGCACCCGCGCCGCGAAACAACACCGGCGACCACATCCAGCCGCCCATGCGCAGCAACCGATCGGGGTCGCGCGTGATCGCCAGCAACATCAACGCATACGCGATCCCGCCAGCGGTGAACGTCAGCGTAAAGGCCAGCTGCAACAGGTTGAACACGGCCCACGCCACGCGCGACGGCATCCTTGCCAACGGCATTTTTGTCTTGTCCCTGAAAGTGTTCACGTACGTCGCTGCCCCTGGCCACGGCCACGCACTCAGCGCAGCAGATTGCGCCAGAATGCCGGCCCGAGCCGCGCCATCTGGCGCAAGAAGTCTGGCAGATTACGATAGGGGCGCTGCGGAAACCAGCGGCCGCGCAGCAGATATTCGCCCACAAAGAACCCGCCCACCACGCCATACGCCAGCAGATTGGCGAACAACGAGGCGCGCGCGTCGCTGATCGGCAACGGCGAGGCGTAGCCCAATTGCGCCAGCACGCCGCTGGGTTCGGCGCACAGGCCCAACAGCAGATTGACCAGGGTCAGCGCGCACAGCAGCAGCGCCCAGGCCAGGGTGAGACGACGCGTATAGCGGTACTGCTCGAGCGTGATCGGCATGCCGGCCTGGCGATACAGCCCTTCGACGATGCGGCTGATCAGCGGCGTGCGCCCTTGGCGCAGGCTGCAGCCGAAGAACCAGGCGATCCAGCCGGTGAACACCACTGGCGGCGCGGCCAGCAACAGCATCGCGTACGGCGATTGCCACAACGCGCTCAGGCCGGCCAGTGTCAACACGGCCAGTGCCCAGGCCCACGCGCGGCGCGCGGCCATCGGTTCGATCAGCACCATCAGCACCAGCAAGGCCCCGGCGATGACCGCCAGGTCCGGCCGATGGCTGGCATTGGCCCAATGCGCCAGCGGCGAGTACGCCACCGCCAGCAGCACGCCCAGCCACAGCACCCACGGGGGCGCATCGGCAGGCGCTGCCGTTGGCAGCTCAGACGGTCTTGTTGGTTTGGACATGCGCCGACAATGCACGCAGCGACGCAAAGATGCGACGGTTCTCGTCGTTGTCCGAGCGCAGCTGGAAGCCATAGCGCTTGCTGATCGCCAGCGCCAGTTCCAGCGCGTCGATCGAATCCAGTCCCAGTCCGGTATTGAACAAAGGCGCCTCCGGATCGATGTCGGCGGGTTGGACGTCTTCCAGGTTCAGGCTTTCGACCAGGAGTTCGGCCAGTTCACGTTCGGCAGCGGTTTGCAGGGACATCCAGAGCTTCCACAGGTAAGAGTCTGGCAACAGAATTCGGAACAATCAATCAATGCAATTAATTCAAACAACCAGCAAAGCCTCGCAAACAACCGTCAGTTCGAGGCGGGCCTCGGCTTGAAACCGCAGTGTACGTTGTCGTCGCTGCCGCTTCCGCGTACCGGCCACGCCCGTTAAGCGGCCGCGCAGTTGGTTGGTTGGTTGGTTGGTGATCGGGTGAGAGTGGTTCGGCAACCCGGCCGCACCTGTCCGGGCCACCGGTCAGGCTATCATGACTGCATGACGCTCGCCCGCTGCAGGTGTGTTCCAGGATGACTTCCACCGCTGTTCGCCCCGCCCCGACCGCCATGCCGGCAGCCGGGCCGGCTCCCGGACCCGAATGTCCGGATGTGTTGATCATCGGCGGGGGGCCAGCGGGCTGCGCCGCCGCCATCGTGCTCGCGCAGCAGGGCTGGCAGGTCACGCTGCTGGAAAAAGAGCAGCACCCGCGCTTCCATATCGGCGAATCGTTGCTGCCGATGAACGTCCCGATCCTCGAACGGCTGGGCGTACTCGAGCACGTACGCGGCATCGGCGTGCTCAAGCGCGGCGCGGACTTTCGCATCGACAACGGCGGCGACAACACGTTTCGTTTTTCACGGGCGCTGGATGCCAAGGCCGATGTCGCCTTTCAGGTGCCGCGTGCGCAGTTCGACCACGTCGTGTTGTTCGAGCGCGCACGTGCGGTGGGCGTGGATGCGCGCGAGCAGGTCAAGGTCGAGCAGGTCAGCTTCGAGGGCGAACAGCCGGTGCTGCAGGCGCGTGGCGTGGAGGGTGAGCAGCACTTCCGCCCACGCTATCTGCTCGATGCCAGCGGCCGCGATACGTTTCTGGGTAATCGCTTCAAGCTCAAACGCGCCGACGCCAAGCATCAATCGGCCGCGTTGTTCAGCCATTTTTGCGGCGTGGCGCGCAGGCCGGGCGAAGATGCCGGCAACATCAGCATCTACCGGCATGTGCACGGCTGGATGTGGCTGATCCCGCTGCCGGACGACATCATGAGCGTGGGCGCAGTCTGCTATCCGGAATACCTCACGACCCGCAAGGGCGACAGCGAGGGGTTTTTCATGCGCACGCTGGCGCTCAATGCCGAAGTGACCGCGCGCATGCACGGCGCCGAGCGTGTGGCGCAGGAGCACGCCACCGGCAATGACGCTTACGAATGCACGCGCATGGCCGGGCCGCGCTGGCTGATGCTGGGCGATGCCTACACCTTCGTCGACCCGATGTTTTCTTCGGGCGTGTTTCTGGCCATGCACAGCGCCAAGCGCGGCGTAGCGACGGTGGATCAGGCGCTGCGCATGCCGCAGCGCGAGGCGAAACTGCAGCGCGCCTTGCAGCGCGACCTCAAACGCGGCGTGAATGAATTCAAGTGGCTCATCTACCGCTTCACCTCGCCGACCATGCGCATCTTGTTCGCGCAACCGCAGACCACCTTGCAGATCGAAGAAGCCGTGGCAGCGATGCTGGCCGGCGACGTGTTCGAGAGCCCGAAGGTGCGCCTGCGTCTGCGTGCGTTCCGTGCCATCTACGCCATCACCACCTTGTCGATGATGCCGCGCGCCTGGCACTCCTGGCGGCAACGTCGGCGCCAGGCCACGCGCGGCTTCGACGGCGACACCTTGCAACGCGATACGCAACAACGAGACACGCAATGACCGCTTCCCAGGCCCAGACCACGCACGCTGCGCGCCATCCCCGCCTGCAGGTCGATTATGTCGATCAGACCGACCCGTCTGCCCTGCTCACCGACCCGCAGGTGCTGGCCGTGTTCGGCTTCGGCACTGCGGCGCCGCGTCTGGACGATCCGCGTTACTTGCGCGTGCCGCTGCAGCCGTATCAGGCCAGCGTGCTGGAAGTATGGCGCAGCGACTCGCCGGTGCGCAGCGGGCGCGATGGAAACATCGCCTGGTCCAGCGACGGGCACCTGCAGTTCGGCGTGATCGAGATCGACGAGCAGGATGTGGACATCGAAGAAGCCGCCGCCAAAGCGTATGCCAAGATCACCGCGTTCGTCACCGGCAGCCAGACCCCGCTCCTGCTGCGCATCTGGAATTATCTGGATGCGATCACCCTGGGCAGCGGCGACCGCGAGCGCTATCGGCAGTTCTGCATCGGCCGTGCACGTGGCCTGGGCGCGTTCGATACCGCACAGCTGCCCGCCGCCACCGCGGTGGGCCGTTGCGATGCCGAGCGCATCATGCAGATCTACTGGCTGGCCGCCGCCGATGCCGGCACCCCGCTGGAAAATCCGCGCCAGGTCAGCGCCTACAACTACCCGCGCCAGTACGGCCCGCAGCCGCCGAGCTTTGCGCGCGCCATGCTGCCGCCGGCCGGCAGCGACATGCCGCTGCTGCTGTCAGGCACCGCCGCCGTGGTCGGGCATGCCTCGATGCACACCGGCCAGTTACTGGCGCAGCTGGAAGAAACCTTCGCCAACTTCGATGCCCTGCTCGGCGCCGCACGCCAGCACGCCCCCGCCCTACCCGCGCAATTCGGCGCCGGCACGCGATTGAAGGTCTACGTGCGCGAGCAAGACGACCTGCCCAAGGTCGCCCAGGCACTGGACGCCCGCTTCGGCGACGCAGTGCCGCGCCTGCTGCTGCACGCGGTGATCTGCCGCGATGAGTTGGCGGTGGAGATCGATGGGGTGCATGGGTGAGTGAGAGAGGCGACCAAAACGACTGCGCTTACCGCCAGGCGGGCGCGGCCGGCTGACTGCTCGCGACATTTGCCAACCGCTTTAAAACCGCGAGAGCTCGGTTGTCTTGGGATGAGCAGAAGCAGAGCGGATGATCTGGGTCTTCGCTGCAGGGCCCTCGCCTACCCACCATCGCGGGACAGCGAGTACGTCCCTGTAGGGGTTGCGGTGAGTGTACGGGCCGAAGCATATGCATTGCTCGATAGCATGAGGCTTCGCCCGTCCCCTCATCCGCCCCTGCGGGGCACCTTCTCCCGGTGGGAAAAGGAACAGCAGCGGATCGCACGGCGCATGTATTCTCCCAGCCATCCATCCACCATCCCGTCGCCATGACCGCGCTCCGCCGCTCACGTTCTCTTGCCTTGATCTCGTTGCTCGGTCTGCTTTCGGCCCGACGTCCCCCGATTTTGAGTAGCACGCCAGTTTGGAGTCCAATTCCCTACCCCGAAGGAGATTGGACGTGAAGAAGCGTTTTACC
>NZ_MDEJ01000050.1 GCF_002940065.1 Xanthomonas populi
GCTGATCATGTCTGTCGTTCTCCGCTGGCAGGGCGTCAAGTCAATGATGGCAGATTGATGGGGTTTTTAGAGGCTCCTTAGTGAACTAGGGCAGGGGGCGTGTTTCGTGGTCGAGTTGCCGTTGCGCTGGGTGGCCGCATTACCCGCAGCGACGCCGACTGTGGTGCGCACAGCGCCGCTTCACGATCAGGCGCCGCTGCAGCTGCTGCTGGTCGAAGACGACCCGACCGTGGCGCAGGTGATCGTCGGCCTGCTGCAGACGCGCGGGCATCAGGTCACGCATGTGCTGCATGGCCTGGCCGCGTTGGCCGAGGTGAGCACGCGCAGCTTCGATGCCGGTCTGTGCGATTTGGATCTGCCAGGCATCGAAGGTGCGGCGTTGGTGGCGCAAATGCGCGCGCTCGGCGTGCGTTTTCCGATTGTTGCGGTGACCGCACGTGCCGACGCCGATGCAGAACCGCAAGCGATGGCGGCCGGGTGCAATGGGTTTTTGCGTAAACCTGTCACCGGTGAATTGCTGACGCAGGCACTGGCGCGCGTGCTTGCCGATGCCAGCGACGCGCACGACAATCCGGCCGCCGACTAGTGGCGGCCGCAGCGAAGCAGGGACAGTGCAGTCCCGCCGGGGAGTGCGCGAGCGCGCAGGTGGCAATGGCGACAAGGATGAAGATGAAGAACGTGCTGCTGTCGTTGCTTGCGATCTTGCCGCTGCTGATCGGTGTGGATGCGTTGGCGGTGAAGCAGATCTAAACCCCGCGCATGCGCCGGCTCGGGCCAACCGAAGGCCTGCCTTCGCGCATGGTGCTGGCACTGACACAGGATCGGCAGGGTTATGTGTGGGCGGCCACCAGCGACGGTTTGGCGCGCTACGACGGCATCGGCCTGCAGGTATGGCAGCGCGACCCGCACACCGCAAACGCAATTCCCGGCAACGAGGTCGAAACGCTGTTTATCGACAATCGCGACAGGGTCTGGCTAGGCATCAATGGCGCGCTGCTCAGTATGCTCAACGCAGAGTGCGAGGCTTTTACGACATTTCCGGCTGTCGCCGAAGCCTGTGCCGGGCAGGTTTGGTCGATTGCACAGGCGCAGGGCGCGATATGGATCGGGAGCGGCGGCTGCCTGTGTCGACGCTAAGAAAATGGCCGGGTGACGGTATTTCGCGCAACGCCGGATGCGCCGGATGGACTGCCCAGCGATACCATCATGAGCATGGTGACCGACGCGCGCGGCCGGCTGTGGATCGGCACCGCCAGCGGTCTGGTGATGTGCGATGGCGAGCGTTTGGTGCGCATCGCGCCGGACCGCTTGAGCGCAACCGTGTTCAAGCTGAGCAAGGATCCCGACGGCACGCTGTGGGTGGGCAGCAGCAAGGGTTTGTATCGCGTGACACCCGCCCGCGTGCTGAAACCTGCGCCTTGGGACGGGTCTGCCGACATACGTGCCGGCACTGTGGTGCACGATATGGTGGCGGCTACTGGGTGGGAGCGGCCGATGGGTGTTTTCGGGTGGCACCTGGCGAAATCAAGCTGCGCGTCATGGAGGGCGATCGCTGCAGTGGCTTTCTCACCGCCCATAGCGGTGTGCTCGACGTCATGCAGGACCGCCAGGGTGGGTTATGGCTTGGGATGATTTCGCAAGGCGTGGCGTACTTGCCGCCGGACTGGCGACGCTTTTCCACGATTTTCGAGACGCAGGGCAAGCCGCTGGAGGGCCTTTACCTGGTGAATGCCGCCGCCGATGGCGATAGTTTTCTAGTGACCACTGGCGAAGGGGTCCATCGGGTCGGCGATCAGGGCGACGTTGTACCCGTGTTGCAGAGCGAGGTGTTGGGCGGCGGTACCGTGCAGTCGGTGCTGCCGACCGGCGACGGCAGTCTGTGGGTTGCGCTGCGGGAGGGTGTCACTCGCTATACCCCGAAAACCGGGGGGAATGCCAACTCGCGATGGAGATCGGCACGTCCGACACCCACAGGGTGGAACTGATGGCGCCTGGTACCGATGGTGAGTTCTGGCTGTCGATTGTGGCAGGCGGCGTGCGGCGGCGTGCGGCAGACGGCCGGCTACTGGCAACGTTTCGCTTCGGTGCCGACCTCAGCGAGGTAGGTGGCATGGTGCAGCAACGGGTGATGCGTCCCGATGGCTCCGCGTGAGTTGCGGCCGGTGACGGGCTATGGGTCTGGCAGGGTGAGCGCTTTTGTAAGGTGATCGGCGACGCCAACCGCGATGTCTATGCGCTGGCTTTCTTATCGCCGCGTGAATTCTGGGTCGGGCGCCCAGGTGCGCTGGAGCGCTATCACTGGGATGGTCAGCAGGCGCGTTTGCTGAAGCGGGTCGGGCGCGAGCACGGTCTGCCCTCTACCGAGATCAGCGGTTTGGCCTTGGGTGGCACAGACACGGTGTGGGCGACGATCTCGCGAGGCCTGTTCGCCTACAAGCGCGGCCAGCCGCAGGTGTGCGCATGTTTGGTCAACGCGATGGCCTGCCGGACATCGAATTTTCGATGCGTCCTCCAGTGACCGGCCCTAGTGGGCAGGTGCTTGCCTTGACCACCAGCGGCATCGTGCTGTTCGACCTATCGCGGCCGTTCGCTCCTGCGCCATTGGCGCGCCTGGTGATCGCATCGGTGCAGGTGCGCCGCAACGATGCCGAGCGCTCGCAGCCAATCGCGCACAACCGGCCAGTGGTCTTGCAGGCGCGCGACCGCGACCGTCGCATCAGTGCGCGATTGCTGTCGTTTGTCGATCCGGCGGCTGCGCATTGTCGGCACCTGGTGGAGGGTTACAACGAACGATGGGTGGAGCATGGCGCCAGTGGCGAACGGGTGATTTCGCGCTTGTCGCCGGGCGATTACCGTGTCCAGGTGCAGGCGCGTGCCGGCGAGGGCGACTGGGTCGCTGCGCCCATGTTGCAGCGGCTGGAGCTGGTGCAGCAGTCGTTCGACCCGGCGCAACTGACCCAGGAACTGGCCGATTTCATGGATCCGATCAGCGACGCGCGCGGATTGCGCTTCCAGTATCGCAATCAACTGTCTGGGCAGTTGCTCGAGCTGTGTGATGCGACGCGGGTACGCCAGATCCTGATCAATCTGCTTGGCAATGCGATCAAGTTTTCCGAACGCGGCGAGGTCTCTTTGACGGTCAGTCAGCATGGCGACGTTTTGCGTTCCAAAGTGCGCGATTTCGGGCCGGGCATCGGGCCGGAGCAGCAGAAGCGCTTGGTTCGGCGATTCGAACAAGGCGATGGCGCGCGCACCAGCGCACGCTATGGCGGCAGCGGGCTGGGGCTGGCGATCTGCCAGGAACGCACCGTGGCGATGAAGGGTACGATCCGCGTGCGCAGCAGGCTTGGCGTCGGCACCCAGTTCAGCGTGGACCTGCCGTTACCGATCGACCGCTCCGGCTTAGGCATCGCCGCTGGCGAGCTGCGCGCGGTTCCGGGCGCGTCGTTGCGCATCTTGCTGGTGGAAGACGACCCGACCGTGGCCGAGGTGATCTCCGGCCTGTTGATCGGCCGCGGCCATCGCGTGGTGCATGCCGCGCATGGGCTGGCGCGCTGTTGGAGGCCGTCGATGGCGGCTTCGACAGCGCGTTGCTGGATCTGACCGGGTTGGATGGTTTTGCGCTGGCATCGCAATTGCGTCGGCTCGGGCATGGGTTTCCGCTACTGGCGGTGACCGCACGTGTCGATGGCGATGCGCAAAGCCAAGCGCAGGCAGCAGGCTTCGATGGATTTCTGCGCAAACCGGTCACCGCCGATATGCTGGTCGAAGCGATCGCAGCGTCGCGCAAGGCGCGAGCAGTCCGGGCAGTCCGGGCAGTCCGGGCAGTGCCGCCAGAGCAATCCCAGTGGAGTGAGAATGTATGAGCGGCAGAACGAGCGCGCTCGGGCTTGCCCGCACCGCGCGCGGCCCGCACTATGCGGCGACTTGTCGTGAAACGTGTCCAGTGCGCCTTTTTTTGTGTTTTTCCTATTGGCTGATTGCTGCAGTGTCGCTGTGTCTGTGCGTCACAGTGCGACCTGCACGGGCGACAACACGCGCGCTGCTCACGCCGGTACCAAGCCAGGTCACGGTCGCCGACGGGCTGCCCTCGGACACCGTCAATGAACTCGCCGAAGACGAGCAGGGCTATCTGTGGATCGCCAGCGATGACGGATTGGCCAGATTCGATGGACGCAGCTACCGCATCTGGCGAATGGAAGAAGGGTTGACCAGCAACGCGATCTGGGCCATTTGCGTCGATAGCGACAATCGGGTGTGGATGGGTTTCGAGAACGGCGGTGCCGGCTTTTTGGAATCCAAAACGCGCGCGTTCACACCCCTGCAGAATGCGCAGTTCCCTGAGCTTCGCGAAATCACGGTATGGGCGCTGGCCCAGACCCCGAACGGCGACATCTGGCTTGGCACTGCTGCCCACGGGCTGTACCGGCGACGTCCCGATGGCAGCATGCAGCGATTTTCCAACGTGCCTGGCGACCCTGCCAGCCTGCCATCCGACAGCGTGATCGGGTTCGGGGTGGCGCCGGACGGGGCATTGTGGATTGGCACCCACGGCGGGCTCGCTCGCTGGGACGGCACGCATTTTCAGCGCGTGCCGCTTCCTGGAACCACACAGACCGTCAATCGGTTGTACATGGAGCGCAGTAGCGACACGCTATGGGTATCGGATGTCGGCGGCGATGCGTTTCGTGTAGATGCCGACGGTCAGGCGAGCCGCCAGTCATGGCAAGACAGCGTGAGCAAGCAGCGTGTCATGGGTGTCTTGTTGCGTGATCGTAGCGGGCGTTACTGGCTGGACACTGACAGCGGCTTAGGCTTGTCTTCCTTAGGAGCCGACATCAGAAGCGTGCCGGTCTACAGTTTATCGGCGCATGGCTTGGTCAGGCGAAACTGGATCACGGCTTACGGAGATCGGGAAGGCGGGCTGTGGTTTGCGGCACTCGAAGGCGGCCTGTGGCACCTGGCTCCGCATTGGGACACCTTTGCGGTATTGGCGCACCACAGCGATGATCCCCAGTCGCTGGCCAACCCGTCGGTGCTGGCGTCGTCGCCTTCGTCTTCGGGCGGTGTCTGGCTGGCTGGTAGCCGGGGTGTGCTGGAACATCTCGATCCGGCGACAGGCCAACTGCAGACGCATCTGGCCCAGATCGACGAACTGCGTTCGCTCGACTCAATGCTCCAAAGCAGGCGCGGGTTTGTCTGGATCGGCGTAGAAGGAAAATTGGTCAGGTATGACCCGCGGACACGGCAAGTCAAGCGTTGGCAGTTGCGTGAAGATGTCGAGTCCGATCCCGACGGTGCTGCAGACCGACCGGGTTGGATGGCAGAGGACGCGCAGGGCCGACTGTGGGTGACTGTGCTGAACTATGGTCTGCAAATCCGTAACGACGATGGACAGTTGCTTCGGACCATCGTCAATGGCGGTCATGGACTGGAAGCGTTGACCATTCTGGATATACGCCTTGGCCCCGACGGTCAGATATGGCTGAGCAATAATGCCGGTCTACGGCGCTGGGACCCCGTTGCCGACCGATTTGTCCCCGTCGTCGGTGCGCCGTCCTTGCCGACCTATCTCTTCCGGCTTGGAGAGGGGGGCGTGGTCTGGGCCGGGTTGGCGGGCGAGATACGCCGGTATCTGTGGGATGGAAAGCAACTTAAGCACCTGGATACCGTTGGAAAAGATCAGGAGTTTCCGATGGTGGCGCCCAACGGGCTGGTGGTCGACGCCAGGGGTGTGGCCTGGGTCTCCAGTCAGCGCGGCCTGATCCGGATCGATCCTGGCAGCAGATTGGTGCGTGTGTATGGGGTGCACGATGGGCTCCCCAACCAGCAGTTACAAATCAACACGCTGGTGCAGGCTGGCAGCGGGCAAATCGTCGCTGCATCGCCCGACGGCGTCGTGGTGTTCGATCCGGCCACGATGCGCCCCAGCACACGCAGGCCGCCGTTGATTATCGAACGCGTGGGCTTGCGGCGCGGGGAACGTGGTCTGGATATCACCGGACAAGAGCCGCTCACGATGCAGGACGACGATCGCGATCTGCACATTGTCGCGCGCCTGCTCAGCCTTTCCGACTCAGAATCCAACAGTTACCGCTTTCGTTTGAGTTGCTACGACCCTGACTGGATCGACGTCGGGCCCAGTGGCGAGCGGCAGTTTTCGCGGCTGCCCTGGGGGCATTACACGCTGGAAGTTCAGGGGCGCACCGCCGACGGCATCTGGTCGGCGAGCCAGACGCTACGCTTTCAGGTGCTGCCGCCGTGGTGGCTGGCGCCATGGGGATTGGTCTTTTTGGGTCTGCTCGCGCTGTGTATCATCGCCGCGGCGGTGTTGTTGTATCGCCGTCGCCTGCGCCGCTTGAATGCCTGGCAATTGGCGGTGCACAAGCAGGAACTGGCCGAGCAGGCCTCTCTGGCCAAGACACGCTTCCTAGCGACGCTCGGCCATGAAGTGCGTACGCCGATGACCGGTGTGCTGGGCATGAGCGATTTGTTGCTCAAGACCTCGCTGGACAACAAACAGCGCAGCTATACCGAATCGATTCGCCGCGCCGGTGCGCATCTGTTGCGGTTGGTCAACGATGCGCTGGATTTGGCACGCATCGAATCCGGGCGTCTGGAGCTGGATCTGCAGCCATTTTCGGTACGCCAACTTGTGGCCGAGGTGGAGGGCTTGATGGCGCCACTGGCGCAGGAGCGCGGCCTGCGTTTCAGCCTGGAAGTGGGCCTGCTTGGCGACATCACCGCCAGCGGCGATGTCACCCGCATCCGCCAGATTCTGCTCAATCTGCTCAGCAACGCGATCAAGTTCACCGAGCGCGGCGTGGTCGGGCTCAAGCTGACCACGCTGGGGTCGTATCAAGGTCTGCGTTTCGAGGTGGCTGACACCGGGCCGGGCATCAATGCCGAGCAAAAGGCACGTCTTTTCCAGCGTTTCGAACAAGGCGACGGCGCCAAGACCACCTCGCGCTACGGCGGCAGCGGCCTGGGCCTGGCGATCTGCCAGGAACTGGCGATGGCGATGGGTGGGCATATCGAAGTGATCAGTCGCCTCGGCGCCGGCACGCGCTTTGTCGTGGATCTACCGCTGCGCTGGGTTGCCTCCAACGCTACGCTCGGCGGCGAGGTGGCGCGCGCCGGTGGAGCGGTCGCCCCGCAGCGCATCCTGCTGGTGGAAGATGACCCCACGATTGCCGAGGTCATCGTTGGACTACTGCGTTCGCAAGGCCACTCGGTGGTGCATGCGCCGCACGGGCTGGTCGCACTGACCGAAGCGGCCGACAACACCTTCCATCTGGCGTTGCTGGATCTGGATCTGCCGGGACTGGATGGCTTGGCGCTGGCGCGGCAGCTGCGCGTGTTCGGCTACGACATGCCGCTGATTGCAGTGACCGCGCGCTCCGACGAAGCTGCCGAACCTAGCGCGCAACAGGCAGGATTCGACAGCTTCCTGCGCAAGCCGCTCACCGGCGACATGCTGGCCGACACCATTGCCGAGGCGTTGCGACGCGAGCGCCCGCGCCCGCGCGAGGAAATTTAAAGCTGTTTGCTGCGGTTGAAATCGTGCGCAGCGAGTCGCTCACGCACTGCGGCAGTCGCTGCCGCACACGCATCGCTACTCGGCGACTGCTTCCACGTGTTTGGGATGCGGCCGCGTTTCGGCCAGCTGCCAGAAGATCAGCGTCGAGGACAAGGTGATTGCGCCGACACTCAGAAAAGTCGCATGCAGCGCTGCGGTGGCGCCGTGGCTGTCGCCCAGATGCGTATTGAACGCGGCTAACAAGCTGCCCGCCGCCGCCGTGCCCAAGCCGGTGGCCAACATCATCGCCATCGACAGCAGGCTATTGCCGGGGCTGGCCTGCTCGCGATCCAGATCGCGCAGGGTCACGGTATTCATGACGGTGAATTGCAGCGCATTCACCGCGCCAAAGCCCGCTAGCTGCAGCAAACGCAGCCATCGCGGTTGACCGACGTCGATCAAGGCGACGCTGGCCATTGCCAGGCCAACCAGCACAGTGTTGAGCATCAGGATGCGGCGGTAACCGAAGCGCCCACCAACTTCACTGCGGCGCGTTTGGCCGCCATGCCGGAAAGCGCCACTGGCACCATCATCAGCCCGGCATTCATCGGGCTCATGCCCATGCCCACCTGCAGCAACAGTGGAATCAGCAACGGCATCGAGCCGCTGCCGACACGCGCAAACAGATTGCCCAAAATACCGATGCGAAAGCTGGCCACCTTTAACAAAGCCAGCGGAAACAACGCTGTCGGCGCGTTGGCTGCATGCAGCCAGTACCCTGCCAACGCATCCAGCCCGCCGATCGCCAGCAGCATCACGAAGGCGTGGCGCAGGCCGAGTTCGCAGATGCCGTCTAATGCCAACGACAGCGCCACCATGCCGAACGCCAGCATCAGATAGCCGATCAGATCGAAGCGTTTGCCTGCATCGCCGTAGTGGTCCGGCATGATGGTGAGTGCGGCGATAAAACCGATCACACCGATCGGCAGATTGATCAAGAACACCCGGTGCCACGAGGCGACTTCCACCAGCCAGCCGCCCAGGGTGGGCCCGATCAGCGAGCCGATCATCGCCGGAATTGCGATGAAACTCATCGCGCGTAAAAGTCCGCACGCGCCACCGTCCGGAGCACCGCCAACCGGCCCACTGGCAGCAACATCGCCCCGCCGATGCCTTGCACAAAGCCCGCCGCCACCAGCTGCGGCAACTGTTGCGCGGCTGCGCGCAGCAACGAGCCCAGCGTGAACACGATGATCGCCGTCAGGAAGGTGCGCCGCGTTCCGAAGCGGTCCGCAATCCAGCCCGATGCGGGGATGAACATCGCCACCGCCAGCGCGTAACTGAAGACCACCGACTGCATCTGCAACGGGCTTTCGTGAAGGCTGCGCGCCATCGACGGCAATGCCGTATTGACGATGGTCGCATCCAGCATCTGCATGAAGATTGCCAGCGACACCAGCCACAGCAGCGGCTTGATGGTGTCCTAGGCACGCAACACGGGAACGGGCTGAGACATCGTGATCGCTCTCGAAGGGACAATGCATTATCCCCGGGCCAATGTGCACGAACTCAGAAAAACGTGCGCATTTGCTTCGGTCACTGAGCGCGCTTGCACGCGTACCGACATGGGACACGCCGCAAATACCTCCATGTAGGCATTCGCTTGCCGATCAGCACTAGCAAATATCGAAGGCGCGGGGTCGTATCCGGGGGCGGGGCCATGTGGCGGCATGGATGCCGCCACTGAGTCTCCAGGGATGGATTCACGACGTGTCCCGACACCGGATGCGGCACCGCGCACAGACCAACCCACACACGCAACGTCTGTCAGTTTTTTACGAGTGCTTCGGCTTGCTGCGCGCGCTTGCACGCGTACTAGCGCGGGACAGGCCGCAAGTACGTCCATGTAGGATCTTATGCGGCATCCATGCCGCATAAGATCCCACGCCGGTACGCGCGCAAGCACCATCGGTTGTTGTCGGTGGCTGTAGGAAAAAAAGCGGCGTCTGGTTAACTGATCGCCTTCTGAGCGAGCCTTCGACAGCGCGACCCACACGCTGTCGAGCGCGCTTGGATCAGCGCTTGCTCAACGTCTGCACCGCTTCTACCAACACGCCGACATGATCCGGATTCATATCCGGCGACATGCCGTGGCCGAGGTTGAAGACGTGGCCTTCGCGCGAGCCGCCGTTGCCTTGAGCGTAGCTGTCCAGGGTCTTGCCGACTTCGGCGCGGATCGCCTCGGGCGAGCCGTACAAGGTGGCTGGGTCCAGGTTGCCTTGCAGGGCGACGCGGCCGCTGGCGCGCTGGGCGGTGTCGGCCAGCGAGATGGTCCAATCCACGCCCACCGCTTCGGCGCCGCTGGCGGCTAGCTCGCTGACGTAGGCGCCGTTGCCCTTGCCGAACAGCACCAGCGGGGTGCGCTCGGCACCGTCGCCGCGCTCCAGCTCACGCGCGATGCGGGTGAGATAGGGCAGCGAGAATTCGCGGTACATCGCCGGCGACAACACGCCGCCCCAGGTGTCGAACACCTGCAGCACCTGCGCACCGGCCGCGCGTTGTGCCGACAGATAGGCGATCACGGCATCGGTGACGGTGCTGAGCAGGTGATGCAACACCTCTGGCGCGTTGAAGGCCATCGCCTTGACGCGCGCGTATTCCTTGCTGCCGCCGCCTTCGATCATGTAGCAGGCCAGCGTCCACGGGCTGCCGGAGAAGCCGATCAGCGGCACCGCGCCATCGAGCTCGCGGCGGATCAAACGCACCGCATCCATCACATAACGCAACTCGGTTTCCATGTCCGGAACGCCCAGCCGATGGATCGCGGCGGCATCGCGCACCGGGCGGCGGAACTTGGGGCCTTCGCCTTCGACGAAGTACAGCTCCAGGCCCATCGCATCGGGAATGGTCAAGATGTCGGAGAACAGGATCGCCGCATCCAGCGGAAAGCGCTGCAGTGGCTGCAGCGTCACTTCGCAAGCAATTTCGGGGTTCTTGGCCATACCTAAAAAGCTGCCGGCGCGCGCGCGGGTGGCGCGGTATTCCGGCAGATACCGTCCGGCCTGGCGCATCAGCCACACGGGCGTGCGGTCGACGGGCTGGCGGTTCAGGGCACGCAACAGGCGATCGTTCTTGAGCATGGGTGTTCCTCAGCGCGGCGCGTCGGCGCCGCCGGTGATGAGTTGGAAGCCGCGTTTGAGGTGGGTGTCGCGTGCCTTGTCGAAGGCCCTGTCCGCCTCATCCTGCAGCAGGTATTGGTCGCGTCGCAGCTGCGAGCGTCCACCGATCTCGCCGCTCTCGCGCAGCAGCTCCCAGCCACCGAACAGATCCGGTTGCAGGGTCAGCTGGACATAACGCAGCGGCGCATTGCCGCCGGGATCGTGTTGCAAGTGGATACGCATGGCGCCGATTGTAGCCGGGCGGTGCTGAAGGCTGGGAGGCAGGGATTGGGGCGTGGGGATTGGATAAGGCAGTCTGTAGCGTTCCCGGCCTGGCAGCATGGGTATGAACGACGCTGCGTTTTTCGGGATGTTGGATCGCGCTCGCCGCCGCAGCCGGCCAACCGCGTGCGCCTCAGCTCGCCACAATCTCCAGCACCGCTGCCTCGTCCACATCGGGCACCACCTCGGCCTTGCCGATGCCGCGCCACAACACCAGGCGCAGGCGGCCGGCGAGGTTCTTCTTGTCCAGACGCATACGCCCCAGCAGCGCTTCCGGCGACAGACCGGCCGGGATCTCGGTAGGCAGGTCGAAGTCCTGTAGCAGGGCGCGCAGCGCCTCGGTGTCCTGCGCAGTGCTCATGCCCAGCGCGGCGGAGAGCCGTGCGGCTAGCACCATGCCCACCGCCACTGCTTCGCCATGGTTGAGGTTGTCGTTGCCGGGCGCGCCGTAGCCTTGTTCGGTCTCGATCGCATGGCCGAAGGTGTGGCCCAGGTTGAGCAGGGCGCGCTCGCCTTTTTCCAGCGGATCGCGCGCCACGATCTCGGCCTTGTGCTCGCAGCTGCGCGCGATCGCCTGCGCCAGCGCATCGGCATCACCCTCCAGCAACGCCCGACGTTCGGCATGCAGCCATTGGAAGAACAGCGGGTCGCGGATGGCGCCGTACTTGATCACCTCGGCCAGACCGGCGCGCAGCTCGCGCGCGGGTAGGGTGCGCAAGGTGTCGGTATCGGCGATCACCGCGCGTGGCGGATGGAACGCGCCGACCAGATTCTTGCCCTGCGGGATATCCACTGCGGTCTTGCCGCCGACCGAGGAATCCACCATCGCCAGCAAGCTGGTGGGCAGCTGCACGCAGTCCACCCCGCGCATCCAGCAGGCCGCCGCAAACCCGGCCAGATCGCCAACCACGCCGCCGCCGAGTGCGAAGACGCAGGCGTCGCGGGTGGCGCCGAGCTCGGCCAGCGTGGCGATCGCTGCGCCGAAATTGTCCAGCGTCTTGGAGGCTTCGCCGGCGGCGATCACCAGCTCGCCGAGCTGCAGGTCTGGGCGCGCCTGCAACAGCGCAGTGCGCACGCCGGACGCGTAATGCGGAGCGACCTGCGAGTCGCTGAGCAGCAGCACGTGGCGGCCGCGCACATGGCTGGCCAGGCGCGCGCCGTCGGCCAGCAGGCCGGGGGCGATGTTGATGGTGTAAGGCTGCGCGCCGTCGACATCGACGCTGCGCGAGGAACGGGGAAGTGTCATGCGGGGGTACTCGACATGCGCCATTGCGCTGCCAGACGCAGCACCAGCTGCGCGGTGGCCTCGGCGGGGGAAAGGTGATCGGTTTCCAGGCTGAGGTCGGCGACCTCCTGGTACAACGGGGTGCGGTGCGCGGCCATCGCGTGCAGCACCTGCTCGCGGTCGGCGCGTTGCAACAGCGGGCGATTACGATCGCGCGCCAGCCGCGTGAGTTGCGCCGGCACGCTGACGTGCAGATACACCACAAAACCGCGTTCGCGGATGCGCTGGCGGTTGAGCGGATCCAGTACCGCGCCGCCACCGGTGGAAATCAGCTTGTTGTCCTGTTCCAGCAGCGTCTGCAAGGTCTCGACTTCGTGCTGCCGAAACCGCGCCTCACCGTGCTGCTCGAAGATTGCCGGGATGCTGTTGCCCACCTGCTCGACGATGGCGTGATCCACATCGACGAACTCCAGCCCGAAGAGCTCGGCCAGGCGACGGCCGATGCAGCTTTTTCCGGCGCCCATCGGGCCGACCATCACGAGATTGGGAGCTGGGTTCATGCGCGGGGATCGTAGCATTCACGCCCTTGCACCGGGCCGGTCGGCGCGGTTTGAAACCATTCCTGCGGCGTGAATTGCTGCTGCACGCAGCAGCGTCGACACACGCCGTCGCCGCCTGGAAATCGATCGCTGCGACAGCGCGGACATAGGCGAAGCACACGCGATGCGCCCACAATAGGCGCCACTCTTGCCGCGCGCGCACCGTCATGACCGATCTTTCTGCAGAAGCCCTTACCACCTTCACCGCGCTGTACGCCGAGGCTCAGAACAGTGCCGAATTTGAGGCCAGCGCAATGACCGTGGCCACCGCCAACGTGGATGGCCGGCCAAGCGCGCGCACCGTGTTGCTCAAGGCCTTCGATGCGCGCGGGTTCGTGTTCTACACCCATCTGGACAGCGCAAAGGGTCGCGACCTGCAGATCCATCCGCAGGCCGCCTTGCTGTTTCTGTGGCGCAGCTTGCGCGAGGCCGGCATCCAGGTGCGTATCGAAGGTGGCGTGCAACTGGTGAGCGCGGACGAAGCCGATGCCTACTTCGCCTCGCGCCCGCGCATGAGCCAGATCGGCGCCTGGGCTTCGCTGCAATCGCAGGCGCTGGGCTCGCGGGAGGAGTTCGACGCAGCCATCGCCAAGGTCGAAGCCACCTTCGAAGGACGTGAGGTGCCGCGTCCGGATGGCTGGGGCGGCTTCCGGGTGGTGCCGCAGGCGTTCGAGTTCTGGTACGGCGCCAAGTTCCGCCTGCACGAGCGCTGGCGTTACGAGGCCGATGCGGCCAGCCATTGGAGCAAGCGGATGCTGTATCCGTAAGCTTGGCGGTCAACGGCTGCGCTCACCGTCAGGCCGGCGCGGGCGGCGTTTGGGGCAGGCGTGTGCCACTGGATCGGCGCCTGGATCGGCGCCCGCTTGATGTTGCATGACCAGTGTCTTCCGGCCCTATCTGCCGATCGCAGACAGTCTGTAGTATGTCCGCCCATTGCATGAGCATTGCTGCATCACCGCAGCTGCTTGACCACCGCTGCATGACCAAAGGACAGGACATCGTATGACGCAGTACACCACTGTCGAATTGCACGGCCTGTTGGCCGAGCGCTACCGCGACCAGCCGATCGAGGTCGAGCTGATCGATGGCCTGGAACCGGCCATCAACCTCACCCTGGCCGACCACGGCGACATGCAGATCCAGGTCGCCGCCTCCGGCTCGCAGGTGTTCGTTTCCACGCTGCTGGCCAACGCCGACCAGGTCAGCGACCTCGCGGCGTTCAACGACGCCTGCATGCGGCTCAATCCGCTCAATCCGTTATCCAACCTGGGCCTGGTGCAGGTCGACGGCAAGGACAGCTACGTGGTCTTTGGCGAACTGTCGGCGTCGTCCACGCTCGACCAGATCGACGAGGAAATCCAGACCCTGGCGGCCAATACGCTGGATGCCGCCGAATCTCTCAAGCCGTACTTTTCCTAAAGGCGTGTTGTCATGAGTATCTTTTCAAAGCTGATCACGCTGCTGCGTGGCACTGCACACGAAACCGGCCAAAAGGCGGTCGACGCCAATGCGTTGCGCATCCTGGACCAGGAAATGCGCGACGCCGGCGCCCAGCTCACGCGTTCGCGCGAAGAGCTGACCAAGCTGATGGCGCAGAGCAAACTCGCCCAGCAGAAGATCGATGCGCGCGCCGGCAAGATGGCCGAATACACGCGTTATATCGAAGGTGCGCTGGCCAAGGGCGACGAATCGCTGGCCCACGATGTGGCGACAAAGCTCGCCGCGCTGGAAAGCGAGGACGCCGGCGACAAGGCCTCCAAGACCTCGCTGGACCAGTCGGTGGTGACGCTCAAGGCCACCATCCAGAAGACCGAAAACCAGCTGCGCGGCATGCGCCAGCAGATCGACACGGTCAAGGCCACCGACGCGGTGCAAAAGGCGCAGGCGGCGATTGCCGCGCGGCATTCCGGTGCCAGCAGCAAGATGGGCTCGGCGCTGGAATCGCTGGAGCGGATCAAGGCGCGTCAGGCCGAGACTTCCGCACGCATCGAATCGGCCGAAGAGCTCGAATCGTCCAGCGGCGACGGCGATCTGAACCGGCGTCTGGCCGCAGCCGGCCTGATGGAAGGCGAGTCCAGCGCTGCCGCAGTGCTGGCACGCTTCAAGAAGCCGGCCCAACTCGGCCACGACACCGCCAGCGGCACCGCGCCGCTGATCGGCCAGGTGCGCGACGTGCAGCAGGTTCCGCGCAGCGACAGCTGATCCACCGCACGGCACAGGACGCGCCATGATCATTGTCGGACGGTTGTTCCGGGTACTGCGGCGCCATGTGCGCCGCGTCAGCTGGGGCCTGGTGGCGCTGGCGCTGCTGGCTCATATGGGCGTGAGTTGGGCGTTGTTGTTGATGGCTGGCGAGCACAAGCTCGTCGGCCTGGACGCGTTTCCGTACTACTACATGACCACCGCCACCACCATCGGCTATGGCGACCTGTCGCCGGGCTCGGTGGCCGGGCGCTATATCGCCGCGTTCGTGTTGATGCCGGGCGCGGTGGCGCTGTTCGCCACGGTGCTGGCCAAGACCAGCGGCGTGCTCATCACTTTCTGGAGGCGCCACCACATGGGCAAGATGGCTTACGCCGATCTGCGCGGTCACCCCATTCTGATCGGCTCTGATCGGCTGGCAGGGCGCCGCCTCCGTACGTTTGCTGGAGTTGTTGCTGTCCGATACCGCCACCGACGACGAAGGCGTGGTGTTGATCGCCTAGGGCGTGGCTGAGAACCCGATGCCCGACCACATGCGCGTTATCGCGGCCGAGTCGTATACGCATACGGACGTGTACCTGCGTGCCGGTATCGCGGGTGCGGCGCGGGTGATCGTCAACCCGCCGTCCGACGATCAGACCCTGGCGGCGGTGTTCGCGCTGATGGCGCATGCGCCGCGTGCGCATACCATGGCGCATTTGGATTCGGGCAGTGCCGCGTGGCTGGTCAATTGCCATTATCCGGCCATCGAATGCACGCGCCCGATGACCGCCGAGATCCTGGCACGCGCTGCGCAGGATCCCGGCAGCGCGGCGATCACTGCCGAGCTGCTCTCGGTCGACGATGGCCCGACCCAGTTCAGCCTGGCTGTTCCTGCCGATGGTGATCCGCTGGATTACCGCGTAGTGGCCGCCGATTTCAGCCAGCGTGGCGCCTTGTTGCTGGGCCTGCGCACGCCCGATGGCGCACTGCGGTTGAACCCGCCAGCACACACCGCTGTGCCGGCCGGTACCATGCTGTATTACCTGGCCGAGCAGCACGCCATCGTATGGCAAGCCCGGCGCGCTGCCGCCGTTTCCCATTCCCCATCGCCACAAGGTGCATGACGATGCGTTTTTTCGGCAAGTTGTTCGGTCAATCACAACCACCAGCGGCGCCCACTTCCGGCACCGGCGCGATCGGCCACACGCTGCCGCTCGGCCTGCGTGTCGGTGGTCAGGTGGAGATCGACACCACCTTGTATCGCATGGCACCGGAGGTTATGACCGCCGAGTTGCCGGGCGGGCATCAAGGCATCCCGTGCTATGGGCATGTCAATCTGGGCGATGGCTATTCCCTGCATCGTTTCTACCTGGACGACGATGCGTTTTTGCAGATCACCACGGTGGGCGGCGATCTGGAGGCGATGAAGGCGTTCGTGTATTGCGAGACGGTCAACCCGCCCAGCAAGCAGGCGTTTCAGGAATTCGTAATGCAGCATCCGCATCTGGGTGCGGCGCAGATCGAGTACGCCGGCAAACGCTGGGAGCGTGCCACGCAGTCCACCGATGATGCTGCGCGGATTCCTCCGATCGCCTACGACGAAGTGCTCTACCGCTATCAGCCACCGCGTCGCGATGGCGATCTGACCCACTACGCCATGCTCTACAGCCGCGATGTGCCGGAGCTGCAGCGTGAGGAATTTTTGCTGGTCACGGGCGAGGATTCCGGCCCCAACGAATTCTGCGTCACCTATGCGGTCGGCATCGATGTCACGGTCGCCGATCTGGATATCACCTGAGCGTGCGCGCTCGTCTTCCACTTACCTTGGTCCTGTCATGAACCCGATCAACCTGCAGAGTTTTCTCGCATTTGTTTCCTACTTCGGTACCGGCCTGGGCGTGTTGATCGTTGCGGTGGTGCTGGTGACGCTGGTGACACCGCACAAGGATTTCACCCTGCTGCGGCAGGGCAACGTGGCGCCGGCCACCGCGCTGGCCGGCAACCTGATCGGCGTGGCCTTGCCGCTGCATTCGGCCATCACCCACTCGGTGAGCCTGATCGATGCGCTGATCTGGGGCGCGGTTGCCTGCGGGATTCAGATCGTGGCGTATCTGCTGGCCAACGTGGTAGCCGGGCGCATCTCGCGGCAGATCACCGACAACGTCAGCGCCGCCGGCATCTTTTCGGCTGGCGTGTCGATCGCGGTCGGCCTGATCAATGCGGCGGCGATCACGCCGTAACGGAGCGCAGGCATGAAGCGATCACGCAATCTCAAACTCACTTTGATGGCCGCCTTGCCGGCCGCCTTCGTCACCGGTTGTGGTTCCGAACCAGAGACAGGGGTGGTGCTGCAGTCGGCTTCCGACTGCTACCAGATCAAGCAGGAACAGACCGACATCCAGCAATGCCTCAAGGCCTACGACGAGGCCGTGGCCAAGCACCAGCAGGCCGCGCCGCGCTTCAATTCGCGCTATGAGTGCGATGCGCAATTCGGCAGCTGCACCGAGGTACAGAACCAGGGGCAGCAAAGCTGGATTCCGCCGATGGGCGGCTTTCTGCTCGGCTACGCGCTGGGCAACATGAGTGGCGGCGGCTATCGCTACGGTGGCGCGATGCCGCTGTATCGCGATTACCGCAGCGGCGGTTTCTACAAGCCAAATGGCGACCTGGCTAGCGATCGCATCGGCACCGTGCGTGGGCGCAGTGGCGCGATCGACATGCCATCGCGTGCGATCACCGTGTCGCGCTCGGGTTTCGGCTCCAGTGCGGCGGCGCGCAGTTCGTTCGGCAGCGGCGGGAGTAGCTCTGGGAACGGCGGCTGACATGCAACGGATCGCAATTGCAGAACGTGCCGATTGGCGCGAACAGGCCGAGTCGCTCGGCTTCCATTTCCACACCATCGATGGCGCCCCGTATTGGGACGAAAGCGCCTATTACGCGTTCTCGCTGCGCCAGATCGAAGACGCCATCGAAGCGCCCACCCAGCAACTGCACGACATGGCGATGCAGTTGGTGGACGAGGTGGTGGGCTCGGAACACCTGATGACGCAGCTGGCGATCCCGCCGTTCTACTGGGACTGGATTGCCAATTCGTGGAAAAACCGCGACCCGCATCTGTATGGGCGCATGGATCTGGCCTATGCCGGCGACGGCCCGGCCAAGTTATACGAGCTCAATTACGACACGCCGACCTCGCTGTACGAATCGGCCTATTTCCAGTGGTTGTGGCTGGAGCAACAGATCGCCGCTGGTGTGCTGCCCAAGGGCACTGATCAATACAATCTGATCCAGGATCTGCTGTGCGAAACCCTGGGTGCGCTGGCGGTGGATGGTGCGATCGGGCCGCAGATGCATTTTTCAGCGGTGCGCGATTCGTTGGAGGATCGCGCCACGGTGCGTTATCTGCGCGATTGCGCGCACCAGGTCGGCATTGCCACTGAGGAAGTGGCCATCGAGGACATCGGCCTGAGCGCCGATGGCTGGTTCACCGACGAGCAGGACCGGGTGATCCATACGTTGTTCAAGCTGTATCCGCTGGAATTCATGATGGAAGAACGCTTCGGCCCGGCGTTGTGTGCCAACCGGGTGCGCCTGATCGAGCCGGCGTGGAAGTCGGTGCTGAGCAACAAGGGCATTCTGCCGCTGCTGTGGGAGCGGCATCAGGGCCATCCCAATCTGCTGCCGGCGCGCTTTGCGCAAGCCGGGCAAGCGCCGACGGCAGGCTGGGTGCGCAAGCCGTTGCTCTCGCGCGAGGGCGCCAACATCTCTTTGGTCACCGCACAGGGTGATGCTGCGCAGACCTATGGGCCATATGTGGAGGGGCCGGCGATTTTGCAGGCGCACCATCCGTTACCGGTCTTCGAGGGGCGGCATGCGCTGGTGGGCAGCTGGGTCGTGGCCGATCGCCCGGCCGGGTTGGGCATGCGCGACGACGATGGCCCGATCACCCGCGACACCTCGCGCTTCGTGCCGCACGTCATCGTCGATTGATGCTTTGCCAAACGCCGGACTGCGACCAGACGATCGTGGCACCCGAACGTCGAGCAAGATCGCGTCCAGTCAATAATCGGTTTGTCGTGGCAAGTATTGCCGGGTCAACCCGTTGGCATTTTCGTTACTGCCTGGCTGCCATGCGCATGACGGATCTGCAAAATAGAAAGCACTCTGCAAGCAGGCAGCAATGAGCCGATGATCGGCCAACTCCTTGCGGTTGTCGGCGGTGAGGGTGTGCACCGTGTGGCCTAGGCCGCCCAGCCGCTGGGCGATGGCGTGTTCAGTCCCGGCATTAGATCGATCGGGTCCACCTTGAACCGCTCGGGTTCGGATGTCCACTGCTTGCAGATGAATTCGTACGGTGTCAGACCCTTCAGGGCTTTGAGTCTGCGAGCGAAGTTGTAGGCGTCGATAAAGTTGGCCAGGTGCTTTTGCAGTTGTGCGTGATCATCGTAGTGGAAGCGTTTGACAGTAGCTTCCTTGATGGTCCGATTCATCCGCTCGACCTGCCCGTTAGTCCAGGGATGCTTGACCTTGGTCAAGCGGTGTTGGATGCCGTGCTCCTCACAGACGCGGCTGAAGAGATGCGGGAAGGCATAGCGGTCGGAGCTGCGGTTGGTGAACTGGATACCGTTATCCGTCAGAACCGTCTGCAGAGCATAGGGCACCGCCTGGATCACAGTGCGCAGGAATTGCGCTGCAACCATCTTGTTGGCCGAGGCGTGCAGTTCGGTGAGCGCAAACTTTGACGTCCTGTCGATGGCCACGAACAGAGCGCGCTTGCCCTCGGCCGTCTGCACCTGTGCAATGTCGATGTGGAAGTCGCCAATCGGATCGTTTTTGAACCGCTTCTTGGCGGCTTTGTCGCCTGTAATCTCGGGGAGCCGCGAGATGTCATGGCGTTGCAGGCAGCGGTGCAACGATGAGCGCGTCAGATGCGGGATGCTCGGCTGCAGTGCGTAGAGACAGTCATCCAGCGGCAGCAACGTGTGCTTGCGGAAGGCGACGATCGCCGCCTCATCCTCAATGGACAACACNGTCTTGTGATGGATGCCGTAACGCTTGGAAAGCGCTCTCAGCGCTCTCTTGACTCTGTTGTATCTCTCGACGGATCGCCTCAGTCGTGGTGGCGCTCCCCTGCAGAACCTGGCCCATCGTGCTTGCTTCCATTCGAGGGAAAATAATGCACCATCAACGCCTGGGATCAAACACCTAGCGCGAGTCTGTCAGGCTTGCGACTGCGCAATCTGGGTCAGAGCGTCTGCGCAATGAACGCGTTCAACGCAGGCGAACGATAGAACGCCATGCATTGCGCAAAGATGGTATTGAACGGGCCTCGGCGCGCTTCGTCCTTCATCGGCACCTCTGCGCGATGAAAGTCCGCCGTCTGCTCGGCAACATAGCGATGCAGGCGGTCGGTGGCGCCTGCCTTGCTAGTGTCGAGCGCATAGATCGTCAGCAGATACGAGCGATCGCGTGGTTGGTTCTATTTGCCGCTGCGCGCATAGGTGTTGTCCAGGCACAGCTGCAGCGCGTGTGCCTGGACGTCTTCGCGATTTGCGGGCTTGCCGGCTGCACTGGCGGTGACCTGCAGCGACAAGGTCGCCATTGCAAGTGCGGCGATTGCGTAACGATTGCGTTGAACCGGCATGCTGATCCAGGTGAAGGACGAGCTGCCAAGGCTGCATCATCAAGGCGATGCAGCTGAAGTGCTGCACGCAAGCCAAGCGCAGTCGCACGTGGCAGGCGAAACACCGCCTGCCACGTGCACCAACTGCTTACGGGCCGAAGTAGGTGGAGATGGTGGAATACACGTCCGAGAAGCGCGAGTAGTAATCCGGATCGGTCTGCGCGGTGCAATACGAATAGCCGCCATACAGGCCGTCGCGCAGCTGATAGGCATCACCGCTGGCGATGGTGAACAGGCCGGAGCCGGAGGAGCCGACTTCGGTCACGCCATCGCTCCAGACCACGCGATACAGCGGGGTCTTGCCGTCGATGGACGTGCTCAGCCCATTGACGGTGCCCAGCGAATACTTTTTGACGTCGCCGGCCGGATGGTGGATGCCGACAATTGCAGTGCCGTTGGCACCGATCGCCGCGCTGTTCCATGCCGCATAAAACGCGCCGCTCGGCGGTGCGGTTTTCAGCTCCAGCAGCGCAGTGTCACGCGTGGTGTTGGCGTGGCGCAGAAACGCACCACCGGTCAGCGTGGTCGCCTGCGCGCTGGCGGTGTTACCGTTGCAGCTGGCCGCATCGTAGAACCAGTAGGTCTGTAGCGAGTTGGCAATGGTCTGCGTGCTGATGCAGTGCGCGGCGGTCCAGAACAGATTGCGCTTGGGCGAGTTGGTGTTGTTGAGCAAGGTGCCGGTGCAATAGAACGAACCCTGACTGGTGGTGAACACCATGCGTGCCACCGCTTTTGCGGCACTGGTTAAGCCGGCAGTGGGGTTGGCGCGGCAGACGATATCGTTCTGGCAGGAATCGCTCTCGCCGATTGCAATGGCCATCATGTCGCGCGTGCTGGCGGTGGGGCTGATATCCAGATGCGACAGCTGCGGAATGCGCAAGCTGAAGTTTTCCGGATACTGGCCGGCCGGCAGCGACAGCTCCACCAGCAGATTCTCGCCACTCACCGTCGGCGACCAACCGATGTCGTTGCCGCTGGCAGCGAAGCTTGCGCCGGATTGCTCGAACACGCGGCCGTCGTCACCTGCGAAGCGCAGCGTCACCTTGGATGGATCGCCGGGCGTTGCGCCGGCACCGCGTAGTGTCAGCGACGCACGCAAGGAGGCCGCCTGTGCGGAGCTGACCTTCAAGGTCGCAACGCGCGCGCCATTGCTGGCCATCTGCCAATCGAGCGTGGCCAGGTTCACCAAAGGCTTGGCAACCGCACGCGAGAAACCGATCTGTAAGGGCTGCCCATGTTTGACCTGCGCAATGCGCCGCTCACGCACGCGACTGATCTCGGTGCTGGTGGGTGCAGGGAGTTGCACCACGCGCGTGGGCAGGATGCCGCCACGCAGACTTGCCGATTGCAATGTCGCCGCACCGAGTTTGGCCGCCTGCGGCGCAGGGCTGACTGGCGCTGCGTCCATCTCGGTTGGCGGCGCTGCCAGTGCGGAGCCGGAAACAGCGGAAAACAGTGCCAAGTACAACGCATTCTTGCGATTCATGGGTAGTCCTTACTCGCCAGGGAACGACAGGTTGTGTGTGTGTGGGGGGGGGGCGGCGTGCGGGCGCCATCAGTGGCGCCGAATGAGACTAGTGAAATTTTATATATGAATATGTGATTAAAATCTAGTTAAGATACATGAATTAAATAAAAGTACTATCTCTTTTGGGGGCGTCGATCTGTGTCTTCACGCACGCAGCGTGTGACGTAGCGCGCGTGGAAGGCGGCATCGAGATGGTTGGGTGAATACGCAAGCGTCCAGCGCACGCGGCACCGGAGCACTACGGCGTGCGAACACATGCGTGCTACCGATCATTGGAATGTTGCGATGTCACAGCATGCCTGACAGCTGATAACGCATGCAGCCGGTGCGCGATGGAACGTCTGGCGCAATCGCTTCCGACCGACTGCACAGCGACGCATCGCTGCATAGCGAGACTGGCAGCAGCCGCTATTCCAACGCGTCGCTGGCGCGGAATTCGGTGGAGCGACCGCTGACTTTCAAAAACCCCAACACCACTAGCCCCACCATCATCCACGCAGCGCCGCCGAGTTGGGCATGCCGGTCGGCATTGATCAACACGTAGGCCAGGATCACGATGCCGATCAACGGCGTTGCAACATGCAATAGCAGGCTGCGGCCTTGCCCACGGAAGTGCCACAGCACCGCAACGTGCAACAGGATGAAAGCGGCGAGTGCGCCGACGTTGCACAACGAGGACAGCAACGCGATCTGGCCCACGAACACTTCGCCCAACACCATGCTCAAACCCGCCACCAGCAAGATGGCGCGCTGCGGTACGCCGGTGCGCGGATGGATGTAGCGCAAGAACCCCGGCAGCTGACGGTCACGCGCCATGGCGAACAACAAGCGCGAGGTGGCCGCCTGCGCAACCAGCGAATTGGCAATCGCCGCGCTGATCGCCACCGTGAGCGCGATGACGATCTGCAGCCACGGCCCGGCGATCAGCCGCCCGATGTCGAAGAACGCATCGTTGGATGCCTGCGCGCTGGGGTAGCGCTGCAGATTCGGCTGCAGCAACGCGGCCAGCCAGGTCTGCAGCACGAACAGGTCCGCCACCATCAGCAGCGCCATCAAGGTGGCGCGCCCGACCACACGGTGGCCGCCACGGGTTTCTTCCGACAGCGTGGAGATCGCATCGAAGCCCAGAAATGACACCACCGCCACCGACAACGCGCTGAAGATCAGTTGCGGCGAAAACGCCTGCGGGTTGTAGAACGGACGCAGGTGCCAGTGCGCACCGTTGACGCCGCGCTGGATCGCCAGACTCGACAGCACCACAAACACCGCCAGCACCAGCAACTGCGCAGACAGAAAGAAACGATCGGCACGCGCGGTGGTTTCGATACCGCGCAGATTGACCACCGTATTGAGCACCACAAACAATGCGATCCACGCCGGCTGCTGCACCCCAGGCAAGACGTTGTGCATTGCATTGGCCCCCACCACATACAGCAGGGTGGGCACCAATAGATAATCGAGCAGAATCGCCCAGCCGGCCAGAAACCCCATGCCGCTGCTCAAACCTCGGCCGACATACGCATACACCGAGCCGGCCACCGGAAACGCCTGCGACATCTGCTGGTAGCTCAAGGCGGTGAACAGCATCGCCACGAAGCCGACCAGATAGGTCAGCGGCACCATCCCGGCGCTGATATCGAACACACCGCCGAAGATGGAAAACGGCGCGGTCGGCACCATGAACACCAGTCCGTAGATCAGCAGATCCTTGAGCGTGAGCTGACGCTTGAGCTCCTGGGTGTAGCCAAAGCGTTCCAGCCTGGCTGCGTCGTCGCAGCGTGGTGTCTCGGTCATGTAGGTGTCCGCTGAAAGGAGTGCCGGGTCGCAATACAGGCATAGTGGAGGCGCTTGCGCACGGATGCTGCGGTGCAGCTAGCTGACCGGCATTGTGCCGATAATGCGGCCGGCAAAGCCATCCATTGGTAAAAGTGCTAGGTTTTCCATGCTGGATGTCGTCCAGCGACACATGCTGTCATCGAAGGACCCACCATGTTCGACACCCTGGCCAGCCTGAGCCGAGATTTGCAGGCGCTGCATACGCTCAATGCCTGTCTGGATCGGGTATTTCGCGACGTCTGCGCGTTAGGCCTCCAATCACTGGTCTACGACTACGCGCCGGTACCGTTGAGCATGGAGGGCGCGCTGATCACGCCATCGGTGTTCATGCAGCGCAACGCGCCGGGCGACATGCAGCATGTCTGGTGCGAACACGGTTATTACCAACATGACCCTGTTCAGCAGCGCGCAACGCGGCGTATGACGCCATTCGTGTGGTCCTACCGCGCCGACGGCGAGATGGAAGGTGTGGAATACGTCGGTGGCCAGCATCGGCAGGTGACGCGCTATCTGTGCGATAGCGGCATGGTAAGCGGTGTTACCGTGCCATTGCATCTGCCTGGCGGTGCGTTTGCGACATTTAGTGGTGCGGTCGATGCGGTTCCGGCGGAGGCGTTGCTGCTAGCCGAAGCGCAGTTGTCGCCATTCCTGTTGCTGGCACACGCGTTTCAGGCACGCGCGCAGGAACTGCTGGATCCCCAGGAACGTCGTTGCCACCACATCGCCCTGACCCGCCGCGAGCGCGAATGCCTGCAGTATTCGGCCAAGGGGCTTACCGCCAAAAGCATCGCTGCCGCGCTCAATCGCTCTACCGCGACGGTAAACCTGCATCTGAACTCGGCAGCGCGCAAACTGGGCGCGCGCAATCGCGTCGAGGCGGTGGTTCGCGGGATGCATTACCGATTGCTGGAGCCGTAAACTAAGAGCGGCTAACAAAACGTAGCGAGCAGTCGTCAGGTGGGTGCGGACGGCGCGCTCAGAACCGGAGTGTACGGGTGGTACATGCCGATTCCGAGCACCGGCCGCGCCCGCCTGGCGGCTGCGCAGTAGTTTTGTTAGCCGCTCTAAGTCTGCGACTATCAATCGCTGCGTGCGATAGGCAGGCTGGATGAATTGCCTGGTGTCAGTAAGACAGCATTGCGCGCGCAACCGCGCGCCTGAAACTCCTACGAACCTGAGAGTTTTACCAGTTAGCGCGCGCAGGCCGGGTCGCTAGGCTGGGCGCTCACTATTGCCGTAGGCAGGCGCCGGTCATGCAGTCCACTGAGGGTTACCTCGAATTTCGTGGGTACCGCACTTGGTACCGCATCACCGGCGACCTGCGCAGTGACGCCTGCCCGCTGATCGTCCTGCACGGCGGCCCCGGCTGCACGCACGACTATATGGACAGCTTCAAGGACCTGGCCGCCAATGGCCGCGCGGTCATCCATTACGACCAACTCGGTAACGGCAAGTCCACCCATCTGCGCAATGCCGACCCTGGCTTCTGGACGGTGGGGCTGTTTCTGGATGAGCTGCAGACCCTGATCGCCCAGTTGGGGCTGTCGCAGTACGCGTTGCTGGGGCAGTCGTGGGGCGGAATGCTGGCCGCCGAACATGCGGTGCGCCGGCCGGCTGGTCTACGTGCGTTGGTAATCGCCAATTCGCCGGCATCGATGGGCTTGTGGCGCGCTGCCGCGTTGCGCCTGCCCGAAGACATCCAGGCAGCACTGGACGAGCACGAAGCCGACGGCACGCTGGAGCACCCGGCCTACCGCGCCGCAAGCCAGGTGTTCTATGCGCAGCATGTGTGTCGCCTGCTGCCGTGGCCTGCGGAAGTGGCGCGCACCTTCGCCGCCCTCGATGCGGACCCCACCGTCTACCACGCTATGAACGGCCCGACCGAATTCCATGTGGTGGGCAGCCTGCGCAACTGGAGCATCATCGAGCGTCTGCATCGCATCACCGCGCCTGCGCTGGTGCTGTCCGGCAAATACGATGAGGCCACGCCGGAAACCGTCGAGCCCTACGCACGCCTGATCCCGGACGCCCAGTGGCATGTATTCGCCAATTCCAGCCATATGCCGCACGTGGAAGAACGCGCTGCCTGCATGCGACTGGTCGGCAACTTCCTCGACGACCACACACCGTGGCCCGGCGAGCAGCTGGTGCATGCGTCGGCGTTGGCCAGCCGTGCTGTGTGAGCAGATGATGTGCGGGTGCGTGTGAGGGCATGCTTTCGATCTTCAGCATGCCCGGCATGCCAACGCGCCACCTTTCGGGTCTCGATTGCGGATGAGTTGCGTTGCGTCCGCCTCGCATGCGTGAGAAATTCCTGAGACGCACTGGCATTGCTACCGATCGATGCGCCTGAGCGGCGTGACAGTGAATCGCCCCTCCAACGCTGAACTCCACGCTGCGGTCGAACAACATCTGGCGCACGACATTGTCGTGCTCAAGCAACGTGACGTTGTCGATGGAGGTTGGTTGCACCTCCAATGTTCGCCCGCTGTGGCGATTGATCTACAGGCGCAGTCACGCATCTTCTCCAGCAACGCGACACGCCATAGCACCCAAGCTGCGAGTACGTCCGTGCGGTAGCGCTCTGCTGCTGCGCATCAACGTCGACAACAACGTCGTCAACGCGTGGTCGTGTGCAGCTTCCCAGGCGCAGCACCTTGTTATACGCGCACATGCCTGAAAAAAAGCACTTGCAATCACCACGCGCAGTCGAACGCGCGTGTGAGCAAATACAGCATCGGCATTCGTTTGCATACATAAAGAACACATCGCGCACATCACAGCAGTTTCCTGTGCTGCATGTCTGTCGCTGTCTCTTTTGCATGTCTTGCAAGGAGAGCGACGTGGTGCGTAAAAGTTTCAGAGAGGGGTAATTGTTTTATTTTTTGAATCGCGCGAAGAATGCGGCCCCCACGCACCGCTTTGCAACCGTCGATGCAAACGCGCCGACGCCACGCATCGCTTTTCGATTCCATTTGGTAGAGGCTGCATGATTATCAAGACACTCAATGGCGCACTCGCACTCGCACGGTGCGCTTGCGCTGCGAGTGCCTCATCCAGAACATGACCATCGGCCTGCTGCAAGGCGGCGAAGATGCGGATTCGATTTCGTTGGAAGGTAACTCCAGCGGCTCGCCGTCCAAAATCTGGGTCGATCACAACACCGTGTTCGCCTCGTTGACCACGTGCTCCGGTGCAGACGATGCCTCCTTCGACGGCGGGATCGACATGAAGAAGCGCACCCACCGCGTCACCGTGTCCTACAACTCCACCTACAACTGGGCACCTCGAACAACCAAGTCGTAGCCGTGGTGACACGCACTGGATGATGACCATACCTTCAAAAAATCAGCGATC
>NZ_MDEJ01000051.1 GCF_002940065.1 Xanthomonas populi
AAGTGCCTGGTGATCGTGGATGATGCACCACACGAAGCGCTCGCCATCGACGTGGAGCGCGTGATTCTCTGGCGACGGGGTGACGCGCGTACTCGACCGGCTTGCCATCAGACGTGGGTTGCCGCAAGTGATCCGCAATGACAACGGCAAGGAGGTGTGCGGCAAGACCATGGTCTGGGCGCATGCCCGTGACGTGCAGTGACGGCTGCTCCAACCTGGCAAGCCGAACCAGAATGCCTACAGCGTACGAGCAGGGTCCAGAAGTGGGACAGGCGTGGCTGCATCTAACAAGATACGGCAATAACACCACCACTGCGCTCACCGCCAGGCGTGCGCGGCGGGTGCTCGGAATCAGCATGTACCAGTCGTACCCTGCGGTTTTTCCGCGCCGTCCGCACCCCAACCGACGACCGCTTGCTCCGTTTTGTCAGCCGCTCTATGCCAACGACAACCCTCAGCCGCAGTAGATTGCAGTGATGTTGTTGTTCGGGCCGGTCTCGACGGTGAGGTGATCACCACCGCTTTCGCTGGCGCCCTGGGCCGGGTCTGCCAGGCCGCTGGCGGTGGTGCCGCCGGTGCTGCGTTCGCCGCGACGCACCCTGACCTGCAGGCTGTCGCTGTCCACGCGCGCACGTTCGATGGTCTGCGCGGCGGCGGCCAGGCCGACCGCGCCGCGCACCTTGTAGATATGGCACTGGCCGGAGATGACGCCGTCGATGGGCTGCACCTGCGCAATCTGGTTGGAGGCACAGGCCGAGAGCAACAACACGGCGGCGAGCGGAGCGAGGGTGCGGATCATTGTGGATCTCCAGCGTGAAGAATGGCGCAAGCGTGAAGGACGTGTTGTTGGTGTGGCATGAAGGCCGGCTGCCGGATACAGCGTTAGGCCCTGCAGCCCTACATTATCTTGTGCAAGCAGCTACGCGCGGTATGCCGACCGCGGCAACACGTTTCCGGTAAGCGACACCACTGCATCGCATCGGCGCGGCGATGGCATCGTGAGGGGCTTGGCAATATCGGCTCCAATCGATTCTGGTGCAGGCAGGACTTGGTCTGTAACGCAATGGCATAGGGCCCCGTACGAATTCAGAGCCCGTACTGGTCCATCGCAAGCGACGCTTCCGTGCAGGACCTCGGCACAGATCCCGCCCACCTGCAGCGACAGGACGCATTGCGGGTGACATGGGCGCCGCCGCATGCCACTCCTGGATCACTTCAATTTCTGGACGACTTCACGACAAATCTTCCGGCTAGTCGATCAATAGGCGCCTCTCTACATCTTTTCATCACCGGGGCAGCTTGCTCCACCAACGCCGCGAAGGGATCTGTCATGAACGCAGAACTGGCCAGCGTCTACGCCGACCAACAGCCGCAGCGCGCGCCGAGCGTACAGGACGTGACCCCGCCGCGCCCGGTGGTGTTCGCACCCGCGGCACCACCTGCGGCCCGATCACCCGGCAGATGAGCCGGGCGGCCTGGGCCAGTTGCTCAAGCAGTTCGTGTTCCTGGACATGTTCACCGTCAAACCGTCCGTGGCGGCGCGCCGATTGGCATGCATCCGCCCTCGGGCATTGCCACGCTCACCTAGCTGATGCGTGGCCAGCTGGGCTACGGGGATTCCACCGGTGAACAGGGCATCCTGCCGACCGGCGCGGTGGAGTGCATGCATACCGGCAACGGCGTCTGGCACAACGGCAGGCCGGTGGGTCAGGCCTCGGCCAAGCGCGTCCAGCTGCGGGTCGCACTGCCCGCAGCAGAAGAGAACGCCCCGCCGCAGAGTCTGTATCTGTCGCCTGACGCTGTGCCGATGGCCGGCCCGGTGCGGGTCCTGATGGGGCGCTACGGCGCGCTGGAAAACAAGATCCCTGCGCCGGCCGACATGCCGTCGGCTCGCGTAACGCGCGTGCAGGCCCTGTCGCTTGCGTTGGAATCCGGCAGCACCACGCTCAGGCGGCCCTGTTCGATCTCCGGGCGGGTGCGTGAGTGCCTGCGGCAACAACGCAATGCCGAGCCCGGCGAGGGTCGCCACGCGCAAGGCGCGCGCGGTGGTGGCGGCCAGGCGCGTCTGCAGCTTCACTTGTTCGGCAAGCCCGGAGCGGCCGATCAACGTCCAGGTTGTGTGCCCGCTGGGATGCGGGAAGCCGATGCAGTCGTGCTGCGGCAATTCGTCCAACCGCAGCGGCCTGCCGCGTGCCTGCAGATGGGCGGGGCTGGCGACCAGCAGGTCGCTGTTGTCGGCCAGGATCTGGCGGCCGACATAGCCCAGGTCCGGCAACATACCGCCACGAAAGGCCACATCGATACGCTCGGCGATCCGTTCGGCCTTGGCGTCGCTGAGCACGAATTCCAGGCGAACGCGCGGATGCGCGGCGAGAAATTCGCCACCCCATTGGACCCGAAAAAATCCGGAAATCCGCTGGCGCCGCCACGCGTACCAGACCGGCGGCTTCGTCGCCAGCGGCCACCAGGCTCTGCCCGGCCGACGTCAACCTGTCCACTGCATCGGCGCAACGTTCGTAAAAGGCGTGCCCGGCGTCGGCGTCGGCGTCGGCGTCGGTGAGGGTGAGGGTGAGGGTGAGGGTGAGCTTGCAGGTGAAGCGCTGCATCAAGCGCTTGTCCAGTTGCGCTTCCAACTGCTGCACGCGCCTGCTCACGCTGTTGGGCGCGGTACCGAGCCGGCACGCAGCTTCAGCAAAGCTGCCGCTGCGTACAACCTGCACGTACAGCGCGATGGCATTGAGATCGATCACCATCGGTCTTGACGCGTGGAAACGCCGAGCCTAAGCGTGCTGGCTGCGCGCAGTCGATCGCGGCGGCGTCGAGTACCGCTTGCGGCGGATCAGGTGCACCGGCGGCACGGCGCGTGACGCGACGCGTTCCTGCACACGTGCGGCTGCGCCTGAGGTGTGCGCAAACCGCCATCGACAGGGCTGAATCGGCTCACCCATCCACACTGCGCTGAAGCTCTCGGTCGCCTTGGTAGGTGATTTAACGCTGCGAGTGCGTCGGTTTTAGAGCGGCTGATCTGCGGCTTCGCTGCGGGGCCCTTGCCCACCCATCCCACAAGCCTGTTTACCAGACTGCGACGACGCAGTGGAGATTGCCGGTGCGCTTATTGCGTGCGCGTCAGCCCATAACGGTTCAACAGCTGTCGCAAGCGACGCTGCACCCGCTGCAGATCCGACTCGGCCGCATCATCGAGAATGCCTTTGGCCAAGGCATCGAACTGCTGCCAGAACTGGCTGGGGTCGCGCACCCGCTGCGGCCACACCGACAACATCTTGCCCAGGTCGGAGAGCTGGTGACTGGTGTGGGTACGTCTGCGTGTGCTCATGTCGCGTCTCCAGGCCAGTCCAGAGCCACAGCGTGAACCGCGCCGTCGTCGATCAGAGTGAAAGCAAGCACGGCTTGCATCACCCCATCGATTTCCAGCCGTGCTTGGACACCGGGGCGCTGGGTCACGTCAATGACATAGGTGCTGCTTCCGAAGCGATAGCGCAGCTGGTAGCCCGGCCAGCTGGCCGGGATGCACGGCACGATATGCATGCGCTCGCCATGGCGTTGCAGGCCAAGCAGCGATTCGGTCAGCAGCCGGTACATCCAGCCGGCCGAGCCGGTGTACCAGCTCCAGCCGCCGCGGCCGGCGTGCGGCGCCACCGCGTAGACGTCGGCGGCCAGCACATAGGGTTCGGCCCTGTAGCGCTGCACGCCCGCCGCATCGCGGGCGTGGTGGATCGGGTTGATCATGCCGGCCAGTTGCCAGGCCCGCGCGCTGTCGCCCAGATGCGCGAAGGCCATCGTCGCCCACACTGCGGCATGCGTGTACTGGCCGCCGTTTTCGCGCACGCCGGGGACGTAGCCACGGATGTAGCCGGGGTCGTGTTCGGTGCAGTCGAACGGCGGTACCAGCAGCTTGACGATGCCGGTCTCGGTATCGACCAGTTGCTGGCGCATCGCTTCCATCGCCTGTGCGCTGCGCGCCGGGTCCATCGCACCGGACAGCACCGCCCAACTCTGCGACAACGAATCGATGCGGCATTCGTCCGAGTCGCTAGACCCCAGCGGTGTGCCGTCATCGAACCAGGCACGCCGGTACCACCGGCCATCCCAGGCATGCTGTTCCAGCGCGGTGCGCAAAGCCTGCGCATGCGTGCGGCAGAGTGTGGCGAAGGGTGCATCGTCGCGCTGCACGGCCACGTCTGCGAACCGCAGCAGCGTGTCGTACAGGAAAAAGCCCAGCCACACGCTCTCGCCCTTGCCGTCCTTACCGACCCGGTTCATGCCATCGTTCCAGTCGCCGCTACCGATCAGCGGCAGGCCGCGTTCGCCCAGCCGCGCCATGCCGCGTTGCAAGGCAAGCACCGCATGCGCGTACAGCGACTGCACGTTGCCGGTGAGCTGTGGCAGGTCGTAATACGATTCCTCGTCGTGCTTGAGTTCGCGCCCATCGATGAAGCCCACGCGTTCGTCCAGCACGCTGGTATCGGCGGTGGTGTCCAGATAGCGACACAGCGCCTGCGGCAACCACAAAAAATCGTCCGAGCACTGCGTGCGCACGCCGCGGTCTTGCGGCGGGTGCCACCAATGCTGCACATCGCCCTGCACGAACTGATGCGCGGCGCAGCGCAGCAGATGCGCGCGGGTCAGCGCCGGCTGCGCGTGCACCATCGCCATGCTGTCCTGCAGCTGGTCGCGGAAGCCGTACGCGCCACCGGACTGGTAATAGCCGCTGCGCGCCAGGAACCGGCAGGCGATGGTCTGGTAGAGCAACCAGCCATTGGCCAGCAAGTCCACCGCGGGGTCGGGCGTGGTCACCTGCACGGTGCCCAGCATCTGCTGCCACTGCGCGCGCACCGCCAGCAAGGCGGTCTGCGCTGTCGCCACGCCACGGCTCTGGCGTGCCAGCGTCAGCGCGGTGTCGCGATCAACGGCTGCGCCCAGGCGGAACACTGTTTCAAAGCTCTGTTCGGCCGCCAGCTTCACCGGGATCTGGATCGCCGCGCACGGGTCCAGGCCGGCACCCACGCGCCCGGACAAACGCTGCCGGGCGAGCGCGGCAGGTGCGGCCAGGCTGCCATTGCGCCCGATAAATTCGCTGCGGTCGGCGGTGATGCTGCGGCTGGATGCATCGGCATCGAAGAACGCCACACGCCCGTCGAATTCGGTGTTGTACGGGTTGCGCGCAGTCAGCACGCCGCTGCCCAGGTCCATCTCGCTGACCACATGCAGCTGCGAGCGCGTGCGGATATCGCCCAGCACCCATTCCACATACCCGGTGACGCTGAGCCGGCGCGGGCGTCCGGACAGATTCTTCAGCCGTAGATGGCTGAACTTGATCGGCCGCTCCACATCGACGAACACCCAAAGCTCGCTGCCGATGCCGTGTTCGATATGGCTGTAGACGCTGTAGCCGAAGCCGTGGCGCACCGTGTAGCGGCCGCTGCCGCGGCAAGGCAGCGCCATCGGCGACCACACCTGGCCGGTGTCTTCGTCGCGCAGGTAGAACGCTTCGCTGGAGGCATCGCTGACCGGGTCGTTATGCCACGGCGTGAGCCGGAATTCGTGCGCGTTCTCGGCCCAGCTGTAGCCGGGGCTGCTGTCGCTGACCACGCTGCCGAACTGCGCGTTGGCCATCACGTTGCACCATGGCGCCGGTGTGGCGGTGCCTTCGTCCAGGGTGATGCGGTATTCGCGGCCGTCGGCGGCAAATGCGCCCAGGCCGTTGTCGAACAGCATCGGTTCTTCCGCGGCAGCCTGCAGGGTGTTGTCCAGGTACGCGGCATGCGTGCTGGCCAACTCATCGTCGCTATCCAGTTGCTGGATTGGCTCCAGCAACGGCGGCTGCGCACGCGCGCTGGGATGACGCTGTAGCTGCGCGTCCAGGGTGCCGTTGGCATCGCTCAGGATCGCGCGTGCCACGGTCTGCAGCAGGACGCGGTCTTCCTGCGAAATGTGCTCGATGGCGCGCACGAAGATGCCGCCTGGGCGTTCGAGCACATTGGCTTCGGGGTCGGCGGTGATCAAACCCAGAATGGCGTCCTGCAATTGCTGGCGATACCCGGCCTGGCTTTCGTTCCAGATCACCAGATCCGCACGCAGGCCTTTCAGGCGCCAGTACGCATGCGCCTGCACCAGCTGGCGCACCAGGTCCAGATTGTCCGGGTCGGTGATGCGCAGCAGCACGATCGGCAGATCGCCGGAGATGGCATGACTCCACAGCGCAGACTGGCCGCGATGGTTGTGCAGCAGCACCTCGTTGTCGGCGCGCAGTTGCGGGTCGACGAACAGCACGCGTGCGGCCAGCCGCTCGTAAAGCATCGCGTCTTCCAGCGAGGCATTGATCTGCCGGCGCGTGACCTGGCTCTGGGTCAGCGCCAGATCGAACACGCGATCGGCCAGACGGCGGTCGCGGTACTTGTCGATCAACGTGGTGCAAGCCTCGCGTTGGGTGCCCACGCCGTAGACCATGTCGACCTGCGCTTGTTGATCCGGCGCCAGCGAGATGCGGCAGCGGATCGCCACGATCGGGTCCAGCACCGAACCGGCCGCGCCGGACAAGCTGGCGTGATCGCGCAAGGCAAGCGGATTGCGGGTGCTGCGCCCGCGCCCGACAAACGCAGCGCGGTCGGTTTCGTAGGAGATCGTCGCCACATCGGCATCGTGCACGGCCACCAGATGCAGCATCCACGGTTGCGCCTCGTCGTGCCCGCGCGGGCGCCGTGTGCACAGCAGCGCCTGTTTGTCGGCCAGGATCTCGGTCTGCACGAACAGATTGCTGAAAGCCGGATGCGCCTCGTCGGCCTGCGCCGGCGCCAGCACCACTTCGGCGTAGGTAGTGATTTCGATCACGCGCGTCTGCCGCGAACGGTTACGGATGCGCAGCCGGCGCAGCTCCACATCGTCTTCGGCGGAAATGGCGATTTCCAGATGGCTGTCGTAACGCTGGTGGCTGCCCTTGAACTCGGCCTTGGCATCGGAAAAAATCGCTTCGTACCGCTCCACCGGAACGCAGGTCGGTTGATGCGCGGCCGACCACACCGCGCCGCTGTCCACATCGCGCAGATAGCAGAACGTGCCCCAGTGATCGCGGGTGCCGTCTTCGCGCCAGCGGGTCACCGCCATGTCGCGCGCGCGGCTGTAGCCACCGCCGGCCGAGGTCAGCATGCCGTGGTAACGCCCGTTGGAGAGCAGTTGCAACGCCGGCTGCGGCAGATTGGGGTCGCGATGGATGCGCAAGGCCATGCGCGCCTCGGTGGGAACCGGGCGTTCGGCTGCTTCGGCCAGACCTTTGACGTACACGCCGGCACGCGGTGCACGTTCCTGCAACAGCAACAGCGTGGCCTGGAATTGCGGGTCGGCCACGAAGCGCTTTTGCATCGGCGCATCGCGCAACACGTGGTCCAGCGCCAGCAGTGCCATGCCCTGGTGATGCGACATGAACGAGCGCACCAAGGCGTGCTGTTCGCCACGCGGCACCCGCGAGGGGGTGTAGTCGATCGCCTCGTACAGGCCGAAGCGGCCGCTGAATCCCAGTGCCTGCAGCTGCTGCAGATTGCGGCAGGCCGCGTCCGGTTCGACCATCAGCGCCATCGCGCTGGCATACGGGGCGATCACCAGATCCTGGCCCAAGCCGCGCTTGAGCCCGAGCCCAGGCACACCGAACGCGCGGTATTGATAATTGCGCCGCGTATCGACCGTGTTGTAGCCCGATTCGGACACCCCCCACGGCACATCGCGCGTGGCGCCATAACGGATCTGCGCCTGCACCGCACCGCGCATCGAGCGGCTCAGCAGCGTCTGCGGGTAACTGGGCATCACCAGGTCGGGCATCAGGTACTCGAACATCGAGCCGCTCCACGACAGCAGCGTCGGCTCGGCACCGGTGTCGGTGAGCGTGCGCCCCAGCGCGAACCAGCTCTCCTGCGGCAGCTTGCCCTGGGCGATCGCCACGAAGATGCCCTGGCGTGCCTCGGAAGCGAGCAGATCGTAATGGCCGCTATCCGGGCGATGGTCGTCGACGTTGTAGCCGATTGACAGAAATTGGTGGGCGGGGCTGTAGAGGAAATCGTAGTCCATTTGCGCCAGTTGCCAGGCGATATGCGCAAGCCGTTGCAGCTCCTGCACGCGTTTGGCGGCCCAGGTCTGCACACGCGGTGTGTGGCTGCTGTTGGCGAGCTGCCGCAGCGTGGCGACCGTATCGCCGGCATCGTCTGCCGCGTGCAGATCGGTGCTGGCAAACGCCGCTGTGCAATGGCCCAACTCGGCCAACGCCGCCTTGCAACTGCTCACCAGGCGCTGCGGCCACGGTTCTTCGTCCTCGGGATTGCCCGGCATCGAGGCCAGGATCAACTGGCTTTGCGCCAATAGCAGGCGCAGCGCTTCGTCGGCCTGTTGCAGGCTTGGCGCGGGCTGGCTGCGGATGCTCTGCAAGGTCTGCGACATCGCGCTCAATGCGCCGGTGGCGGCAACGCTGCGCGGCTGCGTTTGTAGGGCCAGCACGCCCAAGGTGTCGGCCAGGCCATCGAACACCGCCATCGAGACCGCCGGCGCATCCACCAGTGCCAGCAGGCCTTGCCGCAGCGTCAGCAGATGCCCGGCAAGGTTGCCGCTGTCGACGGTGGAGACGTAACGCGGCAACAGCGGCACCAGCGTTTCGGTGTCGTACCAGTTGTAGAAATGGCCGCGATACCGCAGCAGCGCTTCCAGCGTGGTCAGCGTATCGGCCACGCGGCTCATCACGCCGGCCACTGTCAGATAGCCCAGATCGTAGGCAGCCAGATTGGCCAGCAGGCCCAGCCCGATGTTGGTCGGCGAGGTGCGGGTGGCCACCACCGTAACCGGGTATTCCTGCACGTTGTCCGGTGGCACCCAGTGATGCTGGGCGGTGCAATGGCTTTCGAAAAACGCCCAGGTGCGCCGCGCCAATCCGCCGAGGAAATCGCGCTGCTCCTGCGACAACTGCGCCACCGGGGCGGCGGGCTGCTCGCCCAACCAGGCCATCAGCCACGGCGCGGCCATCCAAGCCAGCCCCAACGGCAGCGCGGCCCACACCGCCAACGGCGACCACCACGCCACCGCCGCGACCACCAGCGCCGCACTGCAGGCGGCGCCGGCCATCAGCTGTTGTTCGGCATTGCCGCTACGCGCGCTGCGTTCCACTTCGCTGGACGGCGCCCACTGCAGCAGATGGCGGTGGGTGATCGACATCCGCACCAGCGTGCGGGCGATAGCGGCCAGCTGCAGCCCCGCTTCGAATGGCAGGCAGGCCAGCACCACGCCGCTACGCAGCAGGTACTGACGCAGGCCCACCCCGACCTGGCGCGCGTGATGACGCAGCCCCAGACCTTCAGGCGGGTGCGCCAGCGCATACACCGCCGCACACAGCCCCGGCAGCACCCATAGCACCAGCAGCCACAGCGTCCAGCGTACTGGCGTGGGCGAACACAGCCAGCCGATCAGCAGCAAACTCAGAGCGGCCGGTGCCACCAGGCTGCGGCGCAGGTTGTCCAGCAGCTTGCCGCGCGACAGCCACGACAACGGGTTGCGCGCGCGCTGGCCACCACGGTCGGGCACCCACGGCAGCAGCCACGGCAATAGCTGCCAATCGCCACGCACCCAACGCGCGCGGCGCTTGGCATCGGTGGCATAGCGTTGCGGATGCCGTTCGTACAGGCGCACATCGCTGAGCAAACCGGCGCGTACATAGCAGCCTTCCAGCAGGTCATGGCTGAGCACACGGTTGTCGGGGAAGCGGCCGGCCAGCACCTGCTCGAAGGTGGCCACCGCATAGATACCCTTGCCGATGAAGGAGCCTTCGCCGAACAGATCCTGATACACATCCGACACCACGCGGGTGTATGGGTCGATGCCCGGCTCGCTGCCGAACATGCGCGCAAACCGCGATTCGCCGCCTTCGCTCATGCCGGTGCCCAGGCCGGGCTGCAGAATGCCGTAACCGGCCTCGACGAGTTGCCCGGCCGCATCCATGCGCGGCCCATTCAACGGATGCGACATCGCCCCGACCAGCGCGCGCGCGGCATCGCGCGGCAGGTGGGTGTCGCTATCCAGCGTGATCACATAACGCACCTGCACCAGCGCGGCGACATCGCCTTGCACCTGCAGGAATTCGTTGGCTGCATGCAGCGGCGCATCGCCCGCGCGCAACAGACGGTTGAGCGCTTCCAGCTTGCCGCGCTTGCGCTCTGCGCCCATCCAGCAGCCTTCGCCCGCGTTCCACTGGCGTGCGCGGTGCAGCAGGAAGAAACGATCGCCGTGCGCGTCGGCATAAGCCGTGTTCAGCCGGTCGATGTGTTGCGCCGCATGTGCCACCAGCGCCATGTCCGCAGGCAACAGCGCCTGCGCGGCATCGAGAAAGTCGGTGAGCAGCGCGAAATACAGCTGCGCGTCGCGGTTGGCCAGGTAATGCACCTCCAACGCGCTGGCCAGCTCATCGATGGCCTCGGTGCTGGCCAGCATGCTCGGCATCACCACCAGCGTGCGGCAATCTGGAGTAATGCCGGCACGCAGGTCCATGCGCGGCAACAGATGCGGGCGTACCCATAGCGTTGCCACCCAGTTGACCAGGGCAATGCCCAGCTCGCTGGCGGCCAGCAGCGCGATGCCGGCGGTAATCCACCAAAGCACCGGTGGCAGGGCGCTCACGCCCTGCAGCAACACGCCGCTCCACAACACGGAGATCACAGCGATGGGCAGCAGATACACCGGCAGCGCAACGCGTCGCGCGCGTGGGCGCGGTGGTTTCGGTGTGCCGGGCGCGGCTGGGTCGCGCAGCGCGGCACGCAGCAGCGGCAATCCCGCATCCACCAGGTAATAGCCCACGTGGGTGGCCACCGGTGAATCGGAGCCCGGCTGCGCGGCTAATTGCAGGACGCGTTCGGCAACTGCCGGCTCGTCGCGATCCAGGCGCTGCGCCAGATGTTCCACCACATGCCGGTAGGTATCGCGGGTGTGGAAATCCATGCGTGCGTAAACGTCGGCCGGATCCTTGCGCAAGGTCTGCTCGACCACGCTCATGGCCTCGACGAAGTCGCGCCAATCCATTTCATCCAGAAACCGCAGGCTGCCGATGCTGTTGCTGATCGCCACCTGCTCGGCCGCCTGGCGTTGGCTCTCGGCGTGCACCAGGCCTTCCACACTGTGGCCCTCGCTTGCCAGCCATTGCTCCACCCAGGCGCTGGCCATCGACAACACCGGCCCGCGGCCCTGGATGCCGCGCGTCAGCTCGGCCACGAACGCGCCGGTGGCCGGCGGCTGCGAGCGCGCCATATCGGCCACCAGCAGCACCACATCCTTGGGCTGCGCCGCGGCCGTGGCGTTGAGCAACGCGGCCCACTGCGCCGCCAGGCGGGTGTCACGGCCGTCGTGCATGATGTGCTCGGCAATGCGGCGCAGATTGTCGATCAGCGCCAGCCGCAACATGATCGGAATCGCCCACAATTCGCCGAGTTTGAGCGGCGCCACTTGCTGATAGGCGGCGATGAAACGGCTCAGCGTGATCGCATCCACGCGCCCGTCGCCATGCGCCACCACCTGCAGGCCCAGCTCGTAGACACGCGGCAGGCCAACCGACGTTGGCGTGCGCAAGCGTGGCAATTGCCGGCTATAACCGGGTGGAAGATGCTGACGCGCCAGGCGCATCTGTTCTTCCACCAGATAATAGTTGTCCAGTAACCATTCGCCGGCCGGATGCAGGCGCAAGCCATCGGCCGACATGTCGGTCAGTTTCGATGCCGCCGTGCCGAGCGAGCGCTCGTTGAATTTGAGTTGCGACAACAGCAGCTCGCGGTTTGGCCCGGTGTAGAGCACATGCGCCTGCGCCAAGCTGAGTCCCAGCGCCTCCATCTGCTCGTCGCCAAATAAGGCGGCGCCTTCGGGCACTGCATCCCGCACCGGAGGATGCTGCAGGATTGCTGCTGGTTGGGTAATCGACTGCCACCAGAGAGAGAACGCAGAAGCCTTGCGCTGTGGTGGCATGGAGACATAACCTTTGCAGCATAGAAGCCGCTAAAAGATGTGATCATGCGCGCTTAGTCTGCGGGGCATGTGAAGGCAGCACGCCGGACGCGCAGCAGCGCGTGACTGCTATGCGGTGCATGGTGAGGGTGTGCATGTGCGTGGCTCGCGCATGGTCGCGGCGATGGAGGCTGCATGCGTGGTGGTGCATCCACTTGTTGCAACAGCCGGTTGTGTATCTGCAGTCGACGACGGTGGTCTCTGGATCGAAGCAGCCGGCGCAGCGCTGTTCCATGCAACAACCTTTCGCCTGTTCTGGTAACAGGGCTACGAATCCACATTGTTGAGCCAGCTCAAGGCTGCGATCGGCTGCGGCATCACCGCGCCCAGCTTCCATGCAGCGCTCGGTCCAAAACAGGCGGTAGAGCTTGCGCTGCGCCACTCAGCGAAGATGCAGTGCGAGCGCGGCCACCTGAAGGGCTGCATGGTTACGCCGGGTGATGAGCGCACCCTCACCGGAACTCTCGGCGATCTGCGCTCCGCTGACGCGCGCGCCGCAGAAAGCCAGCATCGGTCTCGAGGCCCAGATAACCTCTCGCTGGCTCCTCCCCAGATTCATTTCTAGCCGTCTCACAGTTTCCGCCAGCGATGCGGATTACAAGCGCATGATCTGCAACGGGTCGCCGCTTCGCAGTGCGATACCTACCTCGCTACGCAGCCATCATCATGTTCGCCTATGGCTGCGATCAGAACTAATGACTTCTCACCTATCGGTCTGCTGGCCATGATTCAGTTCCCTCAAACGAGCTGATGCCATGCGCCCTGGATCCCTCATGGTGCTAGCCCTGCTAGCCCCAACGTTGATCGCTCCGCCGGTCTTCGCCCAATCCGCTCTGACCCGCGACAATGGCGCCAGGGTCGGTGACAACCAGAATTCGCAGACTGCCGGCCCGACCGGCCCGGTCCTGCTGCAGGACGTGCAGCTGATCCAGAAGCTGCAACGCTTCGATCGCGAGCGCATTCCCGAGCGCGTGGTGCATGCCCGCGGTACCGGCGTCAAAGGCGAATTCATTGCCACTGCCGATCTGTCCAGCCTGACCAAGGCCAAGGTGTTCAGCGCCGGCGAAAAGACCCCGGTATTCGTGCGCTTCTCCTCGGTGGTGCACGGCAACCACTCGCCGGAAACGCTGCGCGACCCGCATGGTTTCGCCACCAAGTTCTACACAAGCGAAGGCAACTGGGATCTGGTCGGCAACAACTTCCCGACCTTTTTCATCCGCGATGCGATCAAGTTCCCCGACATGGTCCACGCGTTCAAGCCGGACCCGCGCACCAACCTGGACGACGATTCGCGTCGCTTCGATTTCTTCTCGCACGTGCCGGAAGCCACCCGCACGCTGACACTGCTGTATTCCAACGAAGGCACCCCCGCCGGCTATCGCTTCATGGACGGCAACGGCGTGCATGCCTACAAGCTGGTCAACGCGCAGGGCCAAGTGCATTACGTCAAGTTCCATTGGAAGACGCTGCAGGGCATCAAGAACCTCGATCCCAAGCAGGTTGCCGCAGTCCAGTCCAAGGACTACAGCCACCTGACCAACGATCTGGTCGGCGCGATCAAGAAGGGCGACTACCCGAAGTGGGACCTGTACGTGCAGGTGCTCAAGCCGGAAGACTTGGCCAAGTTCGATTTCGATCCGCTGGATGCCACCAAGATCTGGCCGGATGTGCCGGAGCAGAAGGTCGGGCAGCTGGTGTTGAACAAGAACGTGGACAACTTCTTCCAGGAGACCGAGCAGGTCGCGATGGCGCCGGCCAATCTGGTGCCGGGTATCGAGCCGTCGGAAGACCGCTTGCTGCAGGGTCGCATTTTTTCCTGCGCCGACACCCAGCTGTATCGCATCGGTACCAACGGCCTGAGCCTGCCGGTCAACCGTCCGCGTGTGGCCGTCAATAACGGCAACCAGGATGGCGAGGCCAATACCGGGCACACCACCAGCGGCGTGAATTACGAGCCGAGCCGCCTGGAGCCGCGTCCGCAGGACACCGCCGCGCGTTATAGCGAGTTGCCGTTGTCGGGCACCACGCAGCAGGCCAAGATCACCCGCGAGCAGAACTTCAAGCAGGCAGGTGAGCTGTATCGGTCCTACAGCAAGAAGGATCGGGCCGATCTGGTGCAAAGTTTCGGTGAGTCGCTGGCCACCACCGACACCGAGAGCAAGCACATCCTGTTGTCGTTCCTGTACAAGGCCGACCCCGAGTACGGCACCGGCGTGACCCGTGTCGCCAAGGGCGACCTGGCCCGCGTCCAGCAGCTGGCCTCCAGCCTGCAGGACTGATCCACCCGACGGCATTGCGGCCTGTGCCGCGGTGCCGTTCTCGCTATCGGGAGAACCACATGCGCACCGTGCTATTTCTGATGCTTGCCGCCGCGTCTGCGGTTGCCAACGCTGCCTCACCCGCGCCTGTATCCACCAGTGCCGGTAATGCAGCAGCCAACCCCGCGCAGATCAAGCTGCAATTGCGCGACTATTTTTTCGACGCGGCACGCGAAGGTCGGCAGGACATGCTGGCCGAGTTCATCCGTTCGCACTACGACCTCAATACCCGCGATGAGAAGGGCTACACCGCCTTGATCCTGGCCGCTTATCACGGCCAGCGGCCTGCGGTGGAACAGTTGCTCACTGCCGGCGCCGACCCCTGCGCGCAGGACAAGCGCGGCAACACCGCGCTGATGGGCGCGATCTTCAAGGGTGAGCTGGGCATCGCCAAGCGGCTGATGCAGGCCGACTGCACCCCGGATCAGCGCAACAATGCCGGCCAGACCGCGGCCATGTATGCGGCGCTGTTCCAACGCACCGATGTCATCAAGGATCTGGCCGCCAAGGGCGCAGACCTCAGCCTCAAGGACGGTCAGGGCAACGATGTGACCAAGCTGCAACGCGGCGAGTTTGCTACTGCGCCGGTGCGCTGATTGCGTCGGTGATGCCAAGGCACGTTCCGGCATGCCTGGCGTGTGTGTTGCACCGCTTACATCACGTCTGGCCACACCGTCTGCAGCGCTTTCTGGTGCCGGCGACATCGGTGACGATCGTACGCTTGCTGCGTGTGGCACAGCCAGCGCCCAGGTCCGCTGCCGCTGCTGCGGCCCCATTGCGCTCAGTTGAGCCCCCTCGCCGCCAAGTCCTGCCTGAGTTCTGTTCACGCCCGGCCTACGGCGATCTTCAGTGGAACTCTCCTGCGGAGCCTGGGCAAGTGCTTAGCGGTGGCTACAGAGTTCTGTACGCAGCCATTGCCCTGGCTTGAGCTTCGACACCACCAATCCGCATTGATAGAACCACTCCGCGTCGGTACCCGCGCGCACCGCGTCGTCGCGTCGTCGCTTCGTCGCTTCGTCGCGGCTTCGCGGCTTCGCGGCTTCGCAAGCAGCCTGTACACACCAGCGACCATCAGCACAAGCTCTCCGCTGATCGTCAGCGATTAGCCGTCGGGAACGCCCGCGTCTCAAACGTGCCACCCGCGCATTGCATCGTAGGCCCGTAGATCGGTTGGTCCAGTGTCGGCGTGCCAAGGCGTTCCAAATCGACCTCTCCACGACCGAAGAAGAGCCTCAGCCCCGCCGCCGGTTTTCTGCTGCGTGTGCATTGAAACTCTGGCGGTAGTGATTATTTTTCTGCCGGCACGTCAGGGTTTTTCTGACATCGAAACCCTTATGCGCCAAGGCGTTGACATAAATCTGAGCGCACGCTGACTTGCTTATAATTGGCTGGAAAAAACCGCAGAAAAAAGTTCAAGAAAGCGCTCGCAACGCCGATGCTGACGGTATCGCACACTGGAACCCCCGGACCATGAAGCTCGATCCTTCCATCCCTTTTCTGATGTCCCTGCTCGCCATGGTGCTGTGCACCGCTACCGCCGTCGTGGCGCTGGTGTTCGGCCAGGTGCATGTCCTTGCAACCTCGTGGAGCTTTTACACCGTGCTGGGCACTGCCTTGATCACGCTGGTCGCCTCCTACCACGCACTCGGCAAGCCGTTGAGCGCCGAAGAGCGTGCCGGCTTCCGCAACCGGTAAGCGTTGCTCGCCCCCAGGCGAAGGGCGCAACAGCGCCTACGCCGGCACTGGGCGCACTGCACTCGCTTTCCGCTGAAGTGATTTAGCGCGTTCGCTCGACAGGGGCGGACGCCGCCAGTGCGCCTCAGCATGGCTTGTTGCGCTGCGGCAGATTCATCGGCGCCCGTGTAAGCTGTTGATCCTGCTCCGCATTCAGATGTCCGCTCACTGCGGCCAACTTGCCGATGACCGCTTCCGCCGATCGTTACGCCGCCTCTTTGCGCCTGTCCGTCGCACCGATGATGGACTGGACCGACCGCCATTGCCGGGTCTTGCACCGCTTGCTGGCACCGTCTGCGCGGCTGTATACCGAGATGGTGCACGCCAATGCAGTGGTCCATGGGGATCGCACGCGGCTGATCGGCTTCGATCCCGTCGAACAACCGCTGGCCCTGCAACTGGGCGGCAGCGAGCCGGCCCTGCTCGCGCAGGCTGCTGCGATCGCGCAGGAGTGGGGCTATGACGAAATCAACCTTAATTGCGGCTGCCCGTCCGATCGCGTGCAGGCGGGGCGCTTTGGCGCCTGCCTGATGCGCGAACCGGCGCTGGTGGCCGAGTGCGTTGCCGCGATGTGCGCGGCGACCACGCTGCCGGTCACGATCAAGTGCCGTCTGGGCGTGGACGACGATGACGACTATCAGGTGTTCGCCAGCTTCATCGATCAGGTCGTCGCAGCCGGCGCGGCCATGGTAGTGGTGCACGCGCGCAACGCGTGGCTCAAGGGGTTGTCGCCCAAGGAAAACCGCGAAGTTCCGCCGCTGCGCTATGACTGGGCCTATCGCCTCAAGCAGGAGCGGCCAGATATGCCGGTGGTGCTCAATGGCGGCATCGCTGCCATCGACACCGCGCTGGCGCACCTTCAACACACCGATGGCGTCATGCTCGGCCGCGCGGCCTACCACGACCCTTACCTGCTGCATTGCCTGGATGCGGCGCTGCGTCAGCGCCCGGAGCAATCGCGCGAGGCATTGCTGCGGGCGCTGCATCCCTATGTCCAGGCCCAGTTGGAACAAGGGCTGGCGCTCAAGCACATCACCCGGCATGTCCTGGGGCTATTCCATGGGCAGCCCGGCGGACGTGCATTCCGCCAGGTGCTGAGCGAGGGCGCACATCGCCCCTGCGCCGGATGGGAGCTGGTGGAGCAGGCATTGCAACGTACCGACACCCACGCCTGGCGCGTTGTTGCCTGAAAGTGAGCTTCAACTTGCGTCACCTGAACCAATGCTAGACAGCCGCATCTGTTAGCTCGCAAGGCAGCAGCCACAACCGTGGAAGTGATCGCGGGCAGGGCTTTCGGCTTCAAAAAATGTTCATTTCACTGAATCGCGTTAACACGAAGATAAAAAGTTCAGATCGGATTCACCCCACAAAATCAACAATTTGGGTCTATTCTCGGGCTCGACCAAGCTGTGACGCATGGCCGGTTTCACGAATTTGTTTGTTCCTGAACAACCCGCTAGGATTTGTTTGTGACCCAGCCGTTCTGCCGCGCTAGTTATGTTGCCCTGGTCGCCCTTTGGGTCGCCATGGCAGCGCCGTCGGCATGGGGCCAAGGGTATTCCCCGATGGGGCATGTCGGCCGTGAGTCGTTGCCACCTTCTGCGCCTGGCACTGGGCGCACGTTGTCGGACACTATTCGGCAAGTGCAGCGGTCTACCGGTGGACAGATTCTCAGTGCTGAGCGTGTGCCGTTCGACGGTGGCAACCTCAACCGGATCAAGTACATGAAAGACGGGCGTGTGATTACCGTGTACGACTCCGGGCAAACGCAGGCCACGCCGCCACGCAGCCCGGCGCCGCCAGACGCGCCACCACGCGACGATAACCAGTAAACGTGGATAGTTCTGTGTTCAGTCTTATAAATTCCCCGGCCACCGGCCGACAACGTTACTAGGGAGAGTGCATGCGTATCCTTTTGGTCGAAGACGAAGCTCCGCTGCGCGAGACACTTGCCGCGCGCTTGAAGCGTGAAGGCTTTGCTGTCGACGCTGCACAAGACGGCGAAGAAGGTCTGTACATGGGCCGCGAAGTGCCGTTCGACGTTGGCATCATCGACCTTGGCTTGCCCAAGATGTCGGGCATGGAGCTGATCAAGGCGCTGCGCGACGAGGGCAAGAAATTCCCGGTGCTGATCCTGACCGCGCGTTCGAGCTGGCAGGACAAGGTCGAAGGCCTCAAGCAGGGCGCCGATGATTACCTGGTCAAGCCCTTCCATGTCGAAGAGCTGCTGGCGCGCGTCAATGCGTTGCTGCGGCGTGCGGCTGGCTGGAGCAAGCCGACCCTGGAATGCGGCCCGGTTGCCTTGGATCTGGCAGCGCAGACGGTGAGCGTCAACGGCGCCAACGTCGATCTGACCAGCTACGAGTACAAGGTGCTCGAGTACCTGATGATGCATGCCGGCGAATTGGTCTCCAAGGCCGACTTAACCGAGCACATCTATCAGCAGGATTTCGATCGCGACTCGAACGTGCTGGAAGTGTTCATCGGTCGCCTGCGCAAGAAGCTCGACCCCGATGGTGAGCTCAAGCCGATCGAGACCGTGCGTGGCCGCGGCTACCGCTTCGCTATTCCGCGCACCGAAGGCTGAGTCAGCGCGTCGGTAGCAGGAAGACTTCGGTGTCGGTGCGCTCCAAGTGGTACAGACGCTGGCGGCCGCGCTCTTTGCAGGCCCGCCAGTTGCTGGCTGCCAGCCTCAGTCTGGTGGCGTTTCTGGCACTGGCGGGCTACGCGCTGGATGTGGCGTTCGCCGACACTGCTGAAAAGAATCTGCGCGAGCGGCTGAAGAACTACGCCTCCGCGTACGCCGCCAATATCGATTTCGTTCGCGATGGCTCGCTGTATATCGGCGGCCAACCGCCTGATCCACGCTTCGACGTTCCCGGCGGCGGGCTGTATGTCGAAGTCGTGCGCCCGGACGAAAGCTGGACCTCGATGTCGGCCGAAGGCCCGAACATTCCGCACGGGCGCATGCTCGAGCCGCGCCAGGAAGAGTTTATCGGCCCGCTGGAGATGACCCAGATCGACGGCAGTCTGGGCGAGCTGTACCGCTATGGCCTGGGCGTGAGCTATGTCGAACGCGAACACGGCGGAGAGATTCCATACACCATTTACGTGATGGAAGACGCGCGCTCGATGGGCGCGCAGCTCCGAGTGTTCCGTAGTGCGGTGTGGTTCTATCTCGGCAGTGCCGGTGTGGTGCTGCTGGTGCTGCAGGCCTTCATCCTGCAGTGGAGCCTGCGTCCGCTAAGGCGGGTGATCAATGAGCTATCCAAGGTGCAGCGCGGCGAAATCCAGCGCATGAGCGAGCAACATCCGCGCGAACTCGAACCGCTGACCGAAAGCATCAACGCCTTTATCGAAAGCGAGCGCGACAATCTGGATCGCCAGCGCAATACGCTGGCCGATCTGGCACACAGCCTCAAGACGCCGATTGCGGTGTTGCGCACCCAGCTGGATAGCGGTCAATCCGAGCGCGATCTGCACCAGGAAATGGACGTGCAGCTGCGTCGCATGAACGACCTGGTGTCTTACCAACTCGCACGTGCAGCTTCCAGCGGGCACAAGCTGTTTGCCGCGCCGTTGCCGATCGAGTCGACCGCCGAAGAAATCGTGCGCGGGCTGGAGAAGGTCTATTCGGTCAAGGGTGTGCTGTGCGAATTCGATATTTACCCCGAAGCGCGTTTTCATGGTGAGCCGGGCGATCTGCAAGAATTGCTTGGCAATCTGCTGGAAAACGGCTTCAAGTGGGCGCGCAGCCGCGTGCTGCTGACTGCTCAGCCGGGTCCCACCACCGGTAGCCGGCGCGCCGGATTGATCCTGTCGGTGGAAGACGATGGCCCCGGCATCGCGCCGGAAGATGTAGCCAAAATTCTGCAACGTGGCGTCCGTGGCGATGAACGCGTGCAAGGCCACGGCATCGGTATGTCGATCGTGCAGGATCTGATCAAGGCGTACCGCGGCGAATTGCAGGTGGTGCGCTCGCAGGAACTGGGTGGCGCCCGCTTCGATGTGACCTTGCCGCCGGGATTGTGACCGGCATGCGTTGCGGGATGACCCCGTGTCCAATGTCGCAGCGCACTCCGACACCCGTTTAGAGCGGCTAACAAAACGTAGCGAGCAGTCGTCAGGTGGGTGCGGACGGCGCGCAGGAACCGGAGTGTACGAGTGGTACATGAGGATTCCGAGCACCGGCCGCGCCCGCCTGGCGGCTGCGCAGTAGTTTTGTTAGCCGCTCTAACACCTCACGCGTTGGCTTGACCATACTGGGCCGGTTGCAGGCCGTTGCGATGGAGAGCTGCATGTTCGAGCGCGTTGCGCAGGCACGTTCGGGAAACTCACGGCTATCAGAAGCACGTCGACAGGGCAGATGGCGCGTGCCGTTGCTGTTGGCGGGCCGGTGTGTTCGCACTGTCGAGCCTCGCCGCCGAAGCGCCACTGACGCCGACACCGACACGCTGCTTGCCGCGTGCGACTTACGGTGTGGATGCCGATAGCGCAGCGCAACTGCAGCGGCGCGGCACCACGCGTTATGGCGCACTGTTGTTGCAAGCCAGCGACGATGCGGCGATGCCAGCGCCGATTCGCGCACAACTGCAGCAGTTCGATGCGCTGCATACGCCTTTGGTCACCTTGTTGACGCAGGACGAGGCGGACAAGATCCGTCTGCACACGCTGCCCGATGGCGATGAGAAAGCGGCCTTGCCTACACGCGCGAGTTGATGGAGTTGCACACGCTGGGCGTGAATGGCGGCTATAGCCAGCAGGATGTGCAGCAACTGGCGCTGATAGTCACCGGTGCCGGCTTGGTGCCGATCAAGGCCGAGGGTGCTCCGCTCTTACCACCTGCCGTGCCGGGGCAACCGCAGGTGGTGCGCAAGGGCTTGTTCGAATTCAATCGTGTGCGCCATCAACCCGGCGAGAAGATCTTGCTGGGCCAACGCATCGCCAGTGGCGGTCTGGATCAGATGGAACGTGCAGTGCAGCTATTGGCGCGACAACCGGCATGTGCGCAGTTTGTGTCGCAACGCCTGGCCGAGTACTTCGTCAGCGATAAGTCGCCTATCGCGCTGATCGAGCGCATGGCAAGCACCTTCCAGCGCAGCGACGGCGACATCGCCAAGGTGATGCAGACCATGCTGGAGGCGCCGGAATTTGCGCAGGCGCAACCGCGCAAGTTTAAGCATCCGAATCGGCTTGTGGTCTCGGCCAGGCGGCTGGCCTACGAGGATCAACCAGTGGTCAACGCCGCGCCGATGGTGGGCTGGGTGCAGCAACTTGGCGAGCCGGTGTTCGGGCGCATCACAGCCGATGGTTGGTCGCTGCAATCGCAGGCATGGACCAGCTCCGGGCACCTGGCGCGACGCTTCAAGGTGACGCGTTCGCTGGGCGGCGGACCGAAGCAACTGCTTCGCTTCGATGGCGATAACGACACGCCAATTCCGGCGCTGACGCAAATCGATACGCGTCCAGCGTATCGCTGGGTTGAGCCATCGCTTTCCAGCGGAACGCGTGAGGCAATGAGCCCGGCGCGTTCGCCGGCGCAATGGAATGGGTTCCTGCTGTCATCGCCCGACTTCAACTATCGCTGATTTAACGGCCGCTGATTCCTCAATCGCCGAGCGGTCATCGCCGCAGGAGTGCACCAGGCAACGACGTCAATTTCTGCTTGCCTCTGCAGCGGCGGCGAGCCTGCCGTGGTCCGGTCGCCTGTTCGCCGCGCCACGCGCCAGTGCGCGCATGCTGGTGGTGTTTCCACGCGATGGTTACGACAGCAAGAATCTATTGGTGCCGCATGCCAGCGATTTTTATTATCAGTCGCGCCCGACCTTGGCGATTGCGCGGCCGGATGCATCTAATCCAAAGAGCGCCGTCGCGTTGGATGCGCAATGTGGTCTCAACCCGGTGATGCGCGATGCGCTGCTGCCGCTATGGCAACGCCAGCAACTGGCGTTTGTGCCGTTTGCCGGCACCGACGATCTGTCGCGCAGTCATTTCGAAACCCAGGACGATATCGAATCGGGTCAAGCCGGCCGGCAGCGCCGCGATGATCGATCCGGTTTCATGGCGCGTTTTCCGGGGGTGCTCAGCGGAGTGCCGGCAATTGCGTTTACCGATTCGTTGCCCCTGACGTTTCAAGGTGGCGGCGACCTGCCCAACCTGTCGTTGCAGGGGATAGGCAAAGGTGGTCTGGATGCGCGTCAGGCGCAGATTCTGTCGCAGATGTACGACGCAACGCCGCTGGCGTCGGCCGCGCGCGAAGGTCTGGCGTTGCGTCAGCAGGTGACCGCGCAGCTGCGCGAAGAAAGGGAGCAGGCCGGTCGCGGCGCCGCCAGCGCGCGCACTTTCGCCGACGAAAGCCGGCGCATGGCGAGCTTGATGCGCGAGCGTTAGCGCTTGGGATTCGTCGATGTCGGCGGCTGGGACACGCACGCCAATCAGGGTAATGTCGAAGGTGGCTTGGCGAACAATCTGCGCAATCTGGGCGAAGGGCTCGCGGCGTATGCCGACGCCTTGGGGACGGCGTGGAAGGACACCTTGGCGGTGGTGCTGTCCGAGTTCGGCCGCATCTTTCGCAAGAACGGCAGCAAGGACAACGATCACGGGCATGGCACCACGTACTGGGTGCTGGGTGGTAGCGTGCAGGGTGGTCGTATCGCTGGCGAACAGGCGGCCATTGCGCAGGCGCAGCTGATGCAAAACCGCGATTATCCTGTGCTCACCAATTACCGTCGTCTGTTCGGTGGTCTATCACGTCGGTTGAGGGGATTGTCGCCTGCGCAGTTGGAGCGAGTGTTTCCCGGTGCCAAGCCGCGCGATCTTGGGCTGGTCTGAGTCCGCGACAGTGCGCTGCAGACGTCCATCAGTGCCGATTTGACACTTGTACGATGTTGCGTATCGTTGTTTTCAATTCGCCCAGAACGCGTGCGATCAATGCGCGCGAAATGGTTGCATTGCGACAATCGCAAGTAACGAGTGATGGCATCGCAACATCAGCGCTGCGCCGACGACGAAGCGAACGGCGAAGGCCCATAAAAACGCGTCAACTGCGCAGCGACATCCGGCATGACGCACTCAATCACTTGCGGTGCGGAAAAGTGATACTCACTGACGACCGCGAAGAATTCCTCCGGTGCCTCGGCGGCATACGGATCGATTTCAGTATCTTCACCGGCACCCACGCGTTGGCAGAACGCATCGAAGGCCTGCTGAAAATCGCGTGCCCACGCGCGTTGCGCATCGCGCGGCAGCGGCGGTGTGCCGTCGAGTGCGCCATCCAATGCATCGAGCTTGTGCGCCATCTCGTGCACGATCACGTTGAAGCCGGCCTGCGGGTCGTCCAGATCGGCCTGTACATCGGCCCAACTGACGATCAGCGGGCCTTGCTCCCAGGCCTCGCCGATCAAGGTGTCGTCCCATGCATGCATCACGCCCGCAGCATCCATATGCGTGCGCTGCACGCAGAACGCATCCGGGTAGACGATCAACTGCGACCAGCCGGGCCAGCCTGCCTCACCGATTTCCAACAGTGGCAGGCAGCAGGTGGCCGCCAGCAGCACATGATCGTGCGGATGCAGCTGCAGCCCCTCGACCGGGGAAATCGTTTTTTGCTGCAGGAACTGCGCGGCCAGCGCGCGCAGGCGTTGTTGGCGAGGCGGATCGAGAGCGGCGACCCAGGCGCAGCCGGTGCAGACCGGCAGCCATAACGCATCAGCAATGTCGAGAGGCGGCCGGCGCAGCCAGCGCAACAGCCACTGGATCAGCGGAACATGCCCGGCAGAAAGCTGTGCCAACGCGGCATCATGCGCATGCGTGGGAACAACGAATCACCGTCGCTGCCACCACCGCCGGTGGCCGGCGCAGGCTTGTGTGCGTTGCTGCGTGCCGGTGCAGCGGCTTCGCCATTCGGCGTCCTGCCGCGCGCAGCCGAATTGGCACTGACGCAGCTCTCATGGTCGCCATCACGCAGCTGGTCCGCTGCCAGGGCGGCAAGCGGAGCCAATAACAAGAGCAGGCAAACCGTGATTCGGCGCATCGTCCACATCCAGGGCAAGCGGCGTCAGCCTTTGATCATAACGTGCTTTTCACTCCCTCACGCAAGCCGCGCTGGGCGCCTGGGTGGGCTTGGCGCATACTTTCATGGATCGATTTGGGGACTTGCCGTGGATGACCGCGCGTTGCTGGCCAAACTTGCGAGCGGCCGGCTATCCGGCGATGCGTTGGCGCGCGATGCCGGTTTGACTCGTGCGGCAGTGTGGAAACGCATTCAAAATTTGCGTGCAGCCGGTGTAGAGATCGAGGGGCGGGCCGGCGATGGCTATCGTCTGGCGGCGCCACTGGATCTGCTGGACGCTGCGCGGATGCGTGCGGCGATGTCGACCGACGCGCTGGCGGGCTTGGCCGCATTGGATGTCGCCTGGACGCTGGAATCGACCAACACCAGCTTGCTGGCGCGTGCGCCGCCGCCGCAGGGCGTAGCGGTGCTGCTGGCCGAGCGTCAGACCGGTGGACGTGGCCGACGCGGCCGCCAATGGACCTCGCCGCTGGGCGCGCACATCTATCTGTCGGCCTCGCGCCGCTTCAGCGGTGGTTTTGGCAAGCTGGCCGGGCTGAGTCTGGCTGTGGGTGTGGCAGTGGCCGAAGCCTTGCGCGGTTGCGGCTTTGCCGATGTCGGGCTGAAGTGGCCCAACGATCTGCTGGCGCGCGAGCGCAAGCTGGGCGGCCTGCTGATCGAAGGCGGCGGCGAGATGGCCGGCAATGCGCGTGCGGTGATCGGGCTGGGCTTGAACGTGCACATGCCCGCTGCGGCCGCCGCTGTGATCGACCAACCGTGGGTGGATCTGGATACCCTGGCCGGCCGCGTGGTGCTGCGCGATACCGTGGTGGCTGCGGTGCTGTCCGGGCTGTTGCCGGCGCTGGACCTGTTCGAGGCGCAGGAACTGGCCCCGTTCCTGAGTCGCTATGCGGCATTGGATGTATTGCGTGGCCGCGCGGTGCAGGTCGAAGAGGCCGGCACCCGGCATCACGGTGTTGTGCTCGGCCTGGCTGCCGACGGCGCGCTGCGGGTGCAACTGGACGAGACGGTGCGCCTGTTCCACTCCGGAGAAGTGAGCGTGAGACCTGCATGAGCGAGTGGTTGTTCGACCTGGGAAATTCGCGGTTCAAATCCGCACCGCTGCACCACAACAGTGCTGGCGATGTGCAGGCGTGGCCGCACGGCGCTGAGGCCATGGATGCGGCCGCGCTGCTGGCGTTGCCGACCGGGCGCATCGCGCATGTGGCCAGCGTGGCTGCGCCGGCGTTGACGCGGCGGATGATCGCCTGCCTGCGCGAGCGCTTCGAGCAGGTCCGCATCGTGCGTACTGCGGCCGAGTGCGCCGGCATCCGCATTGCCTATGCAGACCCGAGCCGCTTCGGGGTGGATCGTTTCCTGGCGCTGCTGGGCGCACGCGGCGACGCACCGGTGCTGGTGGCCGGCGTGGGCACCGCGTTGACCATCGATGTGCTCGGCGCCGATGGGCAACACCATGGCGGGCGCATCGCCGCCTCGCCGACCACGATGCGCGAAGCGCTGCATGCGCGCGCGGTGCAGTTGCCTGCCAGCGGCGGCAGCTATGTGGAGCTGGCCAACGACACCGACGATGCGCTGACCTCCGGCTGCGATGGTGCGGCGGTGGCGCTGATCGAGCGCAGCCTGCAGCACGCGCAACGTCGCCTGGGCGTGCCGGTGCGCTTGCTGGTGCACGGCGGCGGCGCGCCACCGTTGCTGCCGTTGTTGCCGGATGCCACGTTCCGCGCCGCGCTGGTGCTGGACGGGCTGGCGATTTGGGCGAGGTCTGCGTCTGCGCCTTGAGGCTGCTGTCGAAACGATGCGTAGCTGCGAGGTGGTCGGCCGGTGCTCGGAATCGCGATGAAGCGCTCGTACACTGAGGTCACTGCCTGCCGTTCGCGTTGAGTCAACGAGCTCTCGCCAGGTGTTGTTAGCCACTCTTAGAGTCCATCGCATGTATGTACGCGCGCTCATCGTTGTCTTGATCATCCTCAATGCCGGAGTGGCGTTGTGGTGGGCGTTGCAGCCGGCTCCGGCAGCGTTGGCTGCTCCTGCGCAGCGAGCAGGTGTGGCGCGGCTGGAGGTGTTGCCGAACATCGCAGCAGAGGCGGCGGCGGCGATATCGGGACAGGCTGTGGCGGCACCATCAACTCCCTCCGCCGTGCCGGCAGCGACGTCGATTGCACCGGCACCGGCAGCAGCTGAGACATCAACGGAACAAGCGGCGGCGGCACCTTCGACAGCTTCGGCTGCCACCGCAGTGGCCGAAACAGCGCCGACGTCGCCCGAGAGTCCGGCGACAGCCAAGGTCGCTCCGAAACCTGCCGAGGTTGCTGTGGCGGCTGCCCTAAAGACATTGGCAACGGTGCCGACTCCTGCACCAGAACGCTGCGCCAGCCTAGGGCCATATCCGGCCAGCGCCGATGCAGATGCCGCGCTGGCACGTATTCGTGGTCAGGCCACGCGCACCAGCGTGCGCGAGGACAAGGATGCCGGGGTCCGTACGTTCCGGGTGATGCTGCCCAGCGTGGGCGATCGCGCGGCGACGCAGGCGCTGGTCAAGCGTATTGCCGCAGCCGGCCTCGGCGACTACTACGTGATCGCGCAGGGCGAAGACAACACAGTCGCCTTGGGGCAGTACCAAAGCCGTGAGCGGGCCGAGCGGCGTCAGGCCAGTTTGGTCGGTGCGGGGTTCCCAGCGCAGCTGATGCCCAGCGGCACCGGGCAATCGCGCTGGTGGATCGATGTGCGCAGCACGGTCGCGATCACCACATTGCAGGGCACTGCAGGTGCGACGCGTCAGCGGCCGCTAGATTGCGCCGCGCTGCGCTAGAATGCGCACCGGCGCGCAACGCGCCTGGCTTTGCCGGCATAGCTCAGTTGGTAGAGCAACCGCTTTGTAACTCGGACGGGGTTGTTGTGTCAGTAGGACCCAGAGCTAAGCAAGGCAAGGCTTTAGGCTCGCCAGCGTGTAGACTGCGAGGCGAGTCGAACACGGTTTAAGCAAGAGAAGTACGACATTGCCGCTTTAGCTCAGTCGGTAGAGCAACTGATTTGTAATCAGTAGGTCGTCCGTTCGATTCGGACAAGCGGCACCAAGCTGAGGGCGAACCTCAGTTGTCCCCAGATGACCTCGTGGCCTAAGTATTCACTTATGGGCACCTCGAACAACCAAGTCGTAGCCGTGGTGACACGCACTGGATGATGACCATACCTTCAAAAAATCAGCG